>NZ_SJPY01000002.1:0-300000 GCF_007860185.1 Novipirellula aureliae
TGTCGGAAAATTCTTGATAACTGAATGGATTCAGAATCTCCACCGCTTCAATCGGTCGCTCAAAATCCAAGATCGCATTGAGCAATCCAATCAACGCGATGTCGTTCTCCGGAGATCCAAAGATTTTTTTGAAGGCAAAGTCAACGGTGGGCTTAATTCTTAGAGGCATCCGTTACCGTGGGGCTAAAACAAAGAGCTGAGTATAACAGAGTTTCGTTGGGTTGGTGGCTATCACGATCCGTCTTCTCGGCTCCGCTGCCGGACGCCCGGTCTCCGCTCGGGCACTCCGCTGCGGACTCCATGCTCGCCGCTACAACCCGGCTACGGACGACACCGCTCGTTCCTCGCTTCGTGTCGTCCTCCGCCGGGCAACCTCCTGTTGCCGCATCTTCCATCATCGGCGGACATCCTATCCGCTTGCTTTCGGCGAATCGTGTCTACGAAGCTGCACGGAAGAACTCTCACTTCGCTTACGCTCGTCCGCTATTCGCTTGCGTTCAAGTTCGCCTATCGGCTCGAAGCGTGCGCGGACTCGGCATCGTGCCGAAAGCCATGGCGGGCATCCTGCCCACCAACGAAAAACGGCAGCCTTTCGGCTACCGTTCGGGTGTCGCTTCGCTCCAGTGCAAGCGGTGGAACACTCATCAAAGAGACCTGACCCATTTGATTTCTTCATTTGATTTCTTTCAAGCCTGACCCCCGCGAAGCGTTACCTTACACTGCTTAAACTTATTCGCTTCGCTCCAGTGCAGTTAGTCGTTTCCTTCAGAAACTACCCCCGTCCCATTTAACGACTCCCTAATGCATAATTCCCGTAAGCATCAATTTGCTTCCAATAGTCGTCATGCGAAACGTTTCCGTCCTTCCAGTCCGCTGGAATCCAATCTCGAAACCTCGGCTTGGTTGCACCAGAAGATATCTGATGACTGCTTGGCAATAGGCCAACCAACAATCTCCATCCTTGTTCTGGAAACTCTTTGTTAATGATTTTAACCGCGGCAACACGCAATTCGATTGCTGTTGAAGTCTGAGGGAACCATGGAAGCAGTATCGTAATCAAAGAATTTGATGGGCGATTGGTCCAGTTGCCTCCGGGGTCTTTCGTGTCAAGCTTCGCAAGAGCTAATAAAGTCTCAACAAACAAATCGTTGTTCCAAGCAAGAATTTCGAGAGCTCTAAACAAACCAGACAAGTAATTTCTGCCGGCGATTCCATCGCTTTCCTGTGAGAATAATTTGCCGAACGGATCTTCCTCATTCGCCAAACTACTTTTAACGGCCGCAAGAAAAACACTCGGAGTTGCTTCTGCCAAAAATGTAAGGAAGTTATCCATGGACGCCCATCGAATCCAATCGGCGTCTTCAAAAATCCGACGAACAGATCCGTCAATTTTGTTGTCAATATAGCCGTCAGTACAATTCGGAAAATTTTCGGGGTTTGCCCCAAGCATTGCGTAGTTTGTGGCAAGCCCATCCATAAGCTGCCTTGAATACTTTGGATTCTTACCGTAGATGTTTGCGGCAAATCTCTGGTCGGGCAACAGTTCGAAAATCGGGTTGGGTTCGGTAAATACTGTTTCGAATGCGTCGACCAATTTGTCGATCGTTTGATCGAAGATGGCTTCGGAAATTTGTGGCGACGCAAGTGTTGCATCGCTAATATTCCAAATCCCATTTCTTAAAGCTATGAGTTTTTCAGACATTAGAGGTTCTCACGCATCTTTTGAATCAAATCTTGAAATTTCTGCCCAGTTAGCATTTCAAGTATGGCTTGATCGTTCGGGTTTTTTTCGTCCCACTTCCCTGCAAGCCCGGCCGAAGCAACAACGTGGGGGTTTTTGATCTCTTTTAACGTTTTTTCATCAACCCGGGGCTTCGAAAACTCATCTGGGATTACCGCCACTTTCTTCCTAGCAAAAGCTTCCACCAGAGGCATCGAAATAGAGTCTCTAGAAATTGTACCGGCGTTCTGATTAAACGATTGGATCTCGTACAATAGTTGTGACCAAATAGAATTCGCGTTATCTTCAGCACACTGCGAGATCAAAGAATGAAGGAGTGCGAGCGAGACTCCAGCTTTTACGTCTAAATCAAAACCCAAAAGGTGAAAACACTTTAGAAATTCATGCAGCTCCCCGTCTTCGATTTCTACACCCTTGTTTGCTCGTTTGAGTTGTTTCCGAAATGCCTTTAGCTTTTGACGTTTCGCAACGTTGCTAAAGTATGCGAGTTCAACATTTCTAATAAACTCGCTGGCATCTTCAGTGTGCCTCGCCCATTCTAGGATTGTTCTCGTGTTGTCGATGTCTTTGGCACTAATAGGGCCGGTAACTAACGCGAAGTTGTCTTTCTTTGGCAAAAATTTCTTCGGGTCTCTAAAATCCGACCACGCCTGATGAATTACCTCCGCAAATGTCGTGTCGCTTTCAGAAATTGTAATTGTGTGTTTTACTTGAGCTAAAAGACGAGAGACGCTCCCAGTTTGAGTGTTCTTCGTGAATACAACAAAATCGTCGGTATTATAGCCGTTTGCTTTTGCTTGCAGCTTTATCTTGGTGATGGGATCAGTCGCCAGGCTAGGAACACACCCACCCGTGAGCATAAGTACGACAAACGAAGTCTGAACTCTAGTTTCAAAATTGACGCCTCCACCTCCCGACGAATATGGGTTCGAAAGCTCCTTGGCCAGATTATTTTTTCTTGGGACGCTTTTGCTTTGCCCCTTTCTTTTTGACAAGTTTTTTTTGGCCATGCTTATTGCTTCTGATAAATTACCTGTCGGTCAACTGATAGGTTGTTGGAGAAGTGAAGGTATGTCATTCGTCTATTAAATTTTGTGGTGGCTCATGTTTTCGAGAATGGTAAAAGACAGTTAGGAACACTCACAAAGCCATTGCCCAAGTTATAGCAGATTAGAGTTAGGTCGGTTTAGAAACGGATTTCCATGGGTTCTAGGAAACGAAAACAGAGATAGGTCCAGATAGCACTGCGTCACCTGACATGATGCTCTGTCCCTATGCTCCACTGACGAGGAGCTAATCAAGTGTGAGACAATTGCACTTACGACGCGGATAGCCCAGTTTCAGCAACGGCTACGTGACCGTCAAGCGTGAAGAAGTTGCCTCTACGATGATATCCTTTCCACCTACGATTTCTCCAAAACAGTCTTGCTCCAGAGACCCCATCGGGTATGTCGATGGGGCAAGCACTTACGCCAGTTACTTACCGGATATCGGGGGTTAGAGTTTCCGACTCATCACAAATCGAAGCTGTGTTTAAATTGCGTCCTTTGGTATGCTCTTCTCGTCCCTATGCTCCTTGCACATGCGTCTGAGTAAATGCTTCAACCGCTCGGCAATTCCAAAATGAACACCGCGCCGGTTGAGCAGTCTTTGTCAAACAGTCGTCCAGCGATTGACTTGGCCATTCGATCGCACAGGGCCAAGCCAAGACCTACACCCGCAACCGCATTAGCCTTGGCGGTACGCGATTGGTGAAACGGCTCGTACAGACGTTTACGATCGACCGACGTGATTCCTGGGCCAAAATCTTGTACGCGGAATTGGATTCGATTCGCTGCTGGCCCAACAGAAAGAATGATGCGATTGTCCGCCGACGATTGAGCGTATTTACAAGCGTTGTCTACAAGGTTGAAGAGAATCTGTTCAATGACAGCAGGTTGAGTTGACAGGGGCACGATGGCAACCGACGGAGGAACTTCGATCACCAATCGCATTTGACTGTCGTCTGCTCGCTCCATCAAACGACAGGAAAAGCGGCTTATTAATCCTTCTACCGTTACGGTCTCGCTATGAATTCTCGCAGAACTTCGCTCCAGTTTCGCAAACAGCAGGACATTTTCGACTAAATGCGACAACCGATCTGCTTGAACCTTTAGCGTGTTGGCATACTGTTTTGACTTTTCTGGTGGTACCATTCCATCGGCCAACATTTCGGAATACATACGAAATGTGGTCAGAGGGGTGCGCAGTTCATGCGTCACCGCGGACACGAACGCCGCTCGCCGTTCAC
The DNA here is from genome assembly GCF_007860185.1 of Novipirellula aureliae. Classification (NCBI taxonomy): domain Bacteria; kingdom Pseudomonadati; phylum Planctomycetota; class Planctomycetia; order Pirellulales; family Pirellulaceae; genus Novipirellula; species Novipirellula aureliae. Next base: position 4,032 of record NZ_SJPY01000002.1, read on the forward strand.
TCAATCGCAATACTCCACGCAGCAGCAATGCCGATGCGAGTGCGGCGAGACCCAAGCAGCACCAAGCGGCCAAAAGGGATATCGAAAAGGCTGAGCTTCTAGCGGTAGCTGGCAAATCCATTGCAAGGCGGGCCAACATCGCTGGCCGGTCGATTACGAGTTGGACGGGGATGGTCGTCAGTGCCGTGCCGATCTTCAGTTGCGTATTGGGCGTTATCGCTTCAAACTGTACATTCGGCAATAACTCCGCGACTTCGTTTTGCAGTTCATGTTCGATTTCCTGCCAATTCAACCAACAACACTGGAACACCATTCCGTTTTCGTCGTCGACTCGACGAACAAAGATTAACTTGCCATTCATCCAAGTGGGTTGCATCGGGACTGCTTGCAACGCATTCGATTTTGTCGGCAAGGGGGTATTGTTTTCCGTCATTTGAAGGCCGTAGCTCAGACTGTTGTTTAACAAACTTTGCTGCGTCAACTCCAACGTCGAAAGACGACGTTGACTATAGTCTTCATTGACACGTTTTGTACCGCGTGAAAGCTGTGCGTCAATTTTGTTGTCGTAGTTCAATGGTGGAGCCGAAGTTGCCAGTGAGTTGTTCGGTTCGGCATGGTCCATCTCAGTGCTCTGACGCAATAGCGTTTGGTAGTCAAAGGCCTGGTCCGCGAGTTGGATCTGCGATAGGGTTTGCTGACGCATCGAGTCAGGAGAGGAAATGTTGTTTTGGGCGTCAATCTGGAATCGCAGCAACACCAAGTTTGCGGAAGGAGAATGGATCTCCGAGGGGAACCGGTAGAAGTACGGTGGTCGAGCTGCTTCATGAATGACCAATGGCAACATTTTCAAATCCATGCGGTACAACGCGCTGCTGATTCGCTCTTGCAGTTCTGCTTCGCGGCGTGCCATTTCGGTTTCTGCTCTGTCAGATTCACGAAGGCCATCAAGGCGAATGGTCTTCAAGCTGAGCCAAGACATGGCGATGACAATCGCCAGCAGGCAAACGCAAAACAGCGTCCAGATTTGCCAGGGCTTTTTCACTGTTTGGCCTCGAGCGAATGGGCTGTCCACATGTAGCCTGTTCCACGAACGGTCAAGATGATCGATGGTGGATCCGTATTGTCGCGCAACTTTTCTCGCAAGCGTGCGATGTGCATATCAATCGTGCGAGTGCTGATCCCTTTTGGTGTTAATTGCCAAACATTGGTCAGCAACTCATCTCGTGAAATCGCTCTGCCAAGATTTGCAACGAGGTATTTTAGTAGAAGAGTTTCTCTCTCGGACAGTTCCGATCGCATCCCATCGCGATAACGAAGCTCTCGCCTGTCGAAATCGATCACTCCATGTGCAAAGTGAATGGGGGCAAGTTTAGACATTTCGGTCGAGCGGCGCAGGACCGCTTCCACACGCGCGACCAACTCTTTTATGCTGAATGGTTTCACGACGTAATCATCGGCTCCTTCGCGAAGCCCCTGCACACGATCGGCCTCCTCACCTTTCGCCGTCAGAACGATCACTGGCTTTGCAAGCCGCAGCTTACGAACGGAACGCAAAATTTCCATTCCTGACAATCCTGGCAAACCGAGATCCAATAGAAGCAAGTCGTAGGTGCATTGAATCGCTTGCTGTTTACCGCTCGGACCGTCACCTGACTCGATGGTATTGTAACCACTGAACTGCAACGCATCGACGATTCCGCAACGGATCGCGGAATCGTCTTCGATGGTCAGAATAGTCAATCGTTCCGTCATCAATATCGCAGGTAGTATTCGTAATCGACCGTTGGTTTGAAAGACTCGCCCGGTAGGATCGTCTCGGTCCAGCGGATCACACTGCTGTTGTTGATCGGGTCGCCTCGTTGTTCATGCCAATCCTCTGCGTGGTAAGCTTCTAGCACTACCTTCCCATTATCGGATAGCTTCGTCGCTTTTCCGCCAAATCGCAACTGGACGGCCAACGTCACGGGCTCCTTCTTTTGGTTGGTCAACTCCGCTTCGATCTTTCCAGTGACACGAGCATAATCGTGCCCTCGCCATGAAAGTACTTTTAACTCACGCCCCGTTTCAGTGTCCTCTGCTTTGCCACGCAGGTCAACGGAGACCGTCACCGGAACTCGGCACGAGCTTCCCGGCGAAGTGTAGGTAAGCAATTCTTGAGCTAGTGGCTGCATCTCATCAACGATCATCGCGGCACCGGTCGTCCAGGGGACATTGGAGTTGTTGACTAGTTCCACTTGGCGCCAAACCCTTGCCTCGCTAAGTCGCAATGGTGAAGGTGAATCAACAGTGGAGGCAACAAAATTTTCCGAATGAGTCATTTGGATATCCCAAGTGTAGATATCGCGATAGGCGATGTCCGTATGCAAGATTGGCACGATTGCCCGCTCGCCACGTCTAAGCGTCATCGGGGCGAGTTGATAGACGAACATGTCATTGCCGCCCTTGCCGTTCAACTCATCGGGCAAATCGATCGCAGTTGTTTCATCTTGCGTGGCTGGACGACTTCGGAAATCAGAAATCTGTTGAGTAAAAACTGCGTTGGACATCAAATGATTGCCCCTTCCCATGATGCTTGGTGCGGCTTGTGCAAGTGAATTCCGCAGCGTCGCTTCGAGCACGATCGGCGAGGGAATCGTGCGAAAGCGAAAATTTGGTACGCCAACAACGACATGAAAAGGAACGTTGGTAAAGTCTTCGGCCTCATTTAAAATTTCACCTTGCATTATCATTTCCGCTTTTTGTTGCTGGCTAGCTTGTTTTTCGGGCGACGGGTCCTTTCCAGGAGCAAGGGCTTGACCGGTCAGGTTGATGCGATAAGTCGGAATCCAGCGGACATCGGGTCGAAAGTACATCAAGTTAACATTGACTTCCGCATTGGCTTGAGCGAATTTCATCGTCAATCGCTTGTGTCGTGATTTTGTGATCATCGTCTTCTCGATCAAACTGTTCATGTTTTCGATCGTTAGATTGCGTACCATGTCGGCGCGAATCATCATGTCGCCCGATTGAGTCCGAAGCAAAAAGTACTCTCCTCCAACGTCACTGATCGAGGTCGTTGCGGTTCGTGAGCCAAGTGATCGTGTGGACTGGGAAGCGGATAACTGGGAAGACAACCGCATCGAGTCACTTGGGTCGTTAAAGTTGGCTGCGGACAAGTTGTTAGCCAACTCGTCATTCGACAGAATTTTCAGGAGCCTTCCTTCTATTCGTTCCTGATCGACCTCTAGCGAACAAGCTTTACCCAAGTTCGACTTGACAACCTCCATAATGTTCGTGCAATTCAACTCCCGAGCCATTGTTGATTCGGTGTCGACCCACCCTGCAACAAGCGACTGGATCGTTCCCTTTTCCGGTACAGCCCAAAAGGATCCAAGTACGGCAGCATCGGGAACATCATCCGTATAAGCGACACCGTCTGCGTCGGTCGTTGCCTTGCCTTGCTTGACAACCAAACAGTAACCATCCTTGAAAACCACCACTCGCTCCGTTTTCAAATCCAAGCGAGATGCAACCGTCAAGTTGCTCGGCGAGTCCCCAGCCACTCCAATGTTTGGGAGGGTACAAAATTGCGAGATTGTGATTATGAGTGCAACCAGTCTGGCGTTTTTTGCCCAGAGCCAGATTGGAGTAACGAGCATGGCCATAGCTTGCGTCCTAGTTGAAATTGGGAAGCTGCGAATTGATGAAACGACGCATTCATCCTATAGCAAGAAGGCGATCCGAAGCGTAACAAGTTTGTAACAGCGACTAGAGCATTTTGCAAAAAGCCGTAGGCTGCGTGTTTCGTGGCTGTGGCTTCCAGCCGCAGCGTTCTTCTGAACTGGGGCTGGAAGCCCCAGCCACGTCAAAAATCAAAATGCTCTAGCCGCAGGCGAGCGAAACGCCACCTACAGACGGCTTTTCAATATCCGCTGCTTGTCGGGCGGTCTTGCACCGCGATTGCTGGCAAGCCCAGTTTGGATCGGCATTCGTCCAGCATCATTTTGGTTTGGCTCGCACCCACGCGACTGACCCCAATTTCGCGGACCTTTAACATGGTTGCATAATCACGGATCCCGCCTGCGGCTTTGACCTCCACATGATTTGGCGAGTACTTTCGCATCAAAACCAAATCCTCGATCGTAGCACCGCTGGTCCCAAATCCGGTCGATGTTTTGACCCAATCCGCACTGAGCTCGCCACAAATTTCACAGAGCCGGATTTTGTGTTCCTCTTGCAAAAAACAGTTTTCGAAAATCACTTTCACTTTTTGCTGCTCTGCGTGAGCCAGCTCAATGACCGCTGCGATGTCTTGACGCACGTAGTCCCAATCTTCGCTTAGAACCTTCGAGATATTGACGACCATGTCGAGTTCTTCACATCCATCGGCAATCGCCTGTTCCGCTTCGGTTCGTTTGGTGGATGTCATGTTGCCACCGTGTGGAAATCCGATCGTCGTGGATGTTTTCACAGTGCTTCCCGAGAGCAGTTCGGCACACCGTTTGACGGCATACGGCATGATGCAAACACTGGCAACATCATACGCTCGGGCCAAAGCAACGCCTGCCTCTAAGTCCGAGGTCGTCAAAGTGGGAGCCAATAGTGCATGGTCGATCATTTTGGAAATGTCGAGATAGGTAAATTCCGAGGCCATTGTTTACTCGAGAGTTTGAAGGGGTCATCGCACGGATTTCGATTCGGTTGATTCAAGATCTAACAGAAACCGCTTCGTTTGCAAACCGCCGGGGGCACTAAAACCGCACAGCCGTCCGTTGCCTGCGACAACGCGGTGGCATGGAATCACGATTGGAACTCGATTGCGAGCCATTGCGGAACCGACCGCTCGACTGGCTCCCTCGCTACCCGAACGCCGAGCAAGTTCTTTGTAAGAGAGGGTTGTTCCGACAGGTATTTCGCGGCATTTCTCGTAGACGACGGTGGAAAACGGTGTCCAACCCGTCGAGTCGATTACGATTGGATCGAAGTTCGCTTCACCCGTTTTGAAGTACAACGCAAGTTGCTTATCAAGCAAGTCGCTTTGTCGCCGGGCAATCCAATTGGCGGTTGTCGATTCGGATACGAAGCCACCATCCTCTCGCCAATGCAACCGGTACAATCCGTTTTTGGTCCAATGTGTCCAGATCGTGCCAAGCGGGCAATCATGCTCGCGGCGCAGACAAATGTCGAGCTCGGATGTTGTCCTCCGATGGGTTGTTTGCTTCATGAGTTACTTTCCAATGCAAAAGCGGCTGAACACTCGGTCGAGTAGGTCATCTGTATAAACGGCGCCAGTAACTTCGCCCAAACATTCGGCCGCTAAACGCAGATCCGAAGCAACCAATTCGTGGCCGTCTCCGTTAGCGACCAATTCGATCGCCGAGGAAATTGCTTGTTCGGCTTGGTTCAGCGATTGGCTGCATCGAGCGGCGGTACCGATTACGGAGCCAGTCTCTTCCTGATCGCGAGCATCAAGGTGCGATTCAATTTGCTCCTTCAGTTCCGCGACGCCTGCACCGCTGATCGCGCTCGTGTAAACCCAACCGTTGATGGGGGAATGTTTTGAAACCAAATCGGTTTTCGTAGCCACCCAAATATCGATGACGCTACGTTTACCAGTAAGCGTGAACGGACGGAGTTTTTCTTGATTTTCGGACAAGTCGCCCGCCGACAAATCGACGCACCAAAGTCGAATGTCGGCGGAAAGGCCTGCACGGTCAGCATGCCCTTGAGAAGCCGAAGCGATTTCGTCGAGCGTCTTGTCTTCCGTTTCCTGTTCAATCCCGGCGGTGTCCACGAATTGCACTTTTCGACCACCGCGAGTCGTACCATCGCGAGTCGTGCCACCGATGGTCGTTGTGACGTAGACCGCATCGCGAGTTGTCCCAGCGACATTCGCCACGATCGCCGCATCGTTGCCTGCGATCGCATTGACAAGTTGGCTCTTGCCCGCATTCGGTTCGCCGCGAAGTACGATGATCGGCATCGCCGACGCGCCACCTCGGTTGCAGAGCTTTGAGTGAATATTTTTTAACGAATCGCGAACATCGGTCAATCGCTTTACCAACATGTCATCGCTAATGAACTCGATATCTTCGTCGACGAAATCGAGTCCCGCTTCGACATCGGCTAGCAGATCCAGAATCATGCTTCGCATTTGTTCGAGCGGCCGCGACAAATTTCCGGCCAATTGTTCAAGTGCTTGATTGAGCGATCCGCGTCCTTCCGCTTCGATGACGCCAAGGACCGCCTCGGCTTGTGTCAGATCGAGACGTCCAGCCAAGAACGCTCGCATCGTAAACTCACCTGGGCGTGCAGCGCGAGCACCCGATGCTGTCAACCGCTGGACAATCGATTGAAGAATCGGTAGCGAGCCATAGGTGTGAATTTCGGCGCTCGGTTGCCCCGTATAACTTCGCCGCGAAGGCCAAAGCAGCAGAGTCACATTGATGATCCCGAGGGGGTCCTCCAAATCGAGCCTCGTATTGATTGCCCGGGCACCATGTTCACTTGGCAAATCGATAGAAAGCGACTGCAAAACCGATAGAACGGATTCGCCCGAAAGTCGCACAATGCCGCGAGCCGAAGGCGTTGACGGTGAAGCAATCGCCACGATTGTCTCGTTCGAATCGAGCATGGAAGGCTATTAAGGTTAGAGACAATCAAGCAAATGAGGGAGCGATTCGTATTCTATCAGATCTGCAAGAACGTTGGAGTATAGCGGTTAGGTGATTCCAAGAAACACATCGATCGGCATGTCGTCAGTAAATCGGGTAGAATGACAAGCCTCTCAATACAACCGATCGCTATAGGTGGAGTTTCATGACGATGTCAGGTGATGTTTCAGATAATGCCTCCTTGGCTGCGGAAATCGATCCTCTGAATGAGGACGCAAATGAAGTACCAGCCCTAGCGGTTCTAGCCGTTCATTTCCAAGAAATCTTAGCGGTCATCCTTTGGACGTTGGCTGCCGATGTGCTGATTTTCCGCAGTCTCGGGTACTCGGGTCCAGCCGTTTTCTTTGCACTTGTTCCAATCATTTTCTGCGTCAATCGATTTCGAAATCGATCCGCTGAAGTAGGTCCAACGGAAGCGTCTGGGCATCGTTTAGCGATAGCGGTTCTTAGCGGGCTGTTGCTTTGCGTGGCGATGCGGCTCCTTTGGCTCGGCTCTGCAATGACCGTTTGCTCTGGTGCGGTGTTGGTGGTCGGTTTGGCGATGGCTGCGTCGGGCGTGATGCCTTTTGTGCTCGAGGGGATTGCGTTCGCAAGTCGATTACTATTTGACGGGCTCGTCCGACTTCGGCAATACCGACTACCTCGACGCGGGGGGAACCCGTCGGGCGATCACCAATCCGAAGTCGCCGCCGGTACGTCCGCCCGCTCGCCCTGGACGTGGCTCTTGCCAATCATTCTTGGAACCATATTCGCAAGTCTATTTGTGATGGCGAACCCAGACCTTCGCGGCATGGTTGGGGAACAGTTTTCCAAGACCTGGAAGCGGATTCTCACCTGGGCATCGATGACGTCGCCATGGGAACTCCCCTTCTGTGTGCTCGCTTTGGTCATTGGTGCGGGGTTGATGCGTCCACGTTCAGGGTTCACCCAGTTTGGCAAAGAGGAAGTCATAGAGGCCGAACCGAATGGCACAACGGCTTCGCTGTTGCCAGCGTTCCGCAATACATTGATTTTGCTGATCGGGCTATTTTGTGTTTATCTAAGCTTTGAATTCTCGACACTATGGCGAAGCGAATTCCCCGAAGGATTTTACTATGCCGGATATGCCCATCAGGGGGCAGCTTGGTTGACGATTGCGTTAGCTGTAGCAACGGTATTGCTGTCCGTTATCTTCAGCGGCGAGGTGCTGCAGGATTCGCGGGTGAACCGACTACGGACGTTGGCGTGGGTCTGGTCGGTGCTGAATTTATTGTTGGCGATGGCCGTCTACAACCGCCTGCTAATTTACGTGGGCTACAACGGAATGACGCGGATGCGAACCGTAGGTTTCTTTGGCATCACTGTCGTTGTCATTGGATTTTTGCTGGTGCTTTATAAAATCGCCAAACATCGATCGTTTTGGTGGTTGGTGCGTGCCCAATTGATTGCACTGGTCTTGACCATCGTTTCCTATAGTCTGTTTCCGGTCGACTATGTTGCCCATCGCTACAATGCGGCAAAGGTAGCGACGGGCTATTTGCATCCGAGCGTCATGATTGCGGTCAAACCGATCGATAATGAAGGAATGCTAAACTTGTTCCGACTCGTCGACCATCCGGATCCAATCATTCGTGAAGGTGTCAAGGCGAGGTTGGCCAATCGGCTAGAGGAAATTCGCAAACAGCGAAACAGGAACCCGAATCACTGGACCGCTTTCCAAGCGGCGGAGAATCGCCTACTCAAGAAGTTGGAAGCCCACAAGTCTGTTTTGCAGCCGTACCTCGGCAAACCAAACGCAAGGAATGATGCAGGAGCGGTGTTCACGGATTATGCGATGCAGTGGTATTAGTGCTTCCACAGCATTGAATCTTTGGGGTAATGGACTTGTTAAAGATCCTTGCGCACCAGGGATCTTTAGCAAGATCCACTACCATCCCCCCCCATTCTTATCCATGACGAGGCACAAGAGCACCAATCACTGCTTTCACACACGGCAAGACTTTTGTATCATTCTCCTCCATGACAAAACACATCTTTGTAACCGGCGGCGTCGTAAGTTCACTCGGAAAAGGGCTGACGAGCGCATCACTGGGAATGCTACTAGAACATCGTGGTTTGCGGGTCCGAATGCAAAAATTGGACCCCTACATCAACGTCGATCCAGGCACGATGAGCCCTTATCAGCATGGTGAGGTATACGTCTTGGACGACGGCAGCGAAACCGACTTGGACCTGGGACACTACGAGCGGTTCACCTCGGGCAAATTGTCGCGTGACTGCAATTACACGACGGGCCAAATTTATTTGTCGGTAATCGAAAAAGAACGCAAGGGCCTTTTCTTAGGCAAGACGGTCCAAGTCATTCCGCACATCACCAACGAGATCAAATCGGTCATCAAACGGATGGCCAGCGATGATGTGGACGTCGTGATTACCGAGATCGGTGGAACCGTCGGCGATATCGAGGGACTGCCGTTCTTGGAGGCGATTCGCCAATTCTCGCTCGACGTCGGACGCGAAAACTGTCTCTACATGCACTTGACGCTGGTCCCCTATCTGAAAGCAGCGGATGAACTCAAGACGAAACCGACCCAACACTCAGTGGGGCAGCTGCGTGAAATTGGGATCCAGCCAGACGTATTGGTGTGCCGCTGCGAGCATTCGATCAGCCGGGATGATCGCGAAAAAATTGCCCTGTTTTGTAATGTTCCCGTCGAGGCGGTGATCGAGGAAAAGGATAAAGACTTTTCGATCTACGAGGTTCCCATTTCGCTCGTTGATAACAAACTCGATGAGTTCGTGGTCAAGCGGTTGGGATTGCCTGCATCGACGCTTGATATCACTCCGTGGACAGATCTGCTTCATCGGCTACGTAATCCACGTCATGAAATTTCGATCGCGGTGGTTGGGAAATATGCCGAGCACAAAGATGCGTACAAATCAATCTACGAGTCGATCGATCATGCGGGGATGAAGCACCAAGCTCAAATTCGCATCGGACGCGTTCAAAGCGCGGATATCGAACGAGAGGGAGCCGAGCGGTTGCTCGGTGGCTACCACGGAATCTTGGTCCCAGGCGGATTTGGCGAACGTGGCATCGAAGGAAAAGTCCAAGCGGTCCAATTCGCGCGGGAACGAGGCATTCCATTCTTCGGCATCTGTTTGGGGATGCAGTGTGCCGTGATCGAATACGGACGCAATGTCGTTCAATTGGAAAAAGCCCACTCCAGTGAGTTCGACAAAGACACCAAACACCCGGTCATTTGCTTGCTAGATGAACAGAAAAACGTAACTCAGATGGGCGGCACCATGCGGCTCGGAAGCCAACCGACTAAACTGGATCCGCTCAGCTTGTCGGGCAAGGCTTATGGAGCGGACGATATCGAGGAACGACATCGCCACCGTTATGAGTTTAACAATCACTACCGTGAACCGTTTGAAGCGAGCGGAATGCGATTCGCTGGCACGAGTCCCGATGGCAGCTTGGTCGAGATTATTGAAGTCCCCGATCACCCCTGGTTCGTTGCAGCTCAGTTCCACCCCGAATTCAAAAGCAAGCCACTAAAGTCGCATCCGCTGTTCGCCGGTTTTGTCGAAGCGGCGATCGAGCGACGGATCAAACGTATTGAAAAAGATGCCAATTCGGAATCATAGTCGTTGGGGCGTTAGCCCCGGTTTTGTGCCGCGAGTACGTTGGTTAGGACCAAGCGGAAGATGAGTGGCACAGGCTTCCAGCCTGTGATGCAAAAAACACAGATTGGAAGCCTGTGATGCAAAAAACACAGACGGGAAGCCTGCGATGTAAAAAACACAGACGGGAAGCCTGCGATGTAAAAAACACAGATTGGAAGCCTGTGATGCAAAAAACACAGACGGGAAGCCTGCGATGTAAAAAACACGGACGGGAAGCCTGCGATGTGAAAGACACAGACGGGAAGCCTGTGATGTGAAAAACACAGGCTGGAAGCCTATGATGTGAAAAACACAGGCTGGAAGCCTGTGCCACTCATCTTCCGCTCGATCCTAGTGGCAAGACAGCTAACAAATTCAGCCATTTCAATTCTATACCGGAGAGAAAAGCAATGAGCGATTCACAAGATCCGAATCAAGACCAGAATCCTGAACAAGAAGAGCCAAAGCTCGTCGTCGATAGCGACTGGAAAGAACAGGTTGCCAAAGAAAAACAGCAAGCGGCAGAAGCACCATCGGAGTCGAGTTCGGATGCCGAAGGGAAAGCCGAAGGGAACGTAACGGACAGCGTTACGGAGGCTCCCGAAGCGGTACCGCCTACGGCACAAGCGCCGCCGCCAGCATCCTTCGAAGTCTTGATTTCGATGTTGTTTACTCAGGCAATGATGATGCTTGGCCAAATGCCCGACCCAGCTTCTGGCAAGTCCGAAATTAACAAACCTTTCGCAAAACATCACATCGACACGCTCGAGATGCTGAGCGAGAAAACGAAGGGCAACCTGTCAGACGACGAAGCGAAAATGCTCAGCGAAGCTTTGCACGCCCTGCGAATGATGTATGTCAACGTCAAGGCTTAACACGGTGATCCGTATTGGACCAACTCTAGAATCGAGTCATTTGGAACGAGGACGGGAAAAGCGATGAGGATCGGTGTTTTTTGTAGTGGTGGAGACGCTCCGGGCATGAATGCTTGCGTGCGTTCGGTCGTGCGCGGAGCCACATCGGCTGGGCACGAAGTGGTCGGGATCAATCGTGGCTACCAAGGTTTGGTGGACGAAAATCTGTTTCTCGACTCGCTGGGCGAGGCAAAGATGTCGGCTCGGTCCGTATCGAATATCATTCAACGAGGCGGCACGATTCTGAGAAGTGCTCGCTGCCAAGCGTTTCAAACCGAAGCCGGGATGCAGAAAGCGGTTGAAACGCTTGAAAAGTTTAAAATCGACGGACTGATCGCGATTGGCGGCAACGGCACCTTTCGCGGACTAAACGAATTGGTCGAGCGTTGGGATGGCCGCGTGATCGGTGTCCCAGGGACGATCGACAATGACCTCGTCGGTACGGATTATACGATCGGTTTCTCTACCGCCGTACAAACGGCGGTCGATGCGATTGATAAACTTCGCGATACCGCTGAGAGTCACGAACGATTGTTCTTGGTCGAAGTGATGGGGCGGCATAGCGGGTACCTGGCTCTCTACACCGCACTAGCCGCCGGTGCTGAAGTCGCCTGCATCCCTGAAACGCCAACGGATATCCCAGGGATGGTTGACCATCTTCACTCTCTACAACAAACCGGCAAAAAGTCGATCATTGTCGTCGTTGCGGAAGGAGACGAATTGGGCGGAGCGTTGATATTGCAAGACAAGCTTCAAAAGGCAAAATGCAGTTTTGCTTTGCGGACCGTCATTCTGGGGCACGTTCAGCGCGGCGGATCGCCAACGCCCGATGATCGAATCTTGGCAACCCGTCTGGGTGATTTTGCCGTGCGATCGATCAGCGAAGGAGCCACGGCAATGATGGCGGGAGAAATCAACCACGAATGCGTGCTGTCGCCTATCAAGGATTCTTTTTCCAAACGCAAAGAATTACCAAAAGAGATGATCGATTTGCTCGATCGAATGTCGAAATAACGCTTCGTCACCGCTCGATTTTCGCGTAGCGGATCTTGTTAAAGATCATGGCACGGAGGGATCTTTAACAAGATCCACTACTGCCGGCCGTAGAAAGTCGGTGGGGGCCTACGGTAGGTTCGCCAAAGAAGACGGTTCTGCACGCACATACAACGATCCAACGACCATAAAGCCTAATGTCGCGGTGTGGATCAACCACGCATCATCCGCTCGGATTACCGTCCGAAGGGTGATGACCGTCATCACGGCCAATGCGGTGTAAAACTGACGCTCGGACCACTTTGCCAATTCACCTTGACTGACCTTGCTCAAAAACAAGATCGAGAGGGCGACGATCGGAGGGACGATCGCATTGAAAATTTGTAGGAGTTGCAAGAAATCGATCACGTTGGAAACCTTCCAAGAAGAAGAGGCGGCGTTCCGAAGAGGAGTTGAAAAGTGTTGAACGGGTTGTCTCATTTTCGGCCTACTCGAATCTAGGTCGACTTGAGGAAATCTTTCCATTTTCTCGAAACTTTTTACACCCCACGCAATCCGCAAAGCTTTCCTCAAGCCGCCATCCGGCCCAACCGATACAACTCGTATTGTCTACGTTCCTTCCTCACTGCGATCCGAATGACATGGAACCTTCCGTTTTCTCTACCAAGTCCTTTCGCATGCTTCTAGGTATCGCCGTTTTTTCAGCGGTCTGTCCTTTGATGGGGTGCCGAATATGCGCGGATTGTGAAGACTTGGCCTACCCAGCCTACGGAGGTGCCTGGCAACGCACCAACCGAGAAAGCGGTCGCGTGGCGAGTATTTTCGATCCCGGCGGTGCCAAAAATCCCCAACTTGTTAGCCGTGACACGCCAATGGTCCCCGATGAGATCGAGCGAGCACGAAGGTCCCAAGACGATATCGACATAGCGGATGACCCAGAACCGATGTTCGAAGATTTCGAGAGTCATGAGGATGATTCCGTCGGAGAGGATCCCCAGCTACCAAACCCCGATAATGAAGATCAGCAAAATCGAGAGGAAGAGCTGCGCAATTTAAATCTCGAAGACATCCGTGTTCTGCCTGCCAAGCCGATGCCGCCATTGACATAAAGCATCCTGGTTGGAGTCCAGGCTTTAGTCGCTCGGGAACACTGGCTTGAGTCATCGAGCAACTCGACAAGATCAGCTTCAAACTTGGAGATTCGCTCGGAAGTTTCGCCGCCAACATGAGCGTGTCGAAGCGCGCGGCGGTGACCATGTAAACGGTGTGGGTCTCATCTTAGGCGTGGGGGACGCTATGTTTGGGGCGAGCGTGAAGTCGCCGTTCAACGAGCGTCTCACAACGTTGGTCATCGGTCATTTCGCGCCAACGATACAAGATCTTTGGATCGCGTGGCATGGCGTTCATCACCTTTTTCAAATCCGACCGGCTAAAGCCTGGACTCCAACGACTCCGCTTGCCGCAGCGCCTCGACCAATGCTTGGATTTGCGAGACAGACAATTCTTCGGTGCGGCTTTTTTCACCGTGACCGAGCGATGCAAGGATCTCGTCAACTTGCACCTTTTCGAGTCGCCCCTTCATCGCACTGATGACGACGCTGCGTAGAAACTTGCGGCGATGGAAGAACAACGCTCGAACCGTCTGGTGAAAGTAAACCAAGTCCGGGATTTCCGCCCGCCGCTTCGGCTCGGCATCCAAGCGGATAATCGCTGAGTCGACCTTGGGACGAGGCCAAAACACCTTTGGCGATAGAATCCGCACGATATTGGCTCGGCAGACCGATTGAACCCAAACGCTCAACGCCCCGTAATCCTTCGTCCCGGGTGAAGCAACCATGCGGTCGGCCAACTCTTTTTGAATCGTTACGACAATGAAGTCGGGCGACGGACTTTCGTGCAGCAGGTTGCTGATGATTGGCGTGGCCACGTTGTAAGGCAAATTTGCCACCAGCCCGAATCGTGCATTGTCCCCCAAACGGCTCCGTGCGTCACGAATATGATCCATGATATCGGCACGCAGCGAGTTTTTGTTGCGCAGCGCATCGCCTTGAAGCAGCAGTACGTTCGAGCGATAAGCTAACTCTTCGCTTGCCAGTTGGTGTAAATTTTTGTCGATTTCGACCGTAAGTACCGCACCCGCCGCGTCAGCGAGCCGGCTGGTCAGCGAACCAGCGCCGGTTCCGATCTCCAAAACGACGTCATCTTTGGTCATCTCGGCCGTCCGCGCGATCAGGTCGACGAGGTTCAAGTCGATCAGGAAGTTTTGGCCAAATCGAGTGACGGGCCGTAGCCCTGCCGCCGCGAGCCGCCGGGAAAGATAGCTAGCCGTTTGCCGATTGGGATGATTAGGTGATTCGTTCAATCGATTAATTCTCTTGAGTTTCCAGAGTTCTTTGCACGTATTTTGCCAGGATGTCCGTTTCCAAATTGACTTCGTCGCCATTGGAAAGCTTACCAAGTGTTGTGACGTCAAGGGTATGCGGAATCAGAGCGACGCTAAAGGAGTCGTCGTCAGCATCAACGATCGTTAAGCTGACGCCATCGATCGCAATGCTCCCCTTGCCAGCAATTTGTGACGCCAATTTTTTGGGGATTTGAAAGCGAAGCGTTGCCCAAGGCGGGTCATTTTGCCGATCAATGAGAATTCCTTGGCCATCAATGTGGCCTGTGACATAATGCCCACCCAGCCGATCGCCGACCTTTAAAGACCGCTCCAAATTCACAGGCGAGCCTTCGGCGAGCTTCCCTAGATTGGTTCTCGACAACGTTTCTGCGCCCGCTTCGAAATCGAGCCGCGAGCCATCCACTTTGACAACGGTAAGACAACAGCCATTATTAGCGATACTGTCGCCAACAACCACACCTTCGGCGACTTCGCCCGCATCGATCGTAAATCGTTTGCCGGGCGGCTCATCATGAATTTCGACGAGCCGGCCCATCACTTCAACCAATCCAGTAAACATGGTCTCGCATTAGTTAAACAGAGAATTTTGGAGTCCAACACCATTGGATGGACGAGAAAACAGCTGCATGCTCCGTTGCCGGGTAGTCACGCTGCGTTCCATTGGACAAAATGCCGACGGTTTGCACAACAGTTCAACGACTCCCTTTCCCTATATGACTTGAAGAGGTCCTTCCATGACATTAATTGAAGCCATCCATGCTCGCCAGATTCTCGATAGCCGCGGCAACCCGACGGTAGAGTGTGAAGTCCTGCTCAGCGACGGAGCCCACGGGCGAGCCGCTGTGCCGAGTGGTGCGAGTACCGGCGTCCATGAAGCGTGGGAGCTTCGCGACGGTGACAAGTCCAAGTACTTGGGCAAAGGCGTTTTAACCGCAGTCGACAACGTTAACAACAAAATCGCGGACGCCCTCAACGGGATGGACGCAACCGACCAAGCGGCGATCGATGCTGCGATGAACGAACTTGACGGTTCACCCAATAAGAAAAACTTGGGTGCCAACGCGATTCTCGGTGTTTCTTTGGCAACTGCCCATGCCGCGGCCGCGTCGACCGGCCAGCCGCTTTTCCGCTACCTCGGTGGCGTCGGAGCTCGCTTGTTGCCCGCACCGATGATGAACATTATCAACGGCGGCGAGCACGCTGACAACGACGTCGACGTTCAAGAGTTTATGGTGATGCCATTGGGCGTCGAGACATTTAGCGACGCTTTGCGTGCGGGTGCCGAAATTTTCCATAACCTCAAAAGTGTTCTCTCAAGCAAAGGCTACAGCACAGCCGTTGGAGACGAAGGCGGTTTCGCTCCCGATTTGAAGAGCAACCAGGAAGCCCTCGACGTCATCATGTTGGCGATCGAAAAAGCGGGCTACAAAGCAGGCGAAGAAGTTTGGATCGCTCTCGACCCGGCATCGACCGAGTTCTATGATTCGAAAACCGGCAAGTACTCGATCGATGGCAAACAAATTACCGGCGACGAACTCGTCGATTTCTGGGCCGATTGGTGCAACAAGTATCCGATCTGCAGCATCGAAGACGGATGTGCCGAAGATGACTGGGATACCTGGAAGAAACTGACGCTGAAACTGGGTGACAAGATTCAACTTGTTGGCGACGATTTGTTCGTCACCAATGTCGAACGACTGCAACGTGGGATCGATGAAGGGATTGCCAACAGCATTTTGATCAAGGTCAACCAAATCGGTTCGCTGACCGAAACGATCGACTCGATCCAATTGGCCAATCGCAATGGCTACACTGCGGTTACGAGTCATCGCAGCGGTGAAACCGAGGACTCCACGATTGCTGACTTGGCGGTTGCATTGTCGACTGGACAAATCAAAACGGGTTCGGCAAGCCGTAGTGACCGTATGGCGAAGTACAACCAATTGCTCCGCATTGAAGAAATGCTTGGCGAGGCCGCTCTTTACGGTGGCCCCGTTTTAGCCAAAAAGTTGTTGGCAAAATCGTAAGTCAATCGTGACCTGATCTTTCAGGCAACATACGCCGTAAATAAAATCGGGTACAATCTGACCACACCATCCAATTTCGGGTGCGTGTGGTTTTTTTGGCGAGTGAGATGGCTGGAGTCCAGCCTTTCAGTGATTCCCGAGAATCAAGCGTAAGGACTAAAGCCTGGACTCCAACGTCCTACTTTCAACAATGCAAATGCAAGATCACTCATGAACATGATCGCCGAACAGCCGCTAATCGTGTCGATCTTTCTCGGCTTCGTCAGTTTGGCACTGCTGTTTGGATGGCTACAAACAGGCAACAAAGCCGCCGGTATCGCTGGTCTGATCTTTCTATTACTCATCCCTGCAGAATGGTTTGTGGCTGCCAACATCGTGACAGACCGCGAACAAATCGAAACGTTGATCTACGAAACAGCGGACGCGGTCGAAAACGAACGCTACGAAGATGCTTACAAAGTGATCGGCGATCCTGATGCCGAGCGGCGGGCACGAATCGAGTTGCCTCCGTATACATTCGATATCGCTCGGGTTAATTCGATTCGTAGCATCAAAGTGATCGAAGGAATGCAGCCGCTTGAGGCGGAAGTCGATATGACAATCAAAGCAGACATCAGTAATCGAAGCGGTACAATCAATGATTTTCGTGTGGTTCGCCGTTTGGTCTTGAGATTGCAAAAGGACCCCAAGGGGCAAAATACCACAGGACAGTGGAAAGTGATCGATTATCAGAACTTGCCGATGACCGGTGGCCCCGACCAGTTTTCGACGCTGCCACAGTGACTTCTAATAACCGTGACTTCTAATAACGTCGTCAAAATTGTTTTGAATTTTTTTCACCATCGGAAAGGTCAAAGAATGAGCGGTCAGTATCCTCCCCAGCAAATCAATCCACGAGCGAATCAGAATTCGGGATCGAAGGTCGTGCTCATCGTGCTCTCCTGCGTCGGCGGCGGATTGGCTTTGATCTGCGGTTGTGGCATTTTGCTTGGACTTTTGCTTCCAGCGGTACAGGCCGCTCGTGAAGCTGCTCGTCGAATGAGTTGTTCGAACAATATCAAGCAAATCGGATTGGCGATGCACAATTATCATTCGACATACGATTCGTTGCCACCAGCCTACACCGTCGATGCCAATGGCCGTCCACTGCATTCGTGGCGAACACTGCTCTTACCGTTTATTGAACAGCGGGCCTTGTATGAACAAATTGATCTTTCCAAGCCATGGGATGATCCTGTGAACCTCCCGATCGCCCAAATGGTTATTCCCACCTATCAATGTCCGTCCACCGTCAATGACCCAAGCTACACGACTTACGTCGCAATTGTGAATCCTAATGGCGTTATGACCGGCCCGATACCAACCCGGTTTCGTGACATTACAGACGGTTTGTCGAATACGATCATGGTCACGGAAGCGGATTCCGATTTGGCTGTTCCATGGATGAGTCCAACGGACATTGACCTACAAGCTTTCCTCGATTCTGGTTCGGCGCGAAACCAAGGTGGTCATCTAGGTGGTGCCCATTCGTTGTTTTCCGATGGGGCTGTCAAGTTCATCACCGATTCGGCAGATCTCTCGCTTCGTGAACAGCTCATCAACAAGGCCGATGATTCGCTTGGCAACGCTGGATATTGACGTTTGGGAAGCTTGGCAAATCAAATCAACTTACACACATTGACAAGAACCGCATGGAATTACTGCTTTATCTCGCGATGATCCCGACGTTGGGGGTAGCGGCACAATGGTTGGCTTACCGAATGGGTTGGCCGAGCATTTTACTGCTGCTGCTGTTCGGTGTTTGTCTCGGTTTTTTTATTCAGCCAGATATTTATTTGGCGGAATTGGTTGGCGGAGATGCGCAGAAAACGGGGCCAGAGCTTCTGTTTCCGGTTGTCTCGCTGTCGGTCGCGGTCATCATGCTCGAAGGCGGATTGTCGCTTAAATTCACAGAGCTTCGTGAGGCAGGCAGCGCGGCATTTCGGCTTGTCACGCTCGGCGCGTTGATCACGTGGATTGGAACGGCGGCCGCAGCAAATTGGGTACTTGGGTTTTCGTGGACGGTTAGCTTCTTGCTCGGGGCAATTTTGATCGTTACCGGGCCAACCGTTATCGGTCCGCTACTGCAACAAGTTCGGCCCACTCGGCGTGTCGCATCGACGTTGAAATGGGAAGGAATTGTCATCGATCCGATTGGTGCCGTGTTAGCGGTCCTTGTTTTCGACCAAGTGCTACTTCATTCAAACCAAGCCGACATGGGCTCAGCGATTTGGATGTTGACGAAGACCGCTTTGGTGGGTCTGGCGATGGGGATGGGCGGCGGCGCATTTTTGACGGTCATGTTTCGGCGTTACTTGGTCCCGGATCATTTGCACGGCATCGGCACCTTGGCGGTCGCATTATTGTTGTATGCGGTAAGCGATTGGTTGGCCCATGAATCGGGCTTGATCACCGTGACGGTTACGGGGATTTGGTTGGCCAACCAAAAGCGATTTGATATTGAGCATATTGTCGAACTGAAAGAGAACTTACGGACGTTGTTGATTGGCTGCCTATTCATCATTCTCGGTTCACGCGTTCGAGTCGAAGACGTGATGGCGATCGGATGGCCTGGACTGGTTTTCTTGGCCGTAATGATTTTACTCGTTCGCCCGCTCTCGGTTTATCTCTCGCTGCTGGGCTCCCCACTCAATTTTCGCGAGCAAACCTTTGTTGCCGCACTGGCACCTCGTGGGATCGTCGCGGCAGCGGTTAGTAGCGTCTTTGCATTGGAAATGGAACGACATAGCGAAATGATCTTGCTTCCCGGTGCGGATCAATTAGCGACCGTCACCTTTTTAGTGATTGTCGGAACCGTTGCATTCTATGGGACATTGGCCTCGCCAATTGCAAAGCTATTGGGTTTGGCCGACGAGCGTTCCAATGGCATCTTGATTGCCGGTGCCGACCGCTGGGTTCGCGAATTCGCAGCCGAGCTGAAATCAGCGGGGTTACCTGTCTTGTTGGTCGATACCAACTTCAACAAAGTCTCGCAGGCTCGAGTGGCCGGCCTTCGCGCCGAATGCGTCAATATCCTCAACGAGCACGCTCGAGGTGATTTACCACTCGCCGGAATTGGTCGGTTGCTTGCGATGACGCCTAATGACGAAGTCAACACGTTGGCGGTGCGCGAGTGTCGCAGCCTTTTTAATCGTGCAAAATTGTTTCAGCTCACCTTCAGCCAAAAAAACGACGGAGGCCCTCGCGGCTTGACCCGCAATTTGATGGGGCGTGCGTTGTTCGGAGAAGGGCTGACATTCTCGAAGATCAAAGAAATGGTCGATTCCGGAGCCCAGTTCAAATCGACGAAGTTAAGCGAATCGTTCGGTTACCCTGAATTTGAACGACGTTACAATAAGACAGCCGAGCTCTTATGCGTGATCAATGGGGATGGCAAGCCTCGCATGAATACCGTCGATTCGCCACTCGAACCCGAGGCCGGCCAGACGATTGTTTGTCTGGTTTCATCGGTGCCGATCCCAGCCGATCATGCGGCTGGAGAAAAAACAAAGTCAACGAAGAATTCGCCCACGGAGAATCCGAAGTCCTAAAATGTCGCTCAGCGTTCCGAGCTGGCAGCGTTCGTGGACGGGCTCAGGTCCACTTCCATTTCCTGGCGTCGAATAAGCTTTCCGCTCAGAGAAGAGAGCGACCATCACTGCGACTTAACAGTATCCTTCAAGACAACTAGTAAGAATCGATTTCCAGAGAACCATTCACGAATGTTGATAAATCCATTTACCATTTTACTTGCCTGTTTGCCGCTTGTGGGCTATTTGTTGCTGTTGGGCATGATTCGAGTTTCGGGCCGAACGGTGGTTACCAGTGGAGCAAGAGACTTGGTCGCGTTAGGAATTGGGATAAGCGGATTGATTGCCATCGGGCCGATTGAATTGTTCTTTCCGACCGCCGCAGCAACCGTATTTGGCCCCTACGTCTGGATTGCTTTGGCGATCTTCTATTCGCTCTGCTTGTCCTTGTGTGCTTTGACGAGCCAACCACGACTGGTGGTCTACGGTCGGTCTCGGATGCAAACGTATGAAGCGCTCCTCAAGGCTGCACAGCAAATCGATCCGGCCGCTGGCGGGACCGCCGATAATTTGCAAATCGTCCTTCCATCGATCAATGTTCGGCTGCGAGTGGATGGGGCACCTCATTCGGATTGGGCACAGGTGTTTGCGTTCGAGCCGAATCTGAACGCCACATTCTGGAACCGTTTACAAGCTCGATTGCGAAGTGAATTTGCCGATTCGACGGTACAGAGGAACTATCAAGGCTTACTGACGCTTGCCGCAGCAGCCTGCTTGATTGCCTTCATGGTTTGGCACTGTAGAGGACGTGAAGAATTGGTCGTCGAGGGCTTCCGGAAATGGCTATGGCGATGAAATAATGCCGCCCCAAGTAGGTGGCGCAAGCTTCTAGCTTGCGATTTCAGCCACGCAAGCTGAGAGCGCAAGCCACTTGTTTTTTTGCACGTCCCCATGCGTGCATGACGATCCCCCAATCACCCTCACCGGAGTGTTCTCTAAAATGCTGGCAAAAGAAGTTAAACCTGGAATTGTTGTCAATCACGAAGGCAATCCTATTTTGATCGGATCAATGACGGTCCAGTCGCCTTCGGCTCGTGGTGCCGCAACGCTTTACAAATTCCGCGGTCGCAACGTGCTAACGAAAAGCAAAATCGATATCGTTTTCAAGGGCACCGACGTGGTCGACGAAGCCGACTTTTCGCGGCGAAATGTGCAGGTCATGTATTCAGACCCCGAAAACATGTTTTTGATGGACCAAGAAAATTACCAGCAATACGAGGTTCCTCTAGAGGATGCTGCCGATCAAGTCCCCTACATTACCGAGGGTCTCGAGGGGATTCGTGCTCTGATCTACAACGACGAATGTGTAGGGATCGATATTCCCGCGTCAGTGGAGTTGCAAATTACGCAATGCGATCCAGGTGTCAAGGGAAACTCAGCAACCTCAAGAACGAAGCCTGCAACCTTGGAGACTGGTTTGGTGATACAGGTTCCCGAATACATGAAAGAGGGCGAGCGGGTGAAAGTGGATACCAGGACAGGCGATTTCTTGTCACGTGCCTGAATTTCTAGTTGCCGAATTTGTTCGTATTCGGATGAAATGAGTATTTACACTGAACAATTGGTGAAACTTTTGCCGATGCCCTTGATGACTGCCAACGCAAGTCTAAGATAAAGATGTGGGAGCTGAAAAAGCAACCGCATCGCTTCGGTCATTTAACTTCGGCAGAGGGATCAATTTTTGGGTTCGCCAAAGTCATTCAAGGCTTGTGCAGTAGCACGCTGAGACTTTCGCGTTTCTCCCAGCGGCTCCATTTTTGCCGCCGATTGATCGGAGCATTTTGAATAGCCGGCCGGTGATGTGAAAACGTCACCGGCCGGTTTTTTTTGTTGCTAGGCGGGGTCAAGACGCGGCAGCGTCGCCGGCCCGGCAAGCGATCCGGGCACCGTTTATACAAAACGTTAAGCTGTGGATGCTAGGTCTGCCATGGGTGGACCCAACCTACAAACGATTCAGGGAATGGACGAACAACACATTATCGCTAACCTGACCTTTGGCGATGTCGACCAGGTGTTGATGGTGCGTCAACAAAATCACTTGCGTCTTTGTCGACAATTCGGCAAGTGCCGCAAATGTCGCGGCAGCTCGTGCGTCATCGAAGTTCGATAGAATATCATCGACGATGAACGGGAATGGCGGATTGGATTGCAAATAGACTTCCAAGGAAGCTAATCGCAACGCCAGAAACAATTGGTCACAGGTTCCTTCGCTCATCTCGTCCACGTGGACCAATTTGGTCGCATCGTCACCGCGAACGCCAACCAATACATTATCCTCCTGGTCGGTCGAATCGGCTTCCAATCCAGAAAAACTGCCGAGCGTAAACCGTGAAAACAGTTCGCTGGCACGACTCAAAATCGGACCTTGATTACGTTGTCGGTAACGAGTGACGGCGGTCCGTAGCAGAATCGACCCCAGTTTGGCTCGGATATAGTCTTCCGCATGAGTGCGGGCGCGTGCCAAGGCTTCCTCAGCTCGTTCGTTCGCAGCAGCAGCACGGTCGTTGCCATCGATCCGGTCCAGATCATTTTCCTTGCCAAGGATCGTTTTCCACAACTCCTGTCTTCTCGCTTCGATCTTTGTGTGCTCTTCGTCCAATTGTTGAATTTGTGGTGCCAATTGATCGGCATCCTCTTTCATTGCTTCGGCAACAAAGGTTTCAAGTTCCACACCATGCGCTAACCCACGCAGTTCACTTTTGATTTCCGAGACCGATTGCTCGATCGTTTGACGACACAGTGACATTCGCTCGATTTCGGGTAGTTGATCAGGATGATCGCACCCCGCTTCGCTGCACAACTGCTTCAAAGAAGCTGTCAGTGTCTCCATTTTCGCGGCAGCTTCTCTTTGTTGTTTTTCGAAATGGCGATGTTGCAGCAACCACTCATCTCGGGTGGTTTGGATGTTTCTGGTTCGTTTTAGCTGGTCGTGCCATTGGCTGACGATGGCTTCGACGTTGATTTCGCTAACGTCTTCCTTATTGTCGTTTAGCTTTTTATACAACTCGCGAACACTCGCTTCGTACGATTGAATCTCGGCGGTTCGGTTTTGCACATCGTCACGAAGTTTTGCCGCATTTTTAAGCTCGCTCGTCAACTTATCGATTGTTTCGAGAACCGCACGCGCCTCATTGGCCGAGAGACTTCCGTCGCCTTCGATCGCCAACATTGCATTGCCCCACTCCGTTTGCCAAATGTCTTTTTCCGCTTTTGCTTCTTCGTAGAGAGACTCAGCGCTATCTCGCTCGTTCAGCAAATCTTGCCGACGGTTTTCCAATTGCTTCGCCTTTGCGATGACGGTATCGACTTGTTCAATACGGTCGCGGCAAGCATCTAGAATCGGACTGATTCGTTCAGATTCTTTACAACATTCGCGGTTCGAACTTGGGTCGATCGCGACCATTGAATCGATCGCCTGCTGTCGCTTTTGCTGTTCGGCTCGAAGCTCCGCCTTGGTTCGTTCAAGTTCGTTTGTATTGGCAACCAACTTTTCATATCGAACGAGCCAATTTTTCATCTCCGTCGGCGTTGGCATTGAAGCGGATGAATCGGGCAGGATCCCGGCGGCTTGCCATATATCCAACCAACGACTGGACAGTTTTTGCCGGTCGGCTTCGCATCGTCTGAGTTCGTCGGCACGATCTGTGATTCGGGTTTCACATCGCTTGATCGTCGCGATAAACCGTGCCTTATCTCTAACCAAATTGGCTTCACGGCGCAAGCGATCCGCGATCTCATCGCACGTTTCCAGCCGTGAGCGAAGATCCTCGATTGCGTGCAGTAAACGGTCGGGTACACCCGTGCGAGCGATTTGCTCGGTGGTTTCCAACGCTCGGTCCCGGAGATTGCGAGCATTTTCCAATTGCTCTTCGCTGGGGACGTCTTGGTTCAGTGTCAATGCATGTAAATCTTCGTTCGCTCGGGCCAATTCATCTTTCAAGTCCCGGATATTGCCCTCGAGTTTTTCAATGGAACGAGCGTTGCTTGCGAACTGATCCGCGAGCGAGTCAACCATTTCCGTTGTCGGTACACTTCGTTGCCGCAGTTCCTCGATACCGCCTGACCACATCGGTAACCGATTTAGCTCAGCTTCCATTTCCGATTGCTGAGTGGTGAGGGACTTGGCTAACTGGTCGATGCGTGAATCAATATCGCCAAGATTTTGGGCATCCGCAACCGCTCGCTTGAGCCGTTTAGGATCATCGGGCTCATCGAGTTGTGCGATCGATTCGAGCACAGCATCGAGGTCCCGATTCTTTTTGTCGAGGTCGCGTTTGGTTTTCTCGACCGTTGTCAGGCGTTCGGAGCGTTGATCGGCGAGATCGCGGATTTTGGCCCGCGTGGCAGGCTTGATTCGTAACCCGTCGGCATTGTGGAGGTCAGGTTCTTTGCCGAGCGTTTTGAGCAACGAGATTGCTCTTGATTCGCATTGCTGAAACTCGGCTCTTTGATCTGGCAGTACTCGCAAAGCTTGTCGATACAAACTTAAGTCTTCAAAGAGTGATTCTACCTCGGAAGCATGCTCCAAAATCATCGGCGGCTGGCCGAGTTTCTCGAGTTTGGCATTGAGTGATTCGAGTTCGTCGCTGGTCGTTTTATGAGAGGTCTTCGCGTTGGCTAGTCCCTCGGTAACCGTCACTCGACGCGTCACGAAATCATCGGACAATCGGGCCACATGGCCGACTTCTTCTAGCTCCCGTTCTTTGTCCTTCAAGGTCCCAATCAATGGCAACGCTTTGAGGATTCGATCCGAGCGATCACGGCGCCCGCGACATTTGATTTGTGCTTTGTCCAACTCGACCTTTTCCGCTCGCAGTTCCTCGAGCTCCTCGGCTTGACGCTTCCAATCGTTACTTTTTACTGAAAGCTCGCGAACCTCTTTACGGGCAGCGTTGAAAGCCGAAATGGCGGCGTTGACCTGCGGCTTCGTTGCCGTCGACGGCTTGAACAGATGATCGCATTGTGAGTCGAGCGAACTTCGCAGTCCCGGCATGTTGGCGGACCCCGAACCGGCAGCAAACAACGATTCCCCCAACTCGCCACCACCTTTGGCGATCGTTTTCCCGCCTTCAACAAGCTGTTTCGAATCGATACCGAATTGCGTTTGGAATTGCTGCTGAGTCAAGCCGCAAAGAAATGCAGAAAGCACTGCTGGGTCCAGAGCCCCTTTGTCGTTCTCGCCTCGCAACGACTTTTGCCCGCCATGACGGCGAACGCATGTTAACGTTTCCCCATCGTGATCTTCAATTGTGCCGCCGACCCTTAGATTTTTATAAGCGTGTTGAAAATGGTCGCGGCTTTTCGTTTCGCCGGGAAAGCCGAACAACCAATGTGTCAGCGCACGGAGCGTTGAACTCTTGCCCGCTTCATTTGGACCGTATACCAGGTGCAAACCAAAGTCGCCCTGCTCAAACGATAACGTTTGATTGTTGAACGGACCGATGCGAATTAAATCAAGTTGTCGAATTCTCATACTCGGTTATCCGTCATCAAGCGGTTCAGTAGCCCAGGTTGAATCTCATCCAAAATCGATTTCAACGTAGCCGAATCATGCGGAATAAACTCGTCGAATTGGTCATGAAGTGCAGCAAGCTTTTGCTTTAACGCCTCTAGTTCGGCAAAGATCTCCGCCCTTAATTCGTCGTCGGTGGGAGCTTCTTCAAACGCTCGAATCAATTCTCGAATCGCACCTTCAGCTTCATCCTCACTGTCAAAGCGACGAATTGTTTGGGTATTGAACTTGATTTTCTCGACCCATACTTCGGCCCCGAGGGTAAAGGAATACGCCCGAATTTCCTGACGCCATTGTTCGAGATTCGCAAGCCAATTCACGTGGGCTTCGCTGTTGCCCGAGACAATCACTCGAGTCGCGATTGGCAACCCGTCGGCCGTTGCAATGATGGCCCGCATCCTTTGTCCAAATCGCTCTAGCAAATCATCAGGATTTTCAATGCCAGTTGCATCGACATCGCAGATTTCAAAACGAAACACATCGAGCGGCTGAAAGTCGATCTGTACGTCACCGGCATCGGAAACCGTCACCAACTCACATCCCTTTTGCCCTGTTTCGCGGATGTGGCGACCTTGGATGTTTCCGGGGAAGACGATCGGGGTTTGGTCAGCTTGGTGATGGTGTTTGCGGGTGTGAACGTGACCGAGCGCCCAGTACTGATAGTCAAGACCGAGCAAATCGGCAGGCAAGCAGGGTGCGTACCGTTTGTGTTCACCTCCAGCTGCACCGTCAAGCGACGTGTGCAGGATGCCGATATTGAAAAGACCGTCGACCGCACGAGGGTAGGCAAGGACTAAGTTCTCGCGTTCTTCTTGATCCGCAAATCCGCGGCCGTGAATCGCGACTCCAACGCCTTCGTTGATCACCGTTTGAACGGAGGTGGACGACAGCATCACTGGATCACCATTGGGATTGTCGGGCAACTTCAGTTGCTTCGTCATCTTGTTTTCGGCATCGTGGTTACCAGTGATCGCGTAGACAAGAATGCCATGCCGATGCAGCCCGCTCAACCATTTGGCAAAGTGCAGCCCTGTTTGATGGTCCTCCCATTTCCCGTCATAAATGTCGCCTGCGATCAACACAAAGGAGACGTGTTCGCGGATCGCCAGTTCGGCAAGATTCGCAAGTGCTTTGCGAACGGCACCTCGAATCTCGTCCACCGGTGCGCCCTCGTATTTTTCCAGTCCTCGTAGCGGACTATCGAGATGAATATCGGCGCAGTGGATAAATTTAAACATCAGCGGTTTTCAAGGTAGCTGTCGGTCCAATCAAGTTCATGGGGGTCAAGATTGTAATGCTGCGAATACCAAGTTGCAATTGTCGTGGATCGGTACGACCTGGAGCGAATGGAAGACCTCTCCGCTAGATCGTTTTATGGCGAAAGCAGATAAGTTACCTGTTTTTCTGCTTTGATGGTGCCAATCCGCTAGACACGGGAAGAGTCGATGGAAACGGCAAACCCGCTGCCTGGCATGAAGCCCTACTTAGAAATGCGGCCACAGGACGACCATCTTCGTTGACGTTGACCTCTTTAGCATTGCCGAATAGACGCGTGATTTCTGCAATATGCTCGTCGCTCAATCCCTTGCGTTTGCTGCCGAGACTCTTTCGCATCTCCTGCCACATCGCACTGGCGTCGATCAACTGCACTTTGCCTTTGCGATTGGCGGGCTTGCGGTTGGTCACGATCCAGATCTAGGTACTGATGCCCGTGTTTTGGAACATGGACGTGTTGTTTTTCCTTCTCCTTCAGCACCGCTTCCTTAGAGGGATCCAGAACGCAGTCTAAACGACGTAGAACCGTAAAAGGCAAGATAACTTAGCCTTACTCGGATTGCTTGTAGTCACCACGTAGGAGATCCGCAACGGACCAGATAAAGGACGAAAGGTTTTGTTGAATCATTTTTTCACTGCTACAAACACGGCAACCATGCCGCAACAATTTAGCCGATTTCCCGCCTTTGTGTATTCCATCACCCACCACCGCGGGATCCGTTATCCTCGTTTCTGACGCCGCCCAACATCCGATGCATCTGCTTGTATCGGAAATCGCGGGATGAATCGTTACGGATGCCATCGTGTTTGGCGAATTCTTGATCCGGGCAGCTTGCAATCTCATCGGGGCTCATCGGGGCAGTGCATGTCCAATCGACGCACTTGGCGGTTGTCGCCGGTGACAAGGTGCATTGCAGCAACCCAAAAATCCGTCACTTTGAAGTGGCCCCATGAAGGAAAATCTATCGATGGCCAATCTCTACACTTCGTCTGATGCCTTGCGGGTTGCTTTTTGTTCTTACCTAAGCAGCCCCACGGTGAAACCGGGGTAAGCGGCCTGCTGATTTAATCGGTTTGACTCGACTTATTGTTTAACGCCAAGCCATAGGCGACCGATTATGGAAAAGCTGACGCCTTCGGCTAAGCGTTAAACGATTAAATCAGCAGGCCGTTAGCGATGGGGTAAAGGCTGAGGGCAAAAAAGAGGGCGAATTCTTAATGCCGCAAGTCCTTGCTGCTAAAGGACTTAGAAATGGGCGTTGAGGGACTCGAACCCCCGACCCCCTCGGTGTAAACGAGGTGCTCTAACCAACTGAGCCAAACGCCCGAAACCATGGCTGGAGCTTTACCAGCTTGATGTTTCTATTGAGATAAACCTGAGTCCAACACGGTGCCTAGCGGCGAATTGCCGTTCGCGACAGTGTTTTAACGGCTAAGTAGACGAGTTCGGCGGGCTCTTCGTTCAGCCCGTAATCGGTTGCGGCGATTCGTTTCACTCGGTTTTTCGTAATACTCGCGACGTCGCATCTCTTTTTTGATGCCGCTGCGTTCTACCAACTTACGGAACCGACGAACTGCCTCCTGAATTGTTTCACGATCACGAACCACTAACTTAACCATTTTGTCTCCGGTTTCATGTTTTTCTCTTCCAAATCCCCCGTTCAAAGAGGAAATCTTTCAAATTTGAATCGAACTTTCAGCACCAATGACTACATCGGCACTCCAAGGTGCGGAAGTTTAACGCTCGAATGCCTTCGCTTGCAATGCCCAGTCAGCTAAAAAACGGGCTTTTTTGCAGCAATTCACTCTCCATGCTCCGATGCCACTTCGTCAGCCGACGGTGAGTGCGTTTTTGACCACGCGATCAGCATCATCGCCGATGCGAGATAACCCGCACAAAACTCCAGCACTCGGTTACGATCGTGGGGCGATAAAACCAAATCGCCCCATGATTCAGGGCCACAGGGGACGAACAACCGATTGCCATCGAGCGGCGAATGAATGATTCCGAACAGGGTCAAAGCGGCAGCAACAAGCAGCACGACGCCAGCCAACTGCAACCGACGGTCGATCGCGGCGGCTAAGCACCAAGCCCATAACAGACTGGTCAGAATAAACCCACTGCTTAGCATCGTCAGCGTGCTCATGTCTTCTTGCAAAGCGGTGCTGAGCGTCGCTGGTGCAATCCCCGCACCACTCAACGCTGGGTCAGCCAGAATGCGGCCGGGGATACTCATGGCCAAAAAGGCTAGCGCTGGCAAACAAGCAATCGCGATCGCGGCGTAGTGTCGACGAGGCGTCGCCAAGAAACTCTGGGCTGTAATCTCGAGGCCGATAAAAACCAGGATAGGAAACACGACCGGCTTGGGAATCCAGGC
Organism: Novipirellula aureliae; assembly: GCF_007860185.1. Classification (NCBI taxonomy): domain Bacteria; kingdom Pseudomonadati; phylum Planctomycetota; class Planctomycetia; order Pirellulales; family Pirellulaceae; genus Novipirellula; species Novipirellula aureliae. Next base: position 33,468 of record NZ_SJPY01000002.1, read on the forward strand.
GTTTAACAAACCAAAATAACCAACCAACCCCGCCGACCCGACCAACAACGCCGTTGCCAACGTGTAAGCGGCCCGGCCCCCCATCGCTTTGTACGCAGGATGGCCAATGTATGGGGTGGTTTGGATCACGCCGCCTGACAATCCGGCCAACAACGTCGCAATTCCTTCGACACCGATGATCGTTCGAGCATCGTAATGGTCTCCTGCCGCAGCAGCGCTTTCGGTGCAATCGATGCCGCCGACGATCGTACCAATCGCAAAGGGGAAAGCGATCGGCAGGTAGGCCAGAGCATCAGGAAACGCCGACACCCAAGCGAAATGAAAACTTTCAAGCCACTCGGTCGGGAACCAAGCCGCAGGCTGATAGGAAGGAAAAGAGTAGCCGTTAACATCGATCGCACACAACAAATAGTAAACGCCGCCAGCAATCAGCAGGGCACCGAGCGTTCCGGGCGTTCGACCAGGAAGCGGGATCTTTGCAATCAGCGTTGTCAGTACGATCACCATCGCCAAAATACCTGGCAGCGGATGGCCAACAATTTCGACGAGCGGAAAGAAGCTGATTAGAACCAGAGCGATGGCGACGAGCGACCCGAGCAGCCCTGCTCTCGGAACGACCCGCTGAACCCACTTTGTCATCGGAGCACAAGCCATCTTCAATACCCCCGAAAGCACGATGCACCAAATCCCGATGTACCAAGTCCGGTAGGCAGCATCGAACGATTCGAGCCCCATCGCCAAGCCTTGCAGGTACGATGGACCGAGAACGAACAGCACAATGCCATAGGTCGAAGGCGTGTCTAAACCAAGCGGCATTGCCGTGACTCGGGGATTGCCGGTTTGCCGAGACAAGCGGAAGGCGAGATAGAAAAACGCCAAATCACCAATCAGAACCCCCAAGGCGGTCCCCGGAACCATTCGAGAGACGGCAAAATCGGTGGGAAAACCGAACCCAGTCAGCAATGCTACCATCAGTAGCAGACCCACGATATTGTCAAGCATCAACCCGAAGAATGCATTGATATCACCAGGCGTATACCATTGGTACCGTGACGAACCGAGCGAGTTGGCGGGTAGCTCGATCGAGCTCGCCACATGTTTTTCCGAGTTGTGGGTCACTGGTTCTCTTCGTAGTTGGTTCGAAAACGAAATGCTTCTGCGGGCGGTATCATGCTATCAACTAGCTCAATGAGACGACACTCAACATAGCCAATTGCGTCTCAAAACGCACCGATTTTGGGCTGGTGCGTCGTTTTTTTTGGCTCGCTGGACCAACACCCACGAACCAATTACGATGAGTGCCAATTCACCGCCTTTTCGATTACAATAGAAATCGTCAACAGCCTAGAATTTTACCCAACAGGGTGTTTGGGTGGCTGGATTGCCCCAAGAGCATCCATCGCAACACGCAGCCCTGCTGCCATATTGGCAAAGGAACGGTTGGTATAAGATTCGCTAATCCCCAATTGCATCACGTTTTTCCTTATCTTTTTCTTTTTGCTTTTCCTTTCTCCAAGCAGGAGACATTTCGAATGACGACCACGAAGGATCCAACCATCTTTTCCGCGGCAAAGTCCGCAGCGGCGAGCGATTTGTCGGACGAAAACATCTTGGTTCAATACCGCGAGACAGGCGACCGATCACTCTTCGAAGCCTTGATCCATCGGTATCAAACCGAAATCTTCAGTTATTTGCGTCGTTATGTCGGCGACTCCGACACAGCCGAAGAAGCCTTCCAGGGAACATTCTTACAGGTCCATTTGAAATGTTACCAATTCGATTCGGCGCGTCGTTTTCGGCCTTGGCTTTATGGCATTGCCACCAACCAGGCCATCGATGCCCAGCGGCGGAACAAACGCCACCGCATGGTTAGCCTCGATCGGACCAGCTTCACCGATAACGACGATCGCGCGAGTAGTTGGGCTGAGAAATTAGTCGGCGATTCTCCCGATCCTCACGCGACCGCAGCGATGGAGGAAAACGGTCGCTGGATCAATGCATCGGTCGCCGAACTTGGCGAAACGATGCAGCAAGTGGTTAACCTGGTCTACTACCAAGGATTAAAGTATCGCGAAGCGGCAGAGATTCTGGGCATACCGGTTGGCACGGTAAAGAGTCGTTTGCATGTAGCGATTCAGCGTTTGGGCACCCTTTGGGAAGAAACGCATCAGAAGGGTGAAGATTGAGGACGGCTACTTTTCTTCTTTACTATTTTTCTTCTTTGCTCTTTTTGTCCTTGCCGGGGCCAACAATTTTAGAGATCGCTCGAATAAAATCATTAGCGTCGTGAAATTCCCGGTAAACACTGGCAAATCGGATGTAGGCGACCTCGTCCAACGCGGCGAGATGCCTCATCACGATCTCGCCGATCTGGGATGCTGTCACTTCGGAATCGTACGATTCGTAGATATCCGCCTCGATACTTTGCACCACCTGCTCGATCTTCGAGCTTTGAATGGGGCGTTTTGAACAGGCTCGTTCGACACCGCGGCGTATTTTTTCTCGGTCGAGCGGTTCACGCGTTTGATCGCTTTTTACGACTCGCACATTTAACTGCTCGAGTTTCTCGAGCGTTGAAAACTTGCGTTCACAAGCGAGGCAAACACGCTTACGACGAACCATATAGCCACCCTCGGCAGCTCGCGTGTCAAAAACACGGTCATCGTCGACGTGGCAATAAGGACAACGCATAGAAAGATCGTCGGGTGACGCGGGAAAGTTCAATGACGTGGGACGCTCGTTGCGTTATAGTATCGAAATCTTCAATCGAAAGAAAGGAAACCAAAGCAATGTCCACACAAGATTCAGAAAACACACCTCAAGACCAACCTCTGCCTGAAGAGCTTTCGTCGGCAGAAGCTCAGAGCAACGAGCCTGAACGAACTCAGCCGCGCGGTGGTGAATCGCCCACTGCAAAGTTTCGCCAGCAAGTCGCATCGAAACAGTCCGATTTCGATGACTACGATCCAGAAGAGAATTTGTGGAGTGGTCGTTACAGCAGTAAAGCGATGGTGGGGACATGGATTGTGATGTTTGTCGCTTCGATTGCATTGGTCGTGTTAGCAATTGTGATCGAACCCTTTCCGTGGTCGGTTGCAGCCATTCTGATTTTAGTGATGTGGGTGCTGGGCGTTTCTCTCTACCTGTGGCGACGTTTGGGCTACCATTACCAATTGACGACACAGCGTTTCATCCACAAAACGGGGATCATTACCCAGCGAACCGATCGTATCGAAGTGATCGATCTGGATGATGTCAGTTTCACGCAAGGGCCTGTTCAGCGAATGTTCGGGGTCGGGACGATTCGGCTAACCGGCAGCGATCGCAGTCATCCCGAATTGTCGATGTTGGGTATTGCCAAGGTCGACGAGGTGGCAGGGCTGATTGATGACATCCGACGAAAAGAACGTCGCCGACGAAGCCTTCACATCGAGTCGATCTGATTCGTTTTCAGGTGGCGGAACCCGTCGGAAGTTTCCGTGCAATAAATTGCGATAAATTAGGCGCAATAAATTAGGCGCAATAAATTAGGCGCAATAAATTAGACGCAATGAAATTAGGTGCGATGAAATTAGGTGCAATGAAATTAGGTGCGATGACACGAGCTCAAGGAAGTCTGTACAATGAACGCGTTGGTTTGTTTCTTGGTCTGGTTGAAAAGGGATCGGCGTGGCCGAATGGTTTATCCAGCAGTCAGACGAGGCTGAGGACGTTGGTCCGCTTCGGCCGAGTGACTTATTGAAACTGGTTCGCAGCGGGGACGTCAAACCTGAAACGCGAATTCGTAAAGATGACTCTGCCTGGTTCAACGCATCCGAAGTGGGGGGGCTGTTCGAGGCGGCCATGCGTCCAACGATCGAGTACTTTTGCCCTCAATGCCAACGCCCGGTGAATGAGCCGCCCGTGGTATGTACATACTGTGGACGAGAAATCTACCGGGCTTTGACGAGAATCACTGAAAACACGATCGCTACCAGCTCTCATGCTTCACACGACGCTCCCGGCAAATCGGTGCAACGGTGGCTTAAAAACAAGATGCTGCGTCGCGGTAAAGATCCCGAGACGTAGTTCGCCGATTGTCTTCGCTTAGACAAAACAAGCCCAACTGGTAGCTGTAGCCGCCAAGGACTTTATCCTCCAAAATGCATTTCCGTAACGCCTCGCGCATTACTTGGCAGTTTTCCCGTCACGGTCACCTCGGTGATCGGATACCGTCCCGGTGCAAAACGTTGGCTTGATTTGGTCATAAAAACACTCTGAGGCAAGACCAACGTTTCAGCTTTGGCCAATGGCGGATCGCGATACAAGAAATATTGGCCATTCAAATCAATGGTTACATTCGGGATATCGAAGTCGGCCAAGTTTTTGATGACGACCACATCGACAAGTGCACCCCGCTCGCCACTTGGCATCGGCAATACGCGTTGCTCAATCGCGACTTCGACCGGCAATTTCTTTTCCGCCGCCCGGCCATACAACGTTGCGTAAAGCGTCAGCCCCGCCAAGGGGATAATGCAAACGGCCAACAAAGCTAACGTGAATGCCTTGGACGACAACTGTGGCACCGGCGCGATACTGCGTGGCGGTTGATCGGCCAGACATTGTGCTTCGGGCGAAGAATTTTCGGAGCGTGCAGTCGAATTCATAGAGGTTTACTTTAAGGGCAAGATATCTTCGGTTGGCAACACTTCGCTAAGTTTTGCGTTTGTCTCTGCATCGGCCGGGGATTTATCCGTTGGTACTGGAATTGGAACGAGCACGAGCCGGACCAAGGTCCCCTGTTCGGGAATCCGTTCAGTGAACGGCTCGTACAAAAGCGCCTCCGCGTTTGCGCTACTGGCGGCTCCAATATCCATCATTGCGGTACTAAAATTTGAAACGCAAATCATGTCGCCACCGTCTGCCATATAATACCGTTTGTTATCGGTCGGATCGGTCCAAAATCCGCTGCCGGCAAACACCCAGTCAGGCTCAAGCGATTTGCCGCTATCCGCATCCCGGACCCACTCTCTGGCGTCAACGGCATGGAATTTTTTCTCTTGATCTCGCCACGTTACCCAAACCCGAATTCTCTGCCCCGTCGGCGGCAAAAATGCTGGGTCAAATCGAACCGGCGTTCCCGATTTTGCACCGACCGCCAATAACGCGGCATGAACTTGGCTCGGCCGAGCAATGGTCGCAACCACCGATTCATGCTCCTTGGTGCCGTAGGGGCAAGCAAACATCTCAAGTGGCCCTCGATTGATCGCAACATAACCATCAACATAAACACGTTTTTTCACGCGATCGACCCAAAGCCGCGAATCAGGACCGAGCGATTTTGCCGCTGGCGGAGCCGAAAACGTCTTACGCAGCACTTCGAGGGGAGTTTCAGGTCTCGCCAGAGCATCAGGGTCCTGCGAGTCAAGGTCCTGCGCATCAGCGTCCTGCGCATCAGCGTCCTGCGCATCAGCCCACTCGGAATTTGGGTCCTCGTTATCCCCCCCCTCGGCGTCAGCCCCCTCGGTATTCGCAGCTGGCGTCTCAGTGGCAGACGGCAGCTCAGGAGTGTTCAAATCCACACCACCTTGCCCAAATACGTATCCAGCATCGCCGATAAGCAAGCATGAGGGCGCCAGAAAACAGCATCTGATCCAAAAATGCCGGACAAAACGCAACGAATTGAAAGAGATTTGTTTTTTCATCAATTAGACTCTGCACAAAGTATGGGACGAGAGGTTCATTCGTTATATTCGACTAGGCAAAAACGCACACGGGATTCCCCGCCCAATCGCCTTCAAATTATCCGTTTTTTGATTTTACCATCATGTCTATCGACACATCGAGCTCGACACAACCGCCCCCCCCGTTTGATCCTCCGTCGGTTCACGCTCCGCCGCCGAGCTCGTTGCCCAGTGCCCAACGAAACGGTTTACGTCAAAAGTTACAGAAACGGGCTCAGCGTCATTCGGCGAAAAGCGTTTTTGGGAAATCAGCAATTGGCGGAAACGTGTACCGATGGGGTGTAGCGGTTGCGTTAGGTGACGAAATCGACAGTCTACGGATAGCGATGAGCCAATTGGCATGTGACCAAAAGCCGAAACGTCGCTTGTCGACTCGTCCGCTCGATTATGCCAAACAGACAAGAGCAGCGATTGAGCATTTCGCAACCTATCCTTTCGACACGGTTCGGGCTGCCGATGCCGTCGTCTGGTGTGCAGCGATGCCCAGTCTATCCAACGTTCTGGAGGCCGGTCTATGGTGGGATTTGCTGGGTGCCTTACTGCACTACCATGAGTCAATCCTTCAAGAAGCGACAGCCGAATCTCCTCTGCAACTGCTGGTCGGAGCGGAGCTGGGATTAACGATGGCATGGCGACTAGCAGACGTACCGTCCTGCAAACGCCAACGAAAATCCTCCCTCGCTTGCCTCGATCGATGGTCCGAACACAGAGAGGATTCCGTCCCTGCACTACTGAGCGACTTGCCTTCAATGCGATTGGCACTGGCATCCCTTTATCGTTGCCGTGCGATTCTAAGTAGCACGACGAAGAAGAAAAAGACGTTTCCAAAGGATGCGATGCTCGCGGGGCAAACGATTGCAACGTGGGTTGCTGCCTTAACGACCCCCGATGGTGGATGCGCATTTCAAACCATGAAACGCAAGGATGTGATGGATGACTTGAACGACTTTGGGCTCTTGAGCCGATCAGCTGATTTTGATCCCGAATCGCTAAAGCCAGCGATTTCTGCGACCTTAAAACGATCGCCCAAGGCGGGCAAGCCGCCTCATGCAGGGCGATTGGCGTGGGAAGTATCGCTACCCGATTCCTATCACCACTGCGACAAAGCAAAAGTCGCTGCGCTCTTGCCTCAGTGGAATGTGTGGCGTGGACGTATCGATTTGCAATACTCGGGAATGCAAAATTCGATCGATTTGTTCGCTGGCCGCGTGAAGGCTTTATCCGGTGAGATGGAGACGAAAATCGCAGTCGACTCTCGTCCGCAAACCCCCACAAGCGGTTGGACGTACAGCTGCGAGTACACCGACGATGACGTTCACTACCTCGAACTCGAACAGAGTTGGACGGGTGACATCGTTTTACAACGCCAGTTCATGCTTCTGCGGGAAGACCGCTGTGTCATGATCGCCGATAGTGTTCTCAGTCAATCCGAAGAGAAGTCCGAAGAGAAGATCGATTACTCGATGCGATTGCCTATCGCTGAATCCGTCTCTATCGATCCCGAAGCTGAAACCCGCGAAATCTTTTTGGCAGGCCGCAAACGACAAGCAATGTTGGTACCTTTGGCCGCTGCGGAATGGCGAATCGGCGCATCGACCGCAGCGCTCGAACCTGATGAAAGGGGCGATTTGATGATGACCAACTCGGGTAGGGGGGCTCTTTACGCACCGCTTTGGCTTGACTTCCAACCACGGCGTTTTAAACGAAAACGAACTTGGCGGCAATTGACGGTCGCCGACGAACGACGAATCTGCACAAGCAATGAAGCGGTCGGGTTTCGCATTCAAGCGGGAAGTGAGCAATGGATGCTCTACCGCAGCCTTGGACTGCGACGTTGCCGGACGATCATGGGCAAGAACTTGGTCGCCGATTTCTTTGCCGCACGGTTCGACATGGGCGATGCCGAATATGAGGATTTGGTAACGGTCGACGACAGAGAGCAGATGGATGATTGAACCAACCATCATTGCGAGACTGCGACAGAATTGGCAGACGGTTCGATCCGAAGTTGCTGCGGCTGCCGTCTCGGCGAATCGCGAGCCTTCGGCGGTCCAAATTATCGGCGTGTCAAAGTACGTCGACGCGGAAGCAACATTGGCACTCGTCGAGGCAGGTTGCAATCAGCTTGGCGAAAACCGACCTCAGTTGCTTTGGAAAAAGAACGAGCAAATCGTATTCCCAAACGATATACGGTGGCATTTGATTGGGCATATCCAACGCAACAAACTGAGACGATCGCTGCCGTTTGAGCCTATCATCCATAGCGTTGACAGCCCCCGTTTGCTCGCGGCAATCGCCGCCGAAGCCGTCGCACAAAGCCGAGTGATAAAGGTGTTGGTCGAAGTCAACATCAGCGGCGATGAGGCCAAAACAGGATTGTCACCCGAGCAGGTTGAACGTTTATTGCTAGACCGACCTCAGCAGGGAGCCCAAATCATCGGCATGATGGCGATGGCAGGTTGGGGTAGCGAACGCGAAGAAGCGAAAATTCAGTTTTCCCAAACTCGGCAGCTTAGGGATGACCTGCAAAAAAAGCATAGTCTTCCGCTGCCAGAACTATCGATGGGGATGAGTGGCGATTTTAACGAAGCGATTGCGGAAGGGGCCACCATGGTCCGGATTGGGTCAAGACTGTTCGAAGGATGTGACTTCATTCGACCGCTTTAGTCGGCTTCTGCCGCTACGGAACCCGGCAAAAGGTTCCTCCGCTAAACCGCCTGCCCATCGGACTGCGCGTTGAGCTTACGAGCCGTGCAACTGGAGCATTTTGGCCTTTGGACCCGAGTCAAACGGAATGAACACCAATGCCAAAAGGGCTGATATCCACTACGAAAACCCTTGATTTCCAACTATACTCTGCGTACCGTCGATCGACTCCTATTCCCTTGCTCCTTTTTGGCGACCACGATGAACCGACTATTGATGACAACTTTTTTGCTGACCGCTACCTTGCTGCCCACCGTCGGCCAGGCCCAATTCGAAGGAATGAAGTATCGCATCCCATCGGATGCCAATTCGTTGATTCTCATTAACGCCGAAAAACTGTTTGGTTCCCCTGTCGCCGACCGCGATCGTTGGGCGGCCCGTCGCCAAGCTGCCTTCGACGCTGGCATCTCGGCGTTACCACCCGATGCAACCGAGGTGATGTTGGTGGGCCGAATCGATCACGAATTCGGGCAATCGATTTGGGAAATGGGGATGATGAAACTAAAGGCGGATCGCAATATCTCGACCGCTGCCCAACGTTTTGGTGGAACGATGGACACGATCGCCGATCGCTCCGCGGTTCGTTTACCCGATGATCGCTATCTCGTCCAAATCATGGGCAATTTGGTTGGGTCCTATACCCCTGCAAATCGCCAAGACGTTACCCGATGGCTCAAGTCGACCGATGTCGGTACCGCTGCGGTATTATCCGACTACTTAGAGCAAGCATTCGGATACGCCAATAAAGTGGGCACGCCAATCGTGATGGCATTGGACGTCGAAGGTTTGCTTTCGAAAACCGCGATTAAGCATAACATGGATAAATTCGAATCGCTGAAGGATTCCGGCCTTTCGCCCGACGACTACGCCAATTTGATCGCTGGAGCAAAGGGGGTCACGCTCGGAATTACGGTCCAGGACAAAACGGTCGGTGCGATTCGAGTCGACTTCGCCGAATCACCTGCCATGTTGGAAAAAGTTGGCAAAGATCTGATCATCGAAGTGTTGCAAAATCAAGGTCTGATGATCGAAGATTTCCGAGAGTGGACACCGTCGGTGAGTGGTAATGCGTTTATGCTTCGTGGGTTGTTGTCAACGGGAGGCACTCGCCGCGTGTTGAGTGTGCTTTCCCTGCCACCGACACTTGCCGATTCGATGGTTGAGATGCAATCGCCGGGGAGCGATCAGGAAGGAACGGCGAAACGCATCGCGACCCAGCAGTACTTTCAATCGATAACGACGCTGCTCGACGACTTGCACGAAAAACCTCGCCGCGACAACGCGAAAACGTTTGGCCAAGCTGCGGTTTGGTATGACCGCTACGCACGCAAAATCGATCAATTGCCAATCTTGAACGTCGATGAGGCGATGCTTGATTTTGGTGCCAATGCAGCGAACCAACTTCGCAGCGCCGAGATGATGATGAAGGGTGTCGGGATGCGATCATCGCTTCGTACCAAGAGTAATAATGCGTCGTCCGGTGGAGTTGCCTACAGCTACGGCGGTTACCGAGCGGGTAACGGATACAATGGCTACATGTATGGTGCTCCATCCGTTTCGGTCGGTGTCAACGCAATGAATGCATCCCTGATGGAAAAAGGACGAACCGATGCGATCATTCGCAGCCAAGAGCGGACTTCTGGGGCGGCTTCGGTGATGCAAATCTGGCAACAACTCGACGAAGCGACCGCGGCAATCCGCCGCGAAATGGTGAACAAATACAGCGCCGACTTCTAGGAGCGGCTCTAGTAGCGGCGTCTCGCCGAGACGCCGAATACACACAAATCGTAGCGGCGTCTCGCCGAGACGCCAAATACACACAAATCGTAGCGGCGTCTCGCCGAGACGCCGAATACGCACAAATCGTAGCGGCGTCTCGCCGAGACGCCGAATGCGCGCAAATCGTAGCGGCGTCTCGCCGAGACGCCGAATACACACAAATCGTAGCAGCGTCTCGCCGAGTCGCCAAATACGCACAAGTCGTAGCGGCGTCTCGCCGAGACGCCGAATACGCACAAATCGTAGCGGCGTCTCGCCGAGACGCCGAATGCACGCAAATCGTAGCAGCGTCTCGCCGAGACGCCAAATACACACAAGTCGTAGCGGCGTCTCGCCGAGACGCCGAATACACACAAATCGTAGCGGCGTCTCGCCGAGACGCCGAATGCACGCAAATCGTAGCAGCGTCTCGCCGAGACGCCAAATGCACGCAAATCGTAGCGGCGTCTCGCCGAGACGCCGAATACACACAAATCGTAGCGGCGTCTCGCCGAGACGCCGAATGCACGCAAATCGTAGCAGCGTCTCGCCGAGACGCCGAATGCACGCAAGTCGTAGCGGCGTCTCGCCGAGACGCCAAATGCACGCAAATCGTAGCGGCGTCCCGCCGAGACGCCAAATACACACAAATCGTAGCGGCGTCTCGCCGAGACGCCGAATACACACAAATCGTAGCGGCGTCTCGCCGAGACGCCGAATACACACAAATCGTAGCGGCGTCTCGCCGAGACGCCAAATACGCACGAGTCTCGGAGAGACTCGCCTACTGAGCGTGCACGCGCGAGGCTCGGAGAGACTCGCCTACTGGGCATCCAGATCGGCGAGATTCCCGCTGATTGATGTTTGGCCCCATTTGGCAGACAACATCACGCTATTGATCCCGGAACCGATCCCCAACATCGCAACTTGGTTGCCTGCTACCAATTCGCCGCGAGCGGCGGCGGCAGCGAGCGTGAGCGGCAGGGCCACCGATCCGGTGTTCCCCAACTTGGCAAACGTGGCGCTGTCGTTTTCGATCGAAAACCCCATCGCCTTGAGCATTTCGACGCGGTGACGGGAACCAACTTGGTGACAAACGGTTCGATCGAAATCGCCTCGCGACAAACCCGACTCGGATAGCAAACGCTCCAACCCCGCAACGCCCGTCGCGATACCCTCCGCCATCAAACGTTCCGAATCCGTGTCCATCAATGGCTGCATCCCTGAACCGGCTGAATCTTGGTCGCTGCGGCACAAATCATTGAATTCGGTTCTCGCTTCGGCAACCGCCGTTTCGATAAGAGTGCTCGACGGAGTTTGCTTATTCGACGAAGACAAATCACGATGCACCAACAACCATGCACAACTACCCGAGCCGATCGTGAGCGAAGCGAAAGCTGGTTTGACGCTTTTGCGGGTCAGAGACGAATCGGCATTCAAACGGGAGATGGTTTGTTCAAGTAAGGGACGACTGTTTTCGGTCCCGACCACGATCCCGGCACGAATGGCACCCGATTCGATCATCATCGCGATCTGGACCGCTCCGTTCATCACCCCTAAACAGGCGTTCGAAACGTCATAAACCCAGCAATCGTGGGGCAAGCCCAGCTCATGGTGAACGCGTGACGCCGTTGCCGGCTCTAAAAAGTCTCGACAAACACTGGCGTGAATCAGACAACCGATCTCCTGACGGTCGATTCCCACGGCATCGATCGCCGCATTAGCACTTTGGACACTCGGACCGCTCGGCATTGTCCCGCGTGACCAAACCCGTCGCTCATCGATCCCGCTCATCAACGCTAGCCGACCTTCGGGCAGCTTTAGACGCGAATAAAGAGGCGCTAAATCGGTCTCAATTTTCTCGCTGTTCCAAATCTCATCGGGAATTATCGCCCCAATCGATTCCAAGCAAACGTTATTGAATTGCATCGTCTGTCCTAAGTCCTTGTCTAGGCTGAAGTTGAACAGCTTTATACACCGCCAAGGTCGATCTGAACAGCATCATGTGACACCATCTTGCTAGCAACAAAACAGATTGATAGCACTCCATATAGTGCTAGCAGTGTCGGTATTCCACTATTTGTGAACGAGGTTTGAAAAAGTTCAAAACATTTCTACGATCTTCCCCATCGCCGGTAACACATCGTGTGTTGCCAACGGTGGTTTGCAACGGCGGCCTTGGTTAGTGAAATCGCTACGAAAGATCGTCGACCGTCAAGATGGGTTGAAAGCCAAGATGGCGCTCACTGACATCTCAACGAAAACGCTCGCGACCAATCGGTTTACATCCGTCCGGTTTGTGGCGTTTCTTCTTTCGGTGATCGTGTTTCGCGAGGCGCTGTATAGCCTTCTGAAATTCGGCGTTCGCCAGTTTCCTTTGTTAACCACTGTGCATCGACGCAACAAGATTGTGGCGTCGAAATTCTTACAACCCGCGAACTTCGAAGAGGACCTTTCGGATGACGTGTAAACCATTGATCGGCATTAACGCCGACTATCGTGCAGCTGCTCGTAACATGCCCGCATACAGTTATGTCGCAGCGGGCTACTTTCAGTCGGTATTGAAAGCAGGAGGGATTCCTGTTGTTTTGCCTCCGATGGACGATTCGGATTCGATTCGAACCGCCTTAGATGCCTTACACGGCTTTGTCATGATTGGCGGTGGGGACTTAGATCCACGCAACGATGGTTTCATGTTGCACCCTTCGGTACGGCCTTTGGATCCGGTTCGCGAAACCAGCGACCGCTTATTGATTGCCGAAATCTCAGAGCGAAGGATGCCACTTTTGGGTATTGGAACGGGGATGCAGCTCATGAACGTGCATCAGGGCGGCAACCTGTTTTTGAATATCAAAGAGGACCTACCGAATGCAGTGCCTCACCATGACCCTCAAGACCCCAATCACCGACATACATTGAATGTCGAGAGTGATTCGTTGATCGGCCGCGTCTATGGCGATGGCGAAATCCGCGTTAGCAGTCGGCATCACATGGCGATAGACGAAGTGGCACCGGGCTTCCGCGTCACCGCGAAGTGTCCAGATGGCGTGATCGAAGCAATTGAAAGCGAAATGATGGACTGGTTTGCCGTTGGCACCCAATTCCATCCTGAATGTGCCGCGGCATCGGCACTTGATATCCGTATTTTTGAGGAATTTGTTGACGGTGCTCGCGATCGAATGAGCGTCGAAGACCTACGTTTGGTAGCCTAACCGGCTTGCCAGCCGATTGCGAAAGCGAAACAATGGAGTTCGGATCTCTGAGCTGAAGAGATCGTTTTGGGAAACCGTGCAAGGAACGACTTCGGAATCCCAGCAAGCGTACACAAGGATGTGTCAGATAGGAAAATTTGTACCCATTGATTTGTGTGAACGACATGAAGCCTCGAAATCCGCGGATGGATTCGCGACGAACTTGACAAGATGTCTTGGTTTTGAGACCGACTGTTTCGCCACAAACACCCACTAGGATGGCGGGTGAGTCACGCTTGGATGCGACCGATAACTTGGGATAATTAAATTTTGCTAAATGAATAAGTCATGGCTGACTTCGAGGCCGGGCGTGCAACGAGTTGAGGCACGCCCGGCTTTTTTTGTTTGGATTTCGTACTTTAGGAAACGCAACCGAGTTTCATAGGGCTGTGTTTTTTGCCTCCGTCTGACATGCTCGGGCGGAGCATCAATGTGTGGCCGCCCGCGGTTCCTCCGCTCCGGAGCATACCCGGCGGGCCAGAAATCAAACGGCTGGCGCCGTTTTCAACAAATCTTGGTCAACTTCGTTGCTGACGATGACGCCATAGTTTATCGCTCCTAGCCATCCGCTCATGATGATGCCGACGCTGCCGGCATGGTACATACCGCCGACTTGCTGCGGCAATTCGCGACTGACGCCCAAGCCTTCGAACTTCGTTCCAAAGCTAGCTCCCATCTCGTGCCGCGTGTAATGCTTGAACGTGATTGGCGTTGCCGCTTCTGCACGATCGATTTTATCGCGAATTCCTGGAATGTACTTTTCCAAAGCACCAATCGTCGTTTCTACCAAGTCTTGTTTGCTGGCTTGATAATCGAGTTCATTCAGATCGGCCCAGTCTGACCAATTTGCGTTGGTGCTACTGACGATCGCATAGCGTTCTTTTTTCTCCGGCCGTGTGCGTGGATAATAGAAACTAAACGTCCGACTGGTGATGTCCCGGCTAAGCAGCAAATCGGTGCGAAACTCTTTCGCCGTACTGGTGAAAAACAGATCGCCGCATTCATCGATCGCTTCACCTTCCTTCAGCGCCATGTAGACTTGCGTGCTGCTATTGTTGAGCCGCACCGCATCGGCTCGCTCGACAAAACTTTTATCGAGCGACTCGGTACCGAGCATTTTCAGGATGGTCGTTTTGAGGTTCGCATTGCTGACGACCGCACGGCAGCGAATCGTTCGTCCGTTGACGTCGACGGACTCGACACGTCCGTCTTTGACCCCAATTCGATCGACCCCACAACGAATGCGGATATCCACATTGTTCTTGAGCAACTCTTTCTTCATCCGAGCGATCAGATCATCGGTTCCGCCTTCGTAAATAAAGACACCTTTGCTCATAAAATTGCTGAACACGATTCCATAGGTAATCGCGGGGTCTTCTAGGGTCGAACCGTTAGCGTACGTGATCGGTTCCATAAGTAACCGGACCACATCATCGCGGCCTGGGAAAAACCGATCGAACAACTGTTTCGTCGTCGTGCTCTGATCATCATAAAAGTTCATCGACCGAGCGGTGTCGAAGAAATCGGATACCGTTTGTGGTTCGATACCAAACTTGGTCGTCAACAACCGCGTAAAATCTTCGCGATTGAAAGTGGTCGAAAGTGAAAACTGCGGATTGTCGAAGCGGATATTCGTCAATTGAACGATTCGATCGGCAATATCCCGGTTCCAATAGCGACGGCACGACTTAATCATGCCGTGGGGAAAACCATGTAGAGAAACGTCAAAGGTATGGCCACCAGGCCGTAAAAACCAAGTTGCCAATCCGCCCAGTTTGTAGTGTTGTTCGAGGAGCAAAACGCGGTGACCGGCACGGCCTAAGATGTTGGCACTCGTCATACCAGCCAATCCGCTGCCGATCACAACAACATCGTACTCGTCCGCAGCATCTTTCAAAAAATCGCGTGGCATAAAATCGCTAAATGTCTAATGGAAGGGTTGAATGAAAGGGGGCCGATGCTCGATTACGATTCGGCTACTATTCGGCTGCTATTCGGCAAAAACTCGATTGGAGGCTGCCGCAGGAGGTTTATTACCGTACAACAAAACGCCGGCTCCGCCGAGGAGCCAAGGTTCGTCTAATAGGCGAATCGAACGTTTTTTTCTGTCAAGACGGTTTCGCTACCGGCACCGACACAAACCACGTCTCCAGCGTGGCTCCCGCACCACGAAGAATGAGGGCAAGCACTTTCGTGGCTGGGGCTTCCAGCCGCAGCCTACTGGGGGCAAGATGCGTGGCTGGGGCTTCCAGCCGCAGCCTACTGGGGCAAGATGCGTGGTTGGGGCTCACTGGGGGCAAGAGGCCCTAGCACTCTGTTGCCAAGCCGAAAATCAAGCGGTGACGCAGCACTAGTGCTGCGATTCAAGTTTTAAAAATTTCACCCATTGATTTCCTCTCTCGACCTGCCGATAATTTGGAATGTCCTTGCAACGACCGTTCTCTGAGGACTCATCAATTTCCAAAGCTGTTTGTTCCATGAGCGATCGAAGATCATCTTGTGAGTCATCGTTTGTAGGGTCTCTGCCCAAGAGATGGCGTTTCGTCGTTCGCCAACTTCTGCTTCTGTTCATTGTCGCCATCATTGCCTGCCAGTCGATCCCCTGTGGATTTGAGTTTTCGGCAAAGCGAGGCAATCATCAATCGACGATTCAGTCAAACCTCGGCATGGCGACGACTTCGGCAATCGAAGAAGCAGTCACCCCCGGCGAAAGTTTGCTTGATTTCACCACACCGGTGCTCGGTGGTTTGGTCGCAAGGGTGCTCGATACGCGCCGCTTGGGTATCGACCAAGACGCAACAAACCGCGTTAACGCGTCGCGGACTCGGTGTGCAACGCTTCAAAGGATGAATGTGCGTTTACAGATTTAATAGCGGTGGTTTCTAACGCTTTATCTGTATTTTCTTTACGCACACCGTTCTTTTGAAAGAGTTCAAAAAATGTCTGGTTCTACCAATACCAATGCGCCTGCATCCAACCATGTGACTGCAAAGCATTCAACCATCTCGCGAGCAAAAGTGTTGATCGCGAAAAAAGATTATGCGGCGGCCTCGGCGATACTTCGCACGGCCTCGCGTGACTACCATGTCCTCGACATCTTGGCCGTCTGTTTACTGCGATCAGGTCAAACTTCGGAAGCGATTTCGATTTATCGCTCCTTTGCGTTGTTGCCCGGCAGCGCCATGGTTCGTCCCGAGTTGGGCGATTCCTGTAAACGAAATTTCGCCACCGCCATGATCCTTCATGGATCTCCCAGCGGCGGACTCGATCTGCTCGAGTCTTGTCAGTCCAGAACATCCGAACGAGCGTTGGAAATCCGTGCTGCGATCAAGGCATGGGCTAAAACGTTGTCATGGTGGCGGCGGCTCGATTGGAAGCTGAATCGTATCGAGCCCCAAAATTGCGTCATCCCAATCAGCTTTGAGCCCGGCGAGTTTGAATTTGAGCTCGATTTGGCACCACAGCAACCGCTAGAGCAAGCTGTCAAACAAGCCTCTGCATTGGAGATAGACAAAGCACGGGGAGCTTCCATGCCAGTCCCAGAGACCGCAGAGAATCCCCCAGAAAAAAGCTCCCCTCTCTCCCACGGGGTCTAATCCCAGTATGCCGTGGACTCAACGCAATGGCTGGAGCGTAGCTCTTAGGGCGTAGCTCTTAGGGTGTATCTCTTAGGGAGTAGCTATCGACATCGATTTGCTTGCTGCCCGAGCAAACGAAACAGTGCGTTCCTAGTGCTTTGTCCCGATTAGAAATCAGGGTGGTCGTCGTGGACGAGGTTACGAGTCCCTTTCGGCACAGCGGTCCCAAAGGACTCGTTGCCTCGTCCACGACCCCAAAATGAGGCTTGACGCACCACGAGTCCTCAATGTGACGGAACAAACTTCGAAAAAGCCGAGTTGGGCGGATTACTGCCGCCGCTGGGCTTCAAGGACCGTCTTATTTTTTTGGCTCGACCGCAGAATCCGTGGGTTGATTCATCCATCCCAAGTACCGAAGGGTAGGTTTTTCAGGCACCGCAGAGCAAAAAGAATGTTTTCGGTGCATCGGCAATCGGACGTTCAAAAATATACCTCGGCAAAACAAGCCGTTTTATCAAGGCCAAGCGAGACATTCTTCCCTCGCGGACCCGTTGTCCCTAGCCCGGATTATTCTGAAGAGCCATTTTTTTTGACCGGGGGCTCACGTCCCGGCGCGGTATTGCCGTCCCTACCGGGACGAAATCCACCCACCTGGAAAATCGTGTCGCTAGCCAAGGGTTTTAGGCAATTCGATGAGCCGCCTGCATCGGGAGTCGCCTGCAAACAACGGCTCCCGGGCCACTGTCTAACCCGAGATCGCTACTGGCATCATGACTTCGGATGCCGCCACGAGGCGGACGTTTTTGCAGCGTGAAAGTTGGAATTGGCGTGGCGCCTCGCGACATAGGCAAAGGCCTAAGAATCGGTAGCTACCCATAAATCGGATCGGGCTGACGATTCGGTGCGTTTGGTTTCCTTTGGCATCCGCATAATCCATTTCAATCACGTAGTTGTCACAATCTTGCATCGCCCGGCGCAGATTCGTATTCATCTTAATTTCCCCCACTGGAATGAAACCGCATAGCAAACAGTTCGGCTGACTCGTTGTCAGCACATTCTTAGTATTGCCGTCCCCCGTGACACGTCTGGTCACAGGTCAGCAAATTTTTTTCATTTTTACTTCCGGCGTGTTTTGCAGAGGGAAACGTTGCCTGAAACGCCAATGGCTTGTCTCTGTTCCGACACGAACCATTGGGTTGACGGCGTTCGACGGAAAACGGCAGACGAAATCTCGAATGGCCCCCGTAACACAAAACGGGGCAAGGAGATCGACCGATTGAGACCGCTTGCGAATTGGCGTAACCTACGCAGACGGTAACGACAGTCTTGTTGATGCCTGTCAACTTTCAATTCAACGATTCACCCTATTGCTACGTGAAGCCATTCCTATGACCGAGCAGGACGCAAAACGCGAAAACAAGAATTTTGTTCAACAAGCGATTGAAGCTGATCTGGCGTCAGGCCGGTTTCAAGGTGTCTTTACACGGTTCCCCCCCGAACCGAATGGATACCTACACATCGGGCACGCCAAGGCGATCTGCCTGAACTTTGGATTGGCAAAGCAGTATAACGGGACATGCAATCTACGGTTCGACGATACCAATCCGACCAAAGAAGAAACCGAGTACGTCGAATCGATCATGGACGACATCCGTTGGCTCGGCTTCGAGTGGGATAGTCTGCATTACGCCAGCGACTATTTTGAGCAGCTCTACGAGTGGGCCGAAAAGCTGATCAGCGAGGGGCACGCGTACGTTTGTGATCTGACGGCGGACCAGACCCGCGAGTACCGGGGTTCGTTGACCGAACCAGGTCGCAACAGCCCATTCCGCGATCGCACGCCCGAAGAAAACCTTGATCTGTTTCGCCGCATGCGGGCAGGTGAATTTCCCGATGGATCACGGTCGCTGCGCGCAAAAATCGACATGGCGTCGCCGAATATCAATCTGCGTGACCCCGTGATGTACCGAATCTTGCGTGCCACTCACCACCGCACCGGCGATACCTGGTGCATCTATCCGACCTACGATTGGACACACGGTCAAAGCGATTCGATCGAAGGAATCTCGTTCTCGATTTGTACGCTGGAGTTTGAAAATCATCGGCCTCTCTACGATTGGTATTGTCAGAAGCTTGGTATTCACCATCCTCGGCAAATCGAGTTTGCGAAACTGAAACTTAGCACGCTATTGATCGGTAAACGGCACATGCTGCGAATGGTCAAAGAGGGCATGGTTAGCGGCTGGGACGACCCCCGGATGCCAACGCTCGTCGGCTATCGTCGCCGCGGCTATACCCCTGAATCGATCCGCCAATTCTGTGCGGATGCGGGCGTTGCCAAGTTCAATGGAACAATTGATATCGTCCGTTTGGAAAACGCCGTTCGCGAACATTTGAACGCGGTCGCACCAAGGCGAATGGCCGTACTCGATCCTATCAAACTAACGATCACGAATTGGCCTGAAGGGAAAATCGAGATGGCCAAAGCGGTCAATAACCCAGGTGACCCAAGCGAAGGAACCCGTGAAGTGCCATTCTCGGGCAACTTGTTGATCGAGCAAGAGGACTTTCGCGAAGAAGCACCTCGCAAGTTCTTCCGGCTCAAAAAGGGAGGAGCGGTTCGGCTTCGGGCAGGCTACATCGTCGATTGCCACGACGTCGTCAAAGATGAGGATGGAAACATCATCGAGGTACTGTGTACCTATGACCCCGATTCCAAGAGCGGACAAGATACGTCAGGCCGCAAGGTGAAAGGCACGATCCACTGGGTCAGTGCTCCTCATGCTGCCAAAGTCGAAGTGCGATTGTACGACCGTTTGTTTACCGTTGAAAATCCTGGGAAACCAGAAGAAGGCAAAACGTTCGTCGATTATTTGAACCCTGATTCGCTAAAAGTGATCACGGCGAGGGTCGAACCAGAGCTAGCGAAAGCGAAGGTGGGCGACCGTGTCCAATTCGAACGGCTCGGCTACTTTGTGGTTGACCCCGATTCGACGGAAGAGAAAAAGGTGTTCAATCGGATCGTACCGTTACGTGACACGTGGGGGAATATGGAAGCGAAAGGGAAGACGAACTGAACCGAAACGGTTTTCGTTCTTTCACTCAGACACGGATTTCATGAGCGTCCATTCGCGGGCAAACCACTAACAGAATGCTGGACAAAGTGCTTTGCTCGCCAATCACGCGAATGGACGCGAATGAAAGTTCAGGTTATTTGGTGTGTCCGTGCAGCAACTCAAAACCGCTAATCGACGCTTAGGAACGCTAATCAAGCATCGGTGGTCTGCTTCGAATGGTTTGATCAGCGTCGCTTAGCGTGCATTAGCGGTTCGTCTTTGCCGCCGACATTCAAGAGGGGGACGAATACGAATCAGGAAAGTTTGAGAACACGAATCAACGCTAATACACACGAATCAAGACCAAGCAGCAGGTCTCAATCATCGTCCACATTCGCTCATGATATCTTTGGCCAACCGTACCTCGCGTGCCTTGAGTGATCCGGCGATCGATCACGCAGTGACGAATCGGCTGCTCGCTGCGATTGTTTGTCGGCTCAACGTCACTGTCGAACATGAAACGAAAGCAATCCTTCGAAAGATCGTAATCTTGCGGAACGTCGCACTCATCAGTCTTGTATTGTACGGTTCTGAAGCGCGCAGCGAGATTCCCAGCCTCTTTCGTTGACGGCGGATTGCGAACCAACTCTATACAAAATTCACTGAGCGGAATCACGATCCATTCTTGCGTCCAATGCAAACAAATGCCCGAATCTTGCCAACGAATGGATCAAGATAATGAGTAAGGTTAGGATTAAGAATGCTCGTTCATGGCCGAAGGCCGTGAACGGCTACCAAGAATCTTCTACCTATTCCATCCCGGCTTCACCGGCCCAACTTTTCTTCATTCGCGCCCATTGAAGTGATAAGCGGACAAACCATTCTTCGCCTCTCACCCAATCCTCTGCGCGAATGACGCCAATGAATGCGCATCGAAGAAGGGTTCTTCTGAGAGACCGTCACAACCCGCACGATCGTTATAGCTAGACGTTTTACCGAATGGTTAAGGCTTTTGTAGTCAGAAAGGTCAGCCCTATCGGGCATGTTTACCTAATCCGCGTGCTATGTTTTTTTGACCCGCCACTTTCGCTTCCTTAAAGAGTTTTCTTCCTTGAAAAACTCTTCCAACCTTTTGGGACCAAGAAACATGCCAAACGTTAACGTTGCGAACCAATCGAAAGAAGAAAACATCATCACGATGGATCGCCGTAGTGCCGATCGCCGACGAGGAAATCCTGAAGCGACCGACACAGGCATGATGACGAACCCACGCCGCACCAAGCAACGTCGGCGACACATCGACCCAACGACTTGTGAGCGTGATTACAACGATGAAGAGATCGAGTTCATGCGAGCGATGGACGACTACAAGCGAGCATCGGGACGAATGTTCCCGACTTGCAGCGAAGTCTTGGAAGTCGTGCGTTCACTCGGTTATGTTCGATTGACTCGCGATCAATTCGAAATTCTGGAAATGGACGAAGATAATCCAACCGATGAATTGGACCTCGATGCCGGGAACGACATGGAAGCCGAACTGGAAGACGAAATAGCCGACGCCTAGACATTGTCGGAGAACGTAGTCGATACCGCCAAGACCTCACGTTTTTGGCTGATTAAACACCACTACAAAAACCTGCAGCAATCCTATCAGCCTGGAAGATGAGCGAGGAATCATTCCCGCTCCACTTCCGGGCTGTCTTCGCTTTTGCACCATCACAATGGACAAAAACGTCTTAGGGCGATTCGCGAAACAATTCAGCGATTGGAAGCCCAAATTTGTTTGCGAATCAATGTATAATCTTGGAACACGAAGTTGTCGCGACTCACATCTCGACGTCGCAATACAAGTTCTCCATTACAACCTACCGAAACTGACCATGAAATCGATGATTGTTCAAACCCAAATCTGGCACTGGATCTCCGCATCCACGCTGATTCTCCTAACCTCTAGCTTTGCACATGCTGCGGATCCCGTCATGCATTGGGATTTCAGCACGTTGGATGACGGCACAACGGTTGAGAACGTAAGCGGAATGGACGACGCCGTAGAGGGGCACGCTCGTTTGGCTGCTGGGATGGAAGGTGACGGTCTAAGACTCGATGGCTTTACGACCTGCGTTCGACATGTCACTCAAGACATCCCCCGTCCTGGAGACGCTTTTTCGGTCGAGGCGTGGGTAGCACTTGGAAATTATCCTTGGAACTGGTGTCCGATCCTAACCACCGAGAACGATGAGACCAAAGGCTATCGTTTGATGATCGGACCGTATGGCCAAGTGTCAATGCAGTCCGCGATTGGTGAGCAGTGGGTCTCGTGTACCACCGCCAATGAAGCCATCCCCCTGCGAAAATGGATGCACGTCGTTGGAGTCTATCGAGCCAACACCGACATGTCGGTTTACGTTAACGGAACGCTTGCAGCCACCATTCCGATCCAGGGCAAAGTAACGTTCCCAAGAGGCAAAGACCTGGAGTGCCGACTTGGCATGGTTGCAACACCTGGAAAGCCTTCCAATATCCACAGAACCTGGGGAACCCTTGGCCAGTACTTTGGACTTTGCGGAATCATTGACGAGGTGAAAGTCTACGACGAAGCGATGCAACCAGAGGATGTCAAAAAACATTTCGACAGCGTTGAAATGAAACAGCCGGAAATCGAGGCTCACAAACTGCCGACGATTGCGAAACATCCTGGGCGATTTGGCGCCTTTTATACCAAGCTGAAATACTACGATGGCTGGGATAATGTTTGGCCAGTCGATCAAGACCCCGATATTGTCGTCTGCTTTGACAAACTGCCGGTAAAAGTCATGTTCTGGCGAGGGCTCCGTTACGGAACGGCCTGGGTTTCAGAGAACGAAAACTGGATGTCAGACCAAAGCGTGGAAGCGTGGGGACTGGGCGACGACGATACCGAAGGCTGCTTCGAACATATGCAGGACAGGCATTGCCGGTATTCGCATGTGCGTGTCATCGAAAACAATGATGCGAGAGTCGTGGTGCATTGGAGGTATGCTCCGACAAGCGCCTACCTCAGCACATGGCGTGTCGATCCAAAAACCGGCTGGGAATGCTGGGTCGATGAGTATCACACCATCTATCCCGATGCATCGGGGACCAGAAAAGTATCGTGGAAGAAAGACACACTCAAATTCCCACGCCAGTTCCAGGAATCACTGCCGCTACTGCAACCTGGACAGGTTGTTAGTGATCTGGTGCATCGCGACTATGTCCACGTTGCAGATTACGAAGGCCATATCGACCCCGTTTCCTTTGTAGACAATCCTCGCGAAAGAGACACCCAATTTGCCAAGGACTACACCATCCAGCAATACAATTTCAAGTCCGATAACAAGCCATTTATCTGCTTTGAGCCAGGCAATCGCATGTCGGTGAGATGGAATAGTCTGAGCAGTTATGACAAGCACGTTGGTTGCAACCATTTCCCGGTTGGCCAAGCCCGCTGTGACGGCCGTACGAGCATCATGTCCGATCGTCCGTCGCATTGTGACAGTTTCCCCATTTCGGACCCTGTGGTTCACGAGGCGGGTGATCGCTGCTACTGGAATGCCCTGTATGGAATCAATGGGATGGAAATGGAAGAACTGGTCGAACTCGGCAAGTCTTGGGCTTTTGCACCCGAGATGGAAATTTCGGGTGAAGGATTCACGTCGAAGGGCTATGATCGTAGCCAACGGTGCTATCCGATAGAGAACAGCGGTTCGGTGCCAAAAGCATGCGAGATCACTCTAACCAGTAATGATCAGTCACCGATTGTTAACCCTGCTTTCTTCATCAAGAACTGGAATGCTGCGACCGCGAAGGTGCTCGTCAATGGAGAACCATCGAGCGATGTACGCATTGGCGTGAATCACGAACTAGAGGGCGATGATCTCGTCCTGTTCTTATTTCTGCAAAGCAACGAGCCAGTCAAGATCACGGTTTTGCCGTAAGGCGGCTACGCCGCAATCTCGCACGGCTCTCCGAGCGGATTGCGTTCATCGATTGGCACGACCCAACTTAGCATGTTGCGACTGCATTTGTTTAGCAATCGCTGAGTTGGAAAATTCGTAGTCGTGCTGAGGCGCAAAAGACATTGAGTTAGTGGCATCCTGTGGTAGTCGTCGAGTTAGCGTTGCCCATCGACAGTCTCCTTGCGAACAGGGGTTTCTATCGACACCCTAACAAAAAAGCAGAACCAATCCGTGTTCTTCGGCTCCGTTCTATTTGCTGAGTTCGTGCAGCGACGTGGCCCACTGAATCAGTGGAGGGTCAGATTTTTCCGATGGCGGGGCGAGAAATGGTGGGCCAAGCCTTATCGCTTCTACCAAACACTAAACGTTGGGGGTCCGCTTGGACTTCGCAATGATGGATCGGAGATCCATTGCGAAGTCCAAACGGACCCCCAAAGTTTCAGCAATTCTCATTGAACACGGTAGCCAGCAGGACGTTACGGATTTGTCGCCCAGCCGCTTTAACGGCTTCCCGGAGACTTCCGAACGTCCTGCTTGCTTCGTCGCAAAACGGATCACTCAGATGATGCCCATCATAGCTCTCTCTAAGGTTTCCGCGTCGATGAGGCTGGACGACCGCTTTTAATCGAAACCCTCGAAAAGGTCTCTACAACATCGTGAATCAGAATCCATTGCCAAGCAACACTCCTCCCGCACTTTTCATCGGAATCGACTGGGCTGATCAGGCCCACGATTGCTACATCATCGCGGTCGATAAACGAATGGAAGAAGGATTGAACAAGCATCCCGATGGGTCCTTGTTTACCGAGCTGCGCGGTGCGGGCCCGACCTTGGCAGCAAGGCCTGGCCGCCTTCGGCTCGCAGAAGGATCGCTGGAACAACGCTGATGAAATCGCTTGCCTTTCGGGCATCGCGCCCGTGACAGTTCAAAGTGGCAAAAGCCGAGTGGTGCATCAGCGTTGGGCGTGCCCGAAATACCTCAAACAGACATTCCATGAGGTCGCCGACAGTGCTCGAAAATACTGTCCGTGGACAAAGGCTCGTTACAATCAACTCAAAGATGGCGGAATGAAACAGAATGCGGCAATCCGAAAGCTAGCTCGCAGCTGGATCCGAATTCTCTTTCGGGACTGGCAAACTGGTCAGCCATTCGACTGCGATCGCTACGTAACCGGCCTACTGCGACGTAATCCCGAACTCGCAAATTACCTTCCAAAATCCTGAAAAAATGACCGCCAACCCCTGGAACAAACCTCCGATGTCTCCGGGCTAGGTTTGTTGCTACTATTTCAGCAGCTTCCTATATTCGGTCATCGTTGTCGCGACTAAAACCGTCAGTAATTAAGTCGAAGTCCCTTCGGGATGACTGATGAACAACGTGAAAGTTGTTTATGACTTGCAAAGCGACCGATCGAATCAACGCAAAAATTGGCAGTACGAATGATCCCAGTTCCGATCCTCATGCTTGGTATCCCAATCGTGTTTTTGTTCATGTGGTGTGGGATTTCATTACTGCTGTCGTTCTTGAGTGGCTGGTCCAAACTTGCGGGACGATATCAGTGCTCGTCGCTGCCTGATTGCAAAGCTTTCCATTTTCGATCCGGCATGATCGGTGCTGTTAAATACAATTCCTGTCTCACCCTTTCGGTCACGCAGCAAGGGTTGGGGCTTTCGGTGCTGATTCCATTTCGAATCGGGCATCCCACCCTTCTCGTTCCATGGTCGGACTTTCATCAGGTGCAAGAAAAACGAACGCCCCTACTTGGCGTTCGTTCCATGACCGCCATGCTGGGAACGCCCCCAACGGTACGTGTGACGTTACCGGTATGGCTGATCGACTATGTCGAAGTCGCGGACGGATACGAACTTGACCAGGGGCGTTCGTTTGAGTTCGATTCAGAGTTTGGCCCGCAGTGGGAATGCGAAGCGTGCGGCGAACACAACGATCCGACGTTTGATGTATGTTGGCAGTGCCAAAACGCAAACTTGTGTAGATGACATCCAGGAATTAGAACGGATCGGCTCCGGCGTGATGAGACTTGTCGGTAACTGACAGGCTAGAAGTCGTGGGTACGTTGATCGCCGGCCGAAAAGGAGGAAATCCAAAACTTATAAATCGAACATCCCTTCGGAACTTCAATCGCAGCAGATTGCGCGACCCTGGACTCGCGTCCGCGGCTAGTGCCTATCGTGGCTTCGCCACTAAAACAAACTTACTTTGGCTCCAGTAGTTCGAGCCCCAAATCCTTGCCTTTCTCGACCGCTGGAATGCCCTCAGCCATCCACACAGGCTCGGGTGCGTCCTTCAAGTAATGATCAAAAAACTGTTGCATCCGAATTGCAAAGTCGCGACGATTGTAGTCGCCCATCACCCAGTGTGGGTCACCGTTATAATTGAGCATCCAGGCTGGCTTTTCCAGGCGGCGTAGTGCAACAAAAAGCTCGATTCCTTGATACCATGGCACGGCGCCGTCTTGGTCATTATGCAAAATCAGCAGTGGTGTATCGATATTGTCGGCGAAGAAGAGGGGTGAATTGGCAATATATTTTTCACGGGCTGCCCACAGATCCCCACCGATCCGACTTTGCGTCCGTTCGTACTGGAACATGCGACTCATTCCACTGCTCCAGCGAATGCCACCGTAAGCACTCGTCATGTTACTGACCGGCGCCCCGGCTTCGGCACAGGCAAACATGTCCGTTTGGGTCACCAGATAGGCCGTCTGGTACCCTCCCCAACTGTGCCCCTGCATCCCAATCCTTTCTTGGTCGACAAAGCCCTTAGCGATCAAATGCTCAACGCCCGGCAAAACGGCGTTCGCAGCACTCTGACCAGGCTCGCCCGTCTTATAAGGGATGTCTGGAATAAAGACGACATAACCACGACTGACGTAAAAACTGAAGCAGATAATCGATCGCCCCGCAGCAGGCGGATAATACTTGTGCAGGCCATCCGAGCTTCGTTCATAAAAGTACACCAACAGCGGATACTTTTTGGACGGATCAAACCCATCCGGCTTGAGGAGAATGCCATCAAGCGTTTGCCCGTCTCGCGATTCCCAATGAGTCAATTCGGACGTCCCCCACGAGTACTCGTCTTGTTGGGGATTGAGGTCACTGACGCGAGAGATCTTTTCGAAGCGAGTGGTACTGGTCCATAGATCGGGAAACATGCGAAACGTGCTGCGAGTGAATACAACCTGGTCACTGTCTTTCGCTTTTTGCAGTTCACCTAGGTTTTCATCAAGCATGATCAATGGAGCAGGACCAACTGGGGCGGCTTGTTTATTTTTCGCGTTCCCCTCGAGCGCAGGCAGAGAGTAAAAACCGCTCGCCTTCGTCTTTAGATGGAATGCGGTCAACAGCATTGGTTTTTCGGCATCGACAAAGCGCTGTTTGGAATCGAAGTGGCGATAGCGGAATCGAATCTCGTTTCGGCGACCGCTGCCCAAAGTGATGCAAACCGGTTTGGATTCGCCTGTCGGGTCGAGTTTCCAGATATCGTAACGATCGTAAATCAAGAGAGCGCGGTCCCCACGCAACCAGCCTGCCGTTCCATATGCCGACGGCAACATCGGACGATCGTCGAGTACATTGTAGAGTGGATGCTTAATACCTTTGCTGATCTCGATCGACTTCGCATCCTTATCTTTGGCCTTCTTTGCAAACCACTTCTTTTGTTCAGCATCAAACCAAACGATATACTTTCCGGTTGGCGACAGCGCCGCATCGGAGCGAACCTTGTTCAGGACCTGGGTCCTTCGTCCGCTATTGAGGTTAACCAAGTAAACGTCCTGGTACCCTGGGACGTCCCACGAAAGCATTTTACGGTAAGGCACATTGCTATTGGCGATTGATACGTTTGACGGGGAGCGATAGTCGATATCCACGACGGGGGTTTGCAGATCTTCGATCTGAACGATTTTCTTGGACTTCAACACATAGGCTGCGCGATAATCACGTTTCCGTTCGGCTTCAGCCTCCAGCAATTGTTGCGGTTGCAATTGTGGGTCTTGCCAATGCCAAAGATCAAGCTTGGCTCGTTCTTCCGATTCCTCGGCATCGACATCGCGTCCCTCAGCAAGATCGCGCCGCTGCTTGAGAATCGCCTCAGGAATGGGGCTCGTTTCAAAATACAGCCTGCGTCCATCTTCGCTGTAGCGCTGCGTCGATCCCGGTGCGATCCACCATCCGCTGGGGATTCCCTGCTCACCTTCGCCAGCGATACACTTGGCCTGTTTGGAGCCAGCGGTCCATTCATAGACGGACCATTTCGGCGACTTCGATTCGTAGTCGTCTTTGTTGGTAATAAACGCCAAACGCGAACCATCTTCGTTAAAAGCAAGGTTTTTGTATTCCCCCACGCCACGGGCGATGCATGTCAATTTCAGCGAATCAAGTTGCAGCAGATGCACACCATCGACCACCTCATTGGCAACGAGATCATCGGCTTGCTCACCATTCCGCTCTTCCTTATCGGGCGCTTCGACCGAAGTCACAAAGGCAAGCCAATTGCCCTTTTTTGAGAACCGAAAGGCACGGACGAAGGGAAAGGTTCGCTGGATTTCGGTAGGCAGATTGACCAGCTTTAGCGGCGTACCAACCGTCTTCTTCTTTGGGTCTTTATCGTCTTGGTCGGCCCTTGGCGGTTCGGAGTGCTGTGGTTTCTGCTTTGCTTTGGCCTCGCTCTCTTCGACCGGATCCGGTTTGCTACGCCCAGGCTTACGAGTTGTTGCTCCGCGGCTCTTTAGCTTTAGCTGTTTTGCTGGCTGGCGAAGTCCTTCGCCCGTCACTTCGTAAACCTCGCGTGGTCCCTTCTCGGTTTTATCAATCGGAGAGGTGACCGTTGGCTTTTCCATCTGGCATGCGACCCAATCACCGTTCTCTTGCGGCAAACCAAAAGAGCGAGCGTCATCGAGAGTGATGATGTCACCCGACGCCAATTCGAGGGCCTGCATCTTGGCTTGGGGACGCTCCTGCGATTCCTTTTTCTGTTTTCGAAATTGCTTCAGGATTTTTTTCTCTGGCGTGACCAAAAACACCGCGAATTGGCTGTTAAACGTGAAGCGGGCCTGTGCTGCACGTTCGATCACATATTCACGCGCCGTATCGACGTGCTGGATGTGCAAGGTCGACTCACCATCAATGGCACCACTTTGGACCGCGTACAAGACCCAGTTGCCATCGTTTGAGATCTTGGCATTGGAAAGCGTATTCCAGACGTCGTAGTCGCTGTGCTCGAGCATTCGCCGGGTAATGTCTTGGGCCACGACAGCTGGGCAGAAAGTCAAAAACACCAACACGGCAGCGATTTTGCTGATCCGCGATTGGCCTGTGAAACGGAACAAAAGTCTAGTCATCAAAAGAGGCTCCTCGGCACGTTGTTATCCAATAACCGAGAGTAGCTACTCTTGTTAAAAAATGGAAACAAACTTGCCTTGGATGTCGCAGTTTTTGGCGATTTATCGAGGTCGACGTTGGAATCCAGACGGCAGCCGGTTGACCCGCCCAGACGATACAATGCAGAACGGCCCTACTCCGTTTTCCATCGAAACGGCAACCTGCAAGCGGATCCAAAGCAATTGAGCACCCTTCGACGAATCGTGGCCTACCTTTGGGCGTCGCCCTATACGATCGCTGGAATTACGATCGGGCTGTTGCTCGGTGGCCGGTTTCAGGTTGTCGACGGGGTCATTGAAATCAGCGGGCCGCGAATTGCGGGGCTCTTGCTGCGAATGCTCATCCCCGCCTTGGCTTTGACCTTTGGGCATGTCGTCTTTGGGCAAACCGAGGCTGCACTGGCACGGACTCGTGAACACGAACGGGTTCATGTACAGCAATATGAGCGATGGGGGATCGCCTTTGTGCCCGCCTACCTGACGTGCTGGCTGATTTTATCCCTCGCTGGCAGGGACGGTTACCGCGAAAATCCGTTTGAAGTGGAAGCTTACGCGGCCGACGACTGCCAAAAGTGAAGATAGGTAAGCAAAGTAGCCAATCCGATGAGGTCGAAAGAATGACTTAGAAGATTTTCTCTCAAGACGATTGGGCGGCAAAGATGTCGTAAACTTGCGAATTTCCTAGTGTTTCATGCAAGTCCTGGGGTCTCAGCGTCCGAAAACCTTCACATGACTCAAACAAATTCTACACTTTTTGCAAAACAGCCGTTGACCATTTTGGATCAGCCGCTATCTTTCTATCTCGCTCAGCAAATGAGTCTTCCAAACGTCCCCGAGGGACACCTGGTATGACCCCGCTCTGAGCGAAAGTGAGCCGGTTTAAGAAACTTTAAAAAAACTTCTCAAACACGGTTGACGGCAACGAATCGCCTCGCTATTCTTCGCCCTCACTTGTGACCAACCGGCTGACGCCGACTGTCCCAGAGACATCATTCTGGGTACAATTCGCGTTGACCGGCTGTTCACAAAAACAGCGTCTCTTGCTGACATGACCCTGTGTCATCGGCGAGATATTGATATTTGACAATTTGGTTGTTTTGGTAGTTGGCATCTAAAAAGAGCACCACGCTCATTTGGATTCAAGCTGACTTCGCTCAGAGCTTGCTCTAAGAGAAGGCGGTTTCCAATTGAGTTGGTAGTTTAAGAACAAGTTCTTAAGAAGCGTGCTAACGAAGAAGTCTTGCTGTACTTAACAGTAAAGAGTGAATCGTTAGCGATTAGTATTCTAATAGGATTCTGTGCAACGTGATTGCTGGCGATTTAATGAAGCCGCCTGTTAAGTCTTTTTGGCTTGAGAGGTAGCGTTCCTACAGAGCGTGTGGTGGAGGTTAATGAAGCAGTGATCAACACATGTGATATCGTTAATCGTAGAAACCGATCGATATTTTGGATTTCAATCGTGACGCAAGTTACTTTTGAGTTCGGGATTTCGGCGGCCAATCTATTAAGGGCACATGGGGGATGTCTTGGCGTTAAAAGTAGAAGGGCGTGGAAGTCTGCGAAATGCCTGGGGGAGCTGACAAACAAGCAATGATCCCGGGGTACCCGATTGCTACCTGCTGAATACATAGGCAGGCTAGTTACAACCTGGTGAACTGAAACATCTAAGTAACCAGAGGAACAGAAAGAAAAATCGATTCCGTCAGTAGCGGCGAGCGAAATCGGAATAGCCCAAACCGTGAAGGTTTTCCTTCGCGGGGTTGTAGGACTTCAATATCAGATTGTGTGTTGTTAGTGGAAGATTCTGGGAAGGATCGCCACAGAGGGTGACAGTCCCGTACACGAAAATAAACACACACTGTAGAAGCACCTGAGTAGGTCCAGTCACGTGAAACCTGGACTGAATCCACGGGGACCATCCCGTAAGGCTAAATACTCTTTAACGACCGATAGCGAACCAGTAGCGTGAGTGAAAGGTGAGAAGAACCCCTGCTAGGGGAGGAATGTGAACCTGAAACCATGTGCCTACAAGCGGTCGGAGCACTATTTAATATGTGTGACGGCGTGCCTTTTGCATAATGATCCGGCGAGTTGTGGTAAATGGCTTGGTTAAGTTCTTACGGAACGTAGCCCAAGGGAAACCGAGTCTGAATAGGGCGAAATATTGTCATTTGCTGCAGACGCGAAACCTGTGTGATCTACCCATGAGCAGGTTGAAGCGCGGGTTAAACTGCGTGGAGGACCGAACCCACTTAGGTTGAAAACTGAGGGGATGACTTGTGGGGAGGACTGAAAGTGTAATCAAACCAGGAGATAGCTCGTTCTCTCCGAAATATCTTGAGGGATAGCGTCGAGTAAATTAGTGACCGGGGGTAGAGATACTGAATCGGATGGGGGCCCTTCCAAGGGTACCTCACCGAACCAAACTCCGAATACCGGTTCACCTTACCTCGGCAGTCAGTCCCTGGGGGATAAGCTCCAGGGTCGAGAGGGAAACAACCCAGATCGCCTGCTAAGGTCCCGAAGGACCACTTAGTCACTAAGGAAGTTGAAATGCTGTGACAGCTGGGATGTTGGCTTAGAAGCAGCCACCATTTAAAAAGTGCGTAACAGCTTACCAGTCGAGCATTTCTGCGCCGATAATGAACGGGAGTAAGTGGTACACCGAAGCAGCGGATTCTAGATTTATCTAGAGTGGTAGGAGAGCGCCGATGAAGAGATACAAGCCGTACGGTAACGAGCGGTGTTGGCTTCATCGGGTGATTATGCCGGAATGAGTAACGATAAAACAGGTGAGAATCCTGTTCGCCGAAAACCTAAGGTTTCCTGGGGAAGGCAAATCCGCCCAGGGTTAGCCGGTACCTTACCCGAGGCCGAAAGGCGTAGGGGATGGACAGAAGGTCAATATTCCTTCGCCGGTTGTGTATCCGATGCAGGGACGGCGTCCAGAAAGTGAGCGGTACGAATAGAAATGTCCGTAGCGAAAGCTGAGAGATTCGGGGTTAAAATACCGATGTTTATCAAGGCATAGCTCGAGAGCGTTTAAGTTCTCGAAGTCATTGGAAGGACGTCCAAGAAAAGCTGCTAGGTTAAGCAACTGACCGTACTAAAACTGACACAGGTAGGTGAGAAGAGAATTCTAAGGCGCTCGGGAGAACGGTGGTTAAGGAACTCTGCAAAATGGCCCCGTAAGTTCGCGATAAGGGGCGCCCACGCAAGTGGGCCACAGAAAATCGGCTCTAACGACTGTTTATCAAAAACACAGGACTCTGCTAACACGCAAGTGGACGTATAGAGTCTGACGCCTGCCCGGTGTTGGTAGGTTAAGGAAGAGGGTTATCTCCTTCGGGAGAGAAGCTCGCAACCGAAGCCCCAATAAACGGCGGCCCTAACTATGAGGGTCCTAAGGTAGCGAAGTTCCTTGTCGGGTAAGTTCCGACCTGCATGAAAGGCGTAACGATTGGAGCACTGTCTCAACCACCGACCCGGTGAAATTGTAGTTGTGGTGAAGATGCCACATACCCGCGGTTAGACGGAAAGACCCCGTGAACCTTTACTGTAGGCTGATATTGGGTTGAGATATAAATTGTGTAGGATAGCTGGGAGGCTTTGAGACCGGGACGCTAGTTTCGGAGGAGCCATCGTTGAAATACCAGCCTGTTTATGTTTTAATTCTAACTTCGATCCCCTGAATCGGGGCGAAGGACAATGTCAGTCGGGCAGTTTGACTGGGGCGGTCTCCTCCCAAAGAGTAACGGAGGAGTGCAAAGGTACACTCAGCCTGGTCGGCAATCAGGCGAAGAGAGTAAAGTTAGAAGTGTGCTTGACTGCGAGAGATATAACTCGAGCAGGTACGAAAGTAGGTCTTAGTGATCCGGTAATCCCGAATGGAAGGGTTATCGCTCATCAGATAAAAGGTACTCCGGGGATAACAGGCTTATCGCATCCGAGCGTCCACAGCGGCGATGCGGTTTGGCACCTCGATGTCGGCTCATCACATCCTGGGGGTGTAGAAGCTCCCAAGGGTTTGGCTGTTCGCCAATGAAAGTGGTACGTGAGCTGGGTTCAGACCGTCGTGAGACAGGTCGGTCCCTATCTGCCGTGGGCGTTCGAGTCTTGAGGAGATTCAACTTTAGTACGAGAGGATTTAGTTGGACGAAGCGCTGGTGTACCAGTTGTCGCGCTAGCGGCACGGCTGGATAGCTAACTTCGGAAAGGATAAACGCTGAAAGCATCTAAGCGTGAAGCCCGCTCCAAGATTAGGACTCGTAGACTTATGTCGAGAGCCCCCTGAAAGACGATCAGGTTGATAGGCTGGGCGTGTAAGCACGGTAACGTGTTAAGCTAACCAGTACTAACGGGCGAAAGATTGGCCGTCGATATCCCGCACTCAAATCTATTAGATTCTGATTGCTTCGACGAGCTTGCAAATGCGGATTACAGCTACCAAAAACAACCGGCTTACTAGCGGCGAAATACCCGTTAGTAAGTCTTTCCGGCGACCATATCGTAAAGGTTATACCTGTTCCCATCCCGAACACAGCAGTCAAGCTTTATGAGCCGATGATAGTGCATACCAGCGTGAAAGTAGGTATTGCCGGATTTTTTAAAACCTCTTGTTTCGTAGCCGAAACAGGAGGTTTTTTTATGCGCTAAGCTCTCTGTCCCTTCAAAACCGGGGGTGCCCTGCTTCACTGCTCCCCCCGGCGACTTATCAAGGCTGCCCCTTCCCGGACGAAAAAGGATTCAATTAATCGCCGCTTTGCCGTGTCCTTTTTGGCTGCTGTCGAAACGGAACCGTCCCCGGGGAAAGGTGCGACGCCAGTGATGGAGCCGGCTTTAGCGTGGGCCATCCTGACTTAGCCCGGATGATTCATGGGCTTGCAAATTGTTTTGCTATCGTCTTCGCCTTAAAGCGTTTACGTTCATTGCTCGAAAAACAGTCTGCGTATCATCCGGGTTAGGCGATGCGGCAACGAGCTTCGGATCTGCCTATCGAAACGCTCGGCGAGCTATTCGTATGGCATCATGATCTTCCCAGCGCGGACGTTACCAATTTCCGTCCACCCCTTTTCAACAATCATACTTCCAAGCTGGGTGACTTGGCGGAAATCTCCGTCGCTGGGGGCTTCCCCGGTCAACCGCCTGCGAAGTTCTCGACAGACGGCATCGGCAGCGGATTGAGTCACGACGTCTTTCGATGCTCGCGCGTACAAACTGGTGACCAAAATCACGACTGCGTTTTGTACGTCCGAGGACATGGCTGACATGCGACATTGACGGTCAGCCAACGTCAACTGGTATTTGACCATGTTGCGACTGATCGTCATCCCACTTCGTGACAAGTATCGCTGCGCGAATCGCGTGTGTTGGCTCAAGCGTTCGTTTGACGCTGCAGCATTGCTTATCGAAGCGGGTGTCCATTTTGCGGACACGAGCTTTTGCTTGGCAAACCACATCGAATAGCGGGTGAGCGGTCCCTTCAATGCCCAAACGTGTTTGGGGTTGATCGGGTTAAGTTTCGTTGTTCCCATCGAACCGAGCGTACGGCCAATCGGTTCGAAGAATTTCTTTCCATGATGTTTCACCAACGATTTCAGAAACGCCATGCCCAACATTTCTCCTTCACCTTCGTAGATACATGGAGCCAGGAAATCGTGAACGTTATCCCCAAACAAATGACCAGCTAGGAACGATCGGCCACCATGCGTTTTCATAAACAATTCGATTGCCGCTTCCTTTTGTGCCTCACTACCAAAAATTTTTGCGACGATACATTCCATTTCGCCTCGATAACCTTGATCGAGTAACCCGGCTCCCCAGGCGGTTAATGCATCGCAGGCGACAATCAACCCCGCCATCCGTCCGATCCGGCGACGAACCAATTCACGTTTGTCGATTGATTTTCCATAGGTCTGGCGAAATTTACCCCACGGCAACATTTCGGCCAACATCATCCGCATCGCACCCGCTGCATTGGCACATAGTGCAACACGTCCTAGATTGAGTCCGTGATAGGCGATGGTTAATCCATCCCCTTGCACCGGAGTGAGCAGGTTCGCGGCGGGAACGCGGAAATCACGAAAGATTATTCCAACGTTGTGAGCCCGACGCAGCGCATAGATCCCATATTTTTTGAGTTGAAAATGCTCATCGCAGCAGAACGGCAAATCGACGATGAGGACGCTCGGTTTACCATCGATTTTGCAAACCAATCCGATCGTGCGTCCGGGGATGACATTGGTGATGAAGAGCTTTTCGCCATTGACCACATACTCGTCACCGTCAAGCACCGCATGAGTCCGTAGGGCAGTCATGTCGCTACCGGCGCACGGTTCGGTCAGGGCGAAAGCCGACAAGCGTCTACCGTCGGCCAATTTTGGCAAAAATCGACTTTTCTGTTCTTCGCTGCCGAATGAGCGAACGGGATCGACGGCGCCGATGCAACCATGAACCGATGCCAAGCCAGCGACCGTTGGATCGATCATCGCCATTTGCGTAATCATTTCAGCGAATTGTCGCATCGTCGCTCCGCTTCCGCCATATTTGGTATCCACCAACAACCCCCAATAGCCCACGGATCCCAACTCAGCCAATACCGACGCGGCAATTTTGCCGTCTTCGCCGAGCAACGTTCCGTTGTCGCAATGTTTGCGAACCACCGCTAGCGACTGAGTCACCACTCGCGAGACCGATTCGTTTTGAGTCATCGGTGTGACTTCGAAGCCACTCGTTGCGACCTGTTTTCCCCAAACCGCTCGGTGTATCGGACTATTGACGGTTTGGTATTCAGCCGAAAACAACGCTTCGACTTCGTCATCTGCGTGATCGACCACTCCGGTGCGATGGGCTTCATCATACGATGCACCGCCTAAACGCAGAGCGGTTTCTGCGAACGATTCGGATTGCTTCGCTGGCTTCGCTTCTGGCTTCCGCGAATGGATATCAAGCGTCATCACGATACTCCTTGAAAGAGTTGGTTGTGTTTTGCCATCTCATCTAACAAAGATGGCGAGGAAAAGCGTGGACCGTATATCGATTGCATAAGTTTCAAGTTGGCTAAAACCGTGGTTTGCCCAATTGCGTTGATGACTTGCAGCGGTCCGCCTCGATGAGGTGCAAATCCGGTCCCCAAGACCATGGCCAAGTCGATCGCCCAATCATTTTGAACGACTTTTTCTTGCTTGACACGAATTGCCTCGACTAACATCGGGTAGATCAAACGGCGCTGAATGGGCGTCAATCCGTCTTTGATGAACTTAGCGGCCGATTGACGATCATCGTGACGATCCAAAGGCTTTGGGAAGGCACGAGATAGCATCGCGGGCCCACGCTTCATTCCATTCTTGTAGCGGTAGAACCCGGCCCCCGATTTTTTGCCAAGTTTTCCAGTCTCGACCATTCGTGACAAGAACTTAGCGACACCCGAGAGTCCCTGCAGAACGCCATCGAGTGATTTGGCAACATGCAGCGCCACATCCAAACCAACTTGATCGATCAATTCGCAGGGTCCCATCGGCATCCCGAATCGACGGACCTGCCTATCGAGTTCCATTGCCGTGTATCCTTCAGCGATCATCAGCACGGCTTCCCCAAGATAAGGAAACAACACACGGTTGACCAAGAATCCGGTCGAGTCGGAGGTTACGATCGGCGTTTTGCCGAGTGCCCGCGTGAAGCCGACCAAACGAGCGATCGTCGCATCGTCGGTCTGTTTACCGCGAACCACTTCGACCAATTCCATCTTGTGAACGGGATTGAAGAAGTGCAGTCCGCCGACCAAATGACCTCGATGGGTGGCCGCAGCCATTTCGCTGACCGACAACGACGAGGTGTTCGTCGCCAGGATCGTTTCGGGTGCCGTCAATCGGTCGAGAGCACGGAATACTTGTTGTTTCACATCGATTCGTTCCACCACCGCTTCGATGACCAAGTCAGCATTGGCGAGCCAGTCGTCATCGGTCACCACACGAACTTGCCCCAGCAGTTTGTCTCGCTCCGCTTCACGAAAGCCCTTTCGTTTTGCGAGTTTGTCGATTAGCGACTTCACTCGTGCGCGTCCGGCGCCGGCGGCTTCTTCGTTGACCTCTTGGATGACAACCTCGAAGCCACGGTAGCCTGCCAATTGGCCGATCCCAGCTCCCATCGCACCGGCTCCGATCACGCCGACTTTGCGGATAGGCTTTTCGTAGGCGACCGCAGGCTTGCCGGTCCATGTTCGCAAGGAACGAGCTGCTTCGCGAGCGAAGAACAAGTCGATCAGCCGGCGGCACGTTGGCGTCGCCAGCAAGTCGATAAACTCGTTCCTTTCCATCATGAAGCCTTGCGGGCGCAGTCCAAAACCTGCCCGTACGGAGCGGATCGCTGCATCGATCGCCGGATAGTGCTCCGCCTTCGATCTGGTCCGACTTCGCACTGCGTTCAACACCAGGTGACGGCCAATGCGAGAGTTTTCTATCGAACGCAACAACCTTGCAGGCCAGGAAATTTGTCGAGCACGCTTAGGGCATTCGAGCACATCATCCACAAAGGCGGAAACGCCACTATCCCAGCAATCAGGCTCGATCGCACGATCGATAAGTCCGATTTTGACTGCTTCGGAAGCGGACAAAAACGAGCCTTGTAGAATCATCGACAATGCCCTGCGAATTCCTATTCGTTTTGGTAATCGCTGCGTTCCTCCCCAACCAGGAATCAGGCCGAGTTTTATTTCAGGAAGTCCAATCTTGGTGCTACTATTATCACGAGCGATCCGGTAGTCACACGCCAACGCCCACTCCAAACCGCCACCGAGACAGGGCCCATGGATGACGGCAATCGTAGGCATCGGCAGCCAATCGATCGCATCGAACAAGTGTTGTCCGCCATCAATGAGCTGGGCCGCTTCGATGGGCGAAGCGATTTTCGTAATCGCATTGATGTCTGCACCTGCTAAGAAGCCGGACTCTTTGCTGCTGGTGAAGACAACCGCTGTCGATGACGAGTCATGCAAATCGCGAACAAGATCATTTAGTTCGTGCATCACCGAAGCATCCAAAACGTTGAGTGGTCGGTCTGGTACATCAAGCATCACCGTCGTCACACCGCGAGCATCGGTTTGGAGCGTGAAAGCGTCGTAGGTTTTGCTGTTCATGGTTTGGTTCCTTTTTTGGGTTTACTACCACCGCGAAACTTTGGAGCCTGCTTAAGTCGTGCAATGTACTTAGGCCGGAGGCCGACACAAGACTGCAATGTGCTGCCCTCTGGGCTAGGTTCAATACTACTCATTCAAATGCTACTCATTCAGCAGCCTGCTTTGCTTGGGAGGGCTCGTCATGTCTCAACCACCATCGCAACGCCTTGGCCGCCTCCTACGCAGAGTGTTGCTAATCCACGCTGCTTCCCCTTTGCTTTGAGTGTCCGTAGTAGAGTTAGTACGATTCGGGTTCCCGAGGTACCGACCGGGTGGCCGAGTGCGATCGCACCACCATGCACGTTGACGCGGTCCATCGGTAATTCGCCCACGGCACTTGACCGTGATAACTCGTTTTCCGCAAAACGCTTTGATCCAAACGCTCGTTCGCAGGCCAAGACCTGGGCCGCAAAGGCTTCGTTGATTTCGATGTTGTCGAAGTCCGTAAACGACAAGCCCGTTTTTGCAAACAGTTTTGCGGTTGCATAAACAGGCCCGAGCCCCATTCGTCGCGGATCGCAACCGGCGATTGAATAGGCGGTGATGTAACCGAGGGGTGGGCGAGAAAATCGATCGAGCTTGTCAGGATCGGATAAAACCAAAGCAGCGGCACCATCGGTAAGCGGGCAACTATTGCCAGCAGTGATCGTTCCCTCCCGTCCAAACAGCGGACGCAGACGCCCGAGTTGTTCGAGCGTTTGATTTTTTCGCGGTCCATTGTCTCGTTCGACCGCTTCGCCGGTTGGAAGTGTGACGCTCGCGATTTCGCCAGACATAAAACATCGCTCCTGGGCTTCGCTCGCCTTCTTGTGACTTTCCAGTGCAAACGCGTCCTGCTGGTCACGCGTGATAGGAAACTCCTTGGCCAATACTTCGGCGGTTTCGCCCATATTCAAACCTGAAACCGGGTCCGTCAGTCCCAGCTCAATCCCTGGAACCGGTTTGAAATGCTTCGGACGCATCGACGCGATCGTACGCAGCCGATCGAGCATCGACTTGGAGCGAGCTAGTCGTAACCAGAGCTTCGCTGCCTCGTGACTCAACAACATTGGAATCTGTGACATCGATTCGGTGCCTCCAGCGACGATGGTTGATGCACGGCCTTCTCGAATCCGACTGCATCCGGCAAAGATCGATTCCATTCCCGATGCACAATTCCGGTTGACCGTATGAGCGATGCGGTCGTTGGGAACGCCAGCTTTCAACGCAATCACTCGAGCGATGTTGGCCGAATCAGCAGGCCCCGCGACGTTGCCAAACACGACTTCGTCAATATCGTTGGCGGATAAGCCGCAGCGAAGGAGTACGGCTTCGAGTGCCGTGCGGCCAAGCTCGACGGCTGAAACGTCGATAAATGCTCCGAATGCTTTTGCAAACGGCGTCCGTACCCCGTCGACGATGGCGATCGGTTTATTGGATTGCATCACTTGATTCTCCTTCGCCAACGGGGGTCGACTGCGTCGTCTCTTGATCGGCTTCACGCAGCTTGCGCCGAATCACCTTGCCCAAAAAATTCCTGGGAAGATCTTCCGCGCATCGTTCATAGATGCGAGGTTGTTTGTGCTTCGAGAGATGGTCACGACAATGCTGGCGTAGCCTCGCTTCCTCCCACTCGGCTTTCGGCTTCATAACGATAAATGCCTTGACGATCTCGCCGCGTTCGCTGTCGGGAACCCCCACGACTGCCGCATCCGCAACGCCGTCAATCTCTCGGAGTACCGCTTCGACTTCGGCGGGATAAACGTTGAAGCCCGAAGTGATGATGAGATCCTTTTTGCGTCCGACAATGCTATACAGACCATCGCTGCGGCGGATTGCCAGATCACCCGTGTGTAGCCAACCATCGCGAATCGTTTCAGCCGTTGCCGTTGGATTTTCCCAGTACCCCAACATGACTTGAGGCCCACGAACAATCAGCTCACCGATCTCGCCACTACCAATATCTTCGTGGCTGTCGCCGCTTTCCTCGATAATTCGACAACGTGTTTCAGGTAGAGGAAAACCTATCGTGCCATACTCAGGTGGGCCAAAGAGATCGCCAACATGCGTTACCGGTGACGATTCAGACAAGCCGAAACCTTCGACCATGACCGCTCCGCAGTAGCGAGTGAATTCTTCGGCGACTTCCGCTTCCAGCGGTGCCCCACCGGAAATCACCCACTTGAGTGAACTCAAATCAGCCGGGTAATCTCGCAGTCGTTGGTTCATCGCAACCAACATGGCCGGGACAGCATGAAACACTGTAGGCCTATGTTGCTCGATCAATTGGATCACTTGGCGAGTATTGAAGCGATGATGCAAAATCAATGTCGCTCCCATGGCTGCTCCTCCCAGAGCGATTGCCGAAACGCCATAGCTATGGAAAAACGGCAACACGGCCATCATCGTCTCGGTGGCAAATTCTCGCTTCGTCGATTCGAATTGTTGCCAAGCATTCGCAACCATGTTTTGATGGCTAAGTGTCACCGATTTCGGCGAACCCGTCGTCCCCCCCGTCGGCAGAATGTAGGCGGCGTCCTTCGCCGGATCAATCCGGACCGGTTTCCATTCGCGACGAACAGCCTCGACCTCACTCCAGAACCACGAATGCGACGGATTGCTTGGAAGTGACAACACGCCCGTTCGCTGCATGCGCACCCATAGATAACCGATCTGTTTCAACGACGGCAGATGCTCGCGGATGGAAACGTACAGGGTCTTCTCGAGCTCGTCTTGGCATCCAGCAAGCAGATGGGCCAACATATCGAGGCCGACAACGACGCGAACCTTCGTTTCTTTGACAAACCGCTCGACCTCTTCAGGCACCATCAACGGACTTAAGGCAACGACAATACCACCACATCGCCATACCGCATTGATCGTAATTAGAAACTCAGGAACGTTGGGCAGCAAAACGCCGACGCGGTCACCTGGTTCGACTCCTAGGCGTTGCAGCATTGATGCGGCGCGAACAACGTCATGGTTGAGTTCCTCATACGTCCAACATTGGGATCCGTACACAACCGCCTTGCGATCAGGGATCACTTCGGCCGCATGACGAAGCAGTTCAAAGGCAGCAAAACCTTTGTAGTAGTCAATGCCATCCATCTTCGATGGTGGCAGCGACCCTTTCGCTCGCTTAGACACCGCAAGTTCGTTCTTGAGTAGATGTCCCATCACGAATTCCTCGATCAAGAAAGGAATCGACGGTCATGCTCTCACCAAGCATGATGTGAAAAACATAGGGGACTGTTGGCTCGTCGAATCAGCCGAATAAACAGACAAGAAATAAGCGTGGTCACTTGGAATGGATTAACCACGACGACTGACGAGAAAGCGAATAACCGAGCCAAACTGCTACTCGCCAACCGCAAGCCAATTGTAGGCACTAGGAGCCCTTAAGAAAAGTGTTTTTCCACTAAAAACCAACAAGGGAACTTGAGACGCCCTAGAGAAGCAGTCTCTTGAAGATCTGGCTTGACCGTAGTGGATCTTGTGAAAGATCCCCATGCGGTTGGATTTTGTGAAAGATCCCCCACGATCGACGAATCATGAATTAGCGACTCGAGTGATTCGGGCGACTACTTTTTCCTGGCCAATCACCTCAAGTGTTTCGAACATCCCAAACCCAGCGGGTGACCCGGTGGTTGCAACGCGTAACGCATGGATGATATCGCCCAGTCCGATCTGTTGGTCATCGCAAAACTGATTGACCAAGGCTTCAAGCGTTTCGGCGTCAAAGGAATCCGCTTGGGTAAGTGGCTCCACAAGTTTTGCCAACAGAGGCTTGGCCATTTCGGGTTTGACAACTCGCTTTTGGTAGGCCTTTTCATTGATAGCGTAGTCGTCAATGAAACAATAGTCGAAGTCCAAGATATCCCCCGCGATCTTCAGGCGATCGCCTGCCGCTTCGACAACCGCTTTCAACTTAGCTTCCGACTCGGGGCTGTCCGACGAAGTAAGTCCAGCGGCGATGGCAAACGGGCGGACCTTTTCCAATCGTGTCTCGAGCGGCAATGCGGCAAAAGCATCGCCTTGGAAAGAGAGTAGTTTTGTGGAATCGAACGAAGCGGGAGCTTTGGTGACGCGGTCGAGTGAAAACAGCTTGATCATTTCATCGACCGTGAACTTTTCGCTCTCGCCGTCAAGCGACCAACCGAGCAAAACCAAATAGTTCAAAATCGCATCGGGTGTAAAACCGATCTCACGATAGAAATCGATTATGACCGGATTAAAGGTATCGGCCTCGGCTGAAATACCACAGCGCTGTGCGATGCGGCAACCATGAGCGAGTAAGTCTGCAAAGCCTTTGTTCTTTTGGTACTTCGCCAACTTACGTTTACTCAATTTGGCATGGCCGCCTGGTTCCGCAACGTATGGTAGGTGGGCGTAAGCAGGGCGTTCGTATCCCAACGACTCAAGAATAAAGATCTGGCGAGGTGTGTTGGACAAGTGTTCTTCAGAGCGGATGACGTGAGAAATCTGGAGTTCGTGGTCATCGACCACCGAGGCGAGGTGATACAAGCAACTTCCGTCCGCGCGTTGAATGACGTGATCTTGTTCCGCCGCCCAATCGACTCGCACTTCGCCACGAACCAGATCCGAGATCACGCATTCCCCTTCACGCGGCATTTTTAGCCGCACGACGGCGGTACGTCCTTCGGCTTCAAAGGCTGCAGCAGCGGCATCGTCTTCGGCCATCCAGCGGCGA
Organism: Novipirellula aureliae; assembly: GCF_007860185.1. Taxonomy (NCBI): domain Bacteria; kingdom Pseudomonadati; phylum Planctomycetota; class Planctomycetia; order Pirellulales; family Pirellulaceae; genus Novipirellula; species Novipirellula aureliae. The sequence goes on from NZ_SJPY01000002.1 coordinate 76,778, forward strand.
TCATAGATGAACGGTACCTTGTTCTTCTCCGCTTCTTGGCGTAGCGCCGTGAACTCTTCGGGACGGGCGTAGTCGCGATACGCATGACCGCTTTCGAGTAACTTTGTAGCGGCTTGTTTATAGAGCGAATCTCGTTGTGATTGGTAGTACGGATCGTGGGGCCCACCGACTTGAGGGCCTTCATCCCAATTCATTCCAAGCCAGCGAAAACCGTCGAGAATCGGCTCAATCGCTTCAGCCACGTTTCGACCTGCATCGGTATCATCAATGCGAAGAATAAATTGACCGCCCGCTTGGCGAGCGATCAACCAATTGAAAAGGGCTGTCCGCACGCCACCAATGTGAAGGTATCCAGTAGGACTAGGCGCAAATCGAGTTCGAATCATGAGAGCAGAAAGGAAAAAGAGGCAAGGGATCAAAAGAGATGTTTGGAATCACCGCGAGACAAAGGTTTTAGGGTTCGTCAGCGGTTTGAGGTTCTTCGGTCTGAAGCCCATCCTCGGGCTCTGGCCTCTCCTCCAAATCCTCCGTTCTCTGATCTTTCACAGATTCTGACGTCTCCGATTCACCTCGTTGCTTTTCACCCAGCTCCGCGTTTTCACCCAGCTCCGCGTTTTCGTCCAGCTCCGCGTTTTCGTCCAAACCGGTCGCGGGCTGGTTGAAGGCGGCTTCATCTGGGAATCGTGGAGCGACGAACCGGTGCTCGCGATAGGCTAATAACGCAAAACCAATAGCGGTAATTCCGACAAAGACAAACACGAGTGTCTTTCCATAGTTCTCACGCCACAACTCCGCTCCCCAAGATGAGTCTTGGGCATAACGTGACGAAGCGCTAGAAGAACCAAATTCTTCTTGCTGATCTTCCATTTTTTTCCGGCTATTACAATTAAGATTTCGAGACCCTGACTATGGATAGACTACTGTGCTAGCCACTGGGAATCAAGCGACGCAGCGGAAACTATTTGGTGCGGTGAAAGGAGGTCGCATCAATCGTCGATCCTGCGCCCATCGGTCGCCGATTCGGCTGATCTTGCTGCCGCGAATTTTGGTAGGGAGCGGAGGTATCATTCGAACGAATGTACCGGCTCAACACGTGGCATCGAATCCAGTTTCTACCCGCGGGAATCAACATCAGGAAACCGACCGCATCGGTCAAGAGTCCTGGGGTCAACAGCAGTGCTGCTGCAAAAACGACCATCAATCCATCTTGGATTTCACGACTTGGTATCCGCCCGCTAGCCAATGCGGATCGGAATCGATGCCACGCCATGGCACCTTCACGACGGGCGAGTATCGAGCCGAGGATGCCTGTGCCGATTACGACTAGCAGCGTCGTAAAGACATTGGTGGCATCCGCTAGTCGAAGCAACAACGCTAATTCCACAAGCGGAATGAGGATAAAGGCGGCAAGTAAGCGGAAAAACATGGTAAGTTTCGTCGCGAAAAAAGGTAAAAATGGAAGCGTCAGTTTGGCATTGCTGACAAACCTTTCCCCAGAGACGCAGTTCTTATGCCAAATCAGTGGAAAGAGAAATGGGAGGTGCGGGATACATGGATTACCCCAATAAAACCGGTTTCTCCGAATGTCAGATACGCCCCCCCCGAAATCGCCTTTTGTTGGGAGCAATGGCGATTCAAGCCACGAGCCGTTGCCGACTAAACCAATGGTGGGCGGAACCCATTTAGTTTTTTTGGTCGCAACGCGTTGGCCGTTGTTGGAAAGGGAATGGTAGAAACGATGGACCACAGTTGGCTTCGTAATTTGCGTTTGGCGTTCGCCGCGATCGGGCCAATCATCGCCGTGTCAGCCATCTCCATGACAATCGCAAAAGCCGATCGTCCCTATTTGCAAGTAGGACTTTCTCAAGACCAACTCGAGATTGTCGAGGTTGAAACGGACGAGACCAGTGCTGCTGTCTTTGAAGCCCCCCAACAGCTGGCGCCCACCATGCCGGCTCCGGTGATTTACGATCGAGCCATTGCCACCACCAACTGCAATTGCGGCACGACCTCGTGTTGCAGCGTAGCGGACAAGAAGGCTGCCTACGCCAAAATGATGTCTGCCTATGCTGGCGTTTTCTACGAGAACAACTTTTCCTACCTAAAGGATCCGTGCTACGAAGGCCCGTCATTCTACAGCGATCGTTTCAAGAACATCGACACTCGTTGGGGTACCTTTAGCTTCGGCGGTGAAACACGCTATCGTTATCACGACGAACGCAACCTTCGCGGACTGGGAATTACCGGCAAAGACGACACCTTCTGGCTCACCCGACAACGGTTGTATGCCGATTGGAAAATCAACGACACCCTGCGTGTTTATGGCGAAATCTTAGACGCCAACTCGTCGGATGAAGAGTTTGCTCCGCGTCCGATCGAAGAAAACGACATGGACTTCTTAAACTTGTTCGCTGACGTACTGCTGCTTGATACCGGATCGAGCAAGCTCACCGCTCGTGTCGGTCGACAAGAATTATTGTACGGAGTCCAACGAGCCGTTTCACCACTCGATTGGGCAAACACTCGCCGTACCTTCGAAGGTGTAAAACTACTTTACCAAAGCGGCGACACCTCGATCGACGCATTTTGGACTCAATATGTGCCCGTCGCTCCCAATGAGCTAGACGATGCGGATTCCAATCAACCGTTCTACGGCATCTATGCTTCGAAAAAGGGGACCTCGCTTGGTGTCTTCGACGCCTACTATCTCGGCTACGAAAATCGCGATGTCGGCTTCAGCTATCAGACGTTCGGCAGCCGAACCGCCGGTGAGACCGATAGGGGAATACTTTATGACATGGAAGGTGCGATCCAGTTTGGCAAAAATGAGAACAACAGTGATCACAATGCGGGCTTTTTCACAGCAGGCATCGGTCGCAAATACGAAACGCGTTTGCTGAGCCCTACCGTTTGGGCCTACTATGACTACGCCTCCGGTGAAGATGACTTTGACCAAGTTGGCCGTGGCGATAATGGTTACGATCCCTTGTACCCCCTCGCTCACAAGTTCAATGGTTTTATGGATTTGTTCGGACGTCGCAACCTACACGATTTCAACGTGCTGACGACCGCGCCCCTAACCAAGAACATCTCATTGGTGCTCTGGTATCACTCCTTCCGCCTGGTCGAAGAAACGACTCCGTATAGCGTCGCAATGAATCCTTACAACTCGACCACAAAAGCGGAATCGAAGGATCTTGGACAAGAGATTGATGTGCTATTCAACATCAACCTCAATCCTCGCAACAACGTCCTGTTGGGCTATTCCCACTTCTCCGGCGGCGACTATTACGACACCGACGGCATCAAGCCTGCGATTGCGGGCGACAGTGCGGACGCTGATTTCTTCTATGCTCAGTTTCAATCACGTTATTAATGCGTGGTGGAATGACACGCTTGGCGAGTTTCGCTACCGCGTGGTCGTTTCTAAAACCTCTGTGAACAGAGACGATTCGATCGCGTTTTTTGCTGCCTCGCCGACCGGTTGCTGATGGTCTACGATTGAAGGGGATATGCTGTAAGCTGCCAGACCTCCGATCCACCTTGCATAAAAGCAACTCGATGCTCAAACCTCCACATTCACAGACGCGCGTGAACCTGAGACACGACCTGGTAGCGGGTCTGGTTGTTTTCCTTGTGGCACTTCCGCTTTGCTTAGGCATCGCTCTTGCATCGGGTGCCGACCTGTTCACTGGCCTGGTTTCTGGAGTTGTTGGAGGCTTAGTTGTTGGCTTTGTTAGCGGATCACACACAAGTGTCAGCGGCCCTGCGATCGGTTTGACGGTACTCGTCGCGTCGCAAATCGTCATGCTTGGTTCGTTCGAAGCCTTCATGTTGTCGGTTCTAATTGCCGGACTTATCCAAATCGGATTTGGTGTCGCTCGTGGAGGTGCGTTTTCAGCGTTCTTTCCATCGAGTGTGGTCAAAGGTCTGCTGTTTGCAATCGGCATTGTTTTGGTCATGAAGCAAATTCCGCACCTGCTTGGACACGATGCAACGGCGGCCGATACAATCTTGCTACAACAACGCGATTTCCTGACGACGATCACTGAAGTCAATACGCTAATCGCAGGCGAGATCCATTTCGGTGCCATGCTGATCGGAATGATCTCGATCGTGATGTTGTTATGCTGGGATCGTCTTACCATTATGAAGCGGCTGATCTTGCCTGCTCCTCTGGTGGTCGTTTTATTCGGAATCTTGATGACCAGTTTATTGGCATCGTGTGGAGAAGCGTGGCGGATCGGACCGAGTCATCGTGTCCAAATCCCTGTCGCAACGAGTTTGTTTGAATTCGCTAGTTTTTTGAAACGGCCTGACTTTTCACAGGTCACCAACCCCGCCATCTACACGGGTGCTTTCGCGATTGCCATGATTGCATCGCTTGAAACGCTCTTGAATCTTGAAGCGGTCGACAAGCTCGATCAAAAAAAACGATATTCACCTGCCAGTCGTGAATTGATTGCGCAAGGCTGCGGCAATGTCGTGTGTGGCATAATCGGGGGGCTACCTGTTGCGTCGGTAATCGTTCGCGGTTCGGTTAACGTGGCAGCGGGCTCACGAACCAAGATGTCGACCATTTTCCATGGTGCATTTTTGCTGCTCAGCGCATCGCTGTTACCAGCCCTCATGAACCGCATACCACTGTCCGCTCTCGCAGCGATTCTGTTCATTACGGGAATGAAGCTGGCAAGTCCTCGGCTGTTCAAACAGATGTGGAGTGAAGGGCGTTATCAATTCTTGCCGTTCTTCATCACGATTGTCGTGATCGTACTGACCGATTTGATGTTCGGAATTCTGGTTGGACTCGGCGTCAGTGTTTTGTTCATTCTCCATCGCAGCGTCCGGCACCCGATTCGGCAGGTCGTCGAAACCTACCTGTCCGGCGATCTGACGCACATCGTACTTTCGAATCAAGTTAGTTTCTTGAATCGTGCCGCGATTGACCGCGTCTTAAACGAAGCAACTTCCGGTAGTCAATTGCTAATCAATGCGACCGATTCTGACTACATCGACCCCGACGTTCTCAGTTTCATTCGCGACTTCAAAGAGAACGTAGCTCCAGCGCGGGGGATTACCGTCAGCGTCAAAGGGTTTCAGCCAAAGTATTCAATGCCCGATGACATTCAGTTCGCCGACTACTCGACGCGTGCGTTGCAGGACGCGGTGACGGCAGATCAAGTGATCGACATCCTCCGTGCGGGCAACCAACGATTCGTCGCTGGATCGCAACTCAACCGAGATTTGTCGCGGCAAGTCAATGCCACCGCAGCAGGCCAAAACCCACTTGCGGCCGTCTTAAGCTGTATCGATTCGCGAGTTCCCGCCGAGTTGGTATTTGATCTCGGCGTGGGCGATATCTTTAGTAACCGTGTCGCTGGCAACGTCGTCGGACCGATCTCTCTCGGTAGCCTCGAATATGCAATCGGTGTCGCCGGTGTCAAACTCCTCGTCGTACTGGGACATACCCGCTGTGGTGCAGTAACATCATCGATCCACCTAATATCGAGCGGACAAAACGCGATGTCAGCGACCGGATGCCAGCACTTGCAGGCAATCGTTGACGAGATTGAACCGAGTATGTTATCACCCGGCGAAATGCCTTTCGAAGCTTTGTCGACGGAACAGCGTGAAGCCTTGGTCGATACCGTGGCACGACGAAATGTCCAACATACTTGTGATAAAATCTTGCACCAAAGCGACGTGATTCGTCTCGCCGTTGCAGACGGACGCGTCAAAGTGGTGGGGGCAATGTATGATGTAAAAACGGGAATAGTAACGTTCTCAATTTGAACGTTTAACGCTTAACCGAAGGCGCCAGCTTTTTCGCAAATGATCGCCTACAACTTGTTGTTAAACAATCAAGGAGCCGTGATCTTTCGGTACGTCAAGTTGATCCGCTCGCCTACCTTGCGAGCCGTTTTGGGAACCTCGTGTTTCCAGAACTGCTGCATCGTGCCAGCCATAATGAGCAGCGATCCGTGGCTGAGCAAAAACGTTCTTGTCTCTTTGCTCGTATTATGCCTCATTCGAAATTTCCGTGTTTCGCCGAGCGAAACGGAACCGATGACATTGCCCATCTCAGGTTCATTGTCAGCGTGCAATCCCATGCTATCGCTGCCCCCTCGATACCGATTCAAGAGACAGTAATTGTACTCGCCTTGGATCGCTTCGATTCGCTGCTTGATCTCTAGCAGTGTCGTTGTCCAGGGCAACGAAACATTCGTAGTTCCGCTGTAGCGATAGGTGATCCCTTCGTCGCCGTAGGAAGCGGTCAGCCGAGGTTGCCTGTGCCCAAAGAGTGCCGGTTTCTGTTCCCATTTGCACTGATCTCGGATCTCCTTAAAGTAGCGATCGGCAAGTTTCGATTCCATGAAGTCTTGGTCGTATCGCAGGAGTCCGCCGTCAGCCAATTTGATCGTTTCCATGATTGTCCTATACAAATGGCTTTCCCACGCGGCCCCGTTGGGCACGCGGTTTACCGGCATGAACAGCCTAGCCTAACACCCAAACTGGCTATTCTTCGAGTTTCTCGTCCAAGATTGCACTGAGTTCTTTTACCACGTCAGCGTTCCCAGCGGCGATGTTCTCCGTTTCACCGCTATCGATTTGGTGGTCGTACAGTTCGTTTGCCGTAACTCTCTTCCCTTTTAAATGCCGAATCAAACGATACTTCTCAGTACGAATGGTGTCGCGCGAGCCACCATAAGAGATCGCCGACTTGCCATCAACACTGGGGTCATCGAGCATCGGCAGAAGCGATTCACCGTCGAGGCTGGAGGGTTTTGGCAGCTCACACAAATCGCATAGCGTCGGGAACAAATCGATCGATTCAACAATCGCTTTGCTCTGAACACCAGCCTGTTTGACCTGGGGGGCGCAGACAATAAGTGGTGATCGAAGCGATTCTTCGAATAGAGTGTGTTTTCCCCAAACCGCGTGTTCACCCAAGTGCCAACCGTGGTCGCCCCACAAGACGATAATCGTATCATCGGCCAAGCCGTTCTCTTTGAGTCGATCAACAATCCGGCCAACGCAAGCGTCGGCATACGTAACACAGGAGGCGTAGTGTTTTCGTACTTCGTCGGCAAATTCGCTATCCTGACGTGGGTCTTTCCCCCACCCATTGTATCTCAAAAATTCACCCGATCCGTGCCAAGTTGAAAGGCCGAGCGGTTTTTCTTTGTGAGCAATCGTTGGCAATTCTGCGTCTAGGTACGGCTGCATGTAAGTCGCGGGTGAACCGAAGGGCAAATGAGGTCGAATGATCCCAACGGCAAGTAAAAAGGGCTCACCCGTCTTTGCCAATTGGTCGAGTTCTTCGAGTGCAGCATTGGTCGTCAAACCATCAGGATAGGCAGTATCGGGACCATCGAACGATTCAAAGACGTCCAGTTGCTTTTCGCTGCGAATTTGGCCGTTGGCTAGTCCGTGCATCGCTCCTTCCGGATGCCGCCAAGGACCAGTGGGCATCGAATGGCGGTCCCAGGCACCGGGCATTTCAATCGAATCGGGATCGTTCCAATCCTTTCCATACCGTCCGCCGGGGTGATGCGAAACTTTTCCGATCGAGACGGTTGTGTAGCCTGCCTTGCGGAAGACTTCCGGAAACGATGGTGTGGCCTTCGCCATCTCTTTGCTCCGCGCCACCAATGCTTGGTTACCCCGCGAAGCCGACGTTCGTCCATACCGTCCCGTCAACATTGCGTAGCGAGACGCGCCACATGTTGGTGCTTGCACATAGTGCCTCGAAAATGCACGACCGGAACTGGCAAGCGCATCGATATTGGGCGATTCGATATATTCAGCTCCAAACGATTTCAATTCGGGGCGCAAATCATCAATACATAGCAACAGCACATTGGGCGATTTGGCCGATAGCATTGGCGAAAAGCACAGGTAGCAAAGCAGAATCGGAGTGATTTTTTTTAACATGGTGCGAAGCGGATAGGAGGGGAAAGGGGTTTGTTTGCAAGGGCTGCATTGTATCCCATATCTGCTCTCCGTAGTGGCGACATGGCCCAATGGGGGTATTGAATTTGTTAAAGTTTCTCTCGATCTGGATCTTTGACAAGATCCACTACTTGAAGATCTGGATCTTTGACAAGATCCACTACTTGAAGATCTGGATTTTTGACAAGATCCACTACCTGAAGACCTGGATCTTTGACAAGATCCACTACTTGAAGATCTGGATCTTTGACAAGATCCACTACTTGAAGACCTGGATCTTTGACAAGATCCACTACCTGAAGATCTGGATCTTTGACAAGATCCACTACTTGAAGACCTGGATCTTTGACAAGATCCACTACTTGAAGATCTGGATCTTTGACAAGATCCACTACTTGAAGATCTGGATCTTTGACAAGATCCACTACCTGAAGATCTGGATCTTTGACAAGATCCACTACTTGAAGATCGGGGTCTTTGACAAGATCCACTACTTGAAGACCTGGATCTTTGACAAGATCCACTACCTGAAGATCTGGATCTTTGACAAGATCCACTACTTGAAGACCTGGATCTTTGACAAGATCCACTACTTGAAGCAGGTAAGGAATTTTCTGCCGCGTTCCATAACAACAGGCAATGACCAAGGCGATACCGGCATATAATAAACGCGTACGCCTCATCTTCTCTTTCCCAAGGTGCTCCGATGAATCATTCACTCAACGCTCGCGGCGAAACAACAAAACCGACGCGTCGTGCGACCGCCAATGTTACGATAGCCGACTACTTGATCCAGCGGCTTCGCGACTATGGGGTTCATGATCTATTTGGAATCCCCGGCGACTATGTGCTGTCATTCTATAGCGAATTGGAAAACAGCCCGATCAATGTGATTGGGTGCACGCGTGAAGACTGTGCGGGGTTTGCCGCCGACGCGTACGCTCGCCTAAACGGGATGGGAGCCCTTTGCGTCACGTACTGCGTCGGTGGGATGAGTGTCTGCAACTCGGTCGCAGGCGCGTTCGCTGAAAAATCGCCTGTCGTCGTGATCTCGGGTGCGCCTGGACTCGACGAGCGCCATCGCGGAGTTCTGCTGCACCACATGGTCCGCGACTTTCGCACGCAAGCCGATGTGTTCGAAAAGTTTACGATTGCCTCCACCGAGTTGACCGATCCGATGACGGCGTTCTCGGAGATCGACCGCGTCCTCGACGCATGCGACCACTACAAACGACCGGTCTATATCGAATTGCCTCGAGACATGGTTCATGTCATCCCTCCGGTCGCGCACGGGTTTCGCGGCACGGTTCAAAACTCAGACGCGGATGCGACGAGCGAAGCAGTCTCGGATGCGATCGATCGGTTAAAGCATGCAAAACGTCCGGTTATTCTAGCGGGCGTCGAAACCCACCGGTTCCGTCTTCAAGATGAACTTTTACAATTTGCCGAGTCAGCGTCGATCCCGATCGCGACGACCATGCTTGGAAAAAGCGTTGTCAGTGAAAAACATCCGTTATTTATCGGGCTCTACGAAGGAGCGATTGGCGATGCGAATGTCACTCAGATTGTCGAGCAAAGTGATTGGTTGCTACTTTTGGGAGCCTTCCTAAGCGACATTAACCTAGGCATTTACACGGCAAAACTGGACCCGAGCCGCTGTGTCTACGCAACAAGTGAATCGCTTCGTGTCTCTCATCACCACTACCACGATGTTGAACTCAAGCAGTTCTTGTCGGGTTTGATCGAAGCATCGAAAGACTTGCCGCCGCGGCCTATGCCAAAGACCCAAACGCGTAACAAGAAGAAAGCGAAAACGGGAAGAGACAATACCCAGCTGCAAACCAGTTGGATGGTTGAACAGTTAAACGAGCGGCTCGATCCGGATACAATCGTGATCGCCGACGTTGGTGATTCATTGTTCGCAGCAACCGAATTGACGATCCACGAGCGGACGGAGTTTCTTAGCCCCGCCTACTACACGTCGATGGGATTTAGTATTCCCGCGGCACTCGGGGCAGCCACCGCACGGCCCGACCATCGCATCGTTGTACTCGTCGGCGACGGTGCCTTTCAAATGACAGGCCAGGAACTCAGTACACTGGTTTACCACAACCACAACCCCGTGATTATCTTGCTAGACAATCACGGCTATGGAACCGAGCGATACCTACATGCCGGTGAATGGAAGTACAACGAGGTTGCCAAATGGAACTACACCGAACTCATGAAAGTCTACGGACGAGGTGAAGCCTACAAGGTCGAAACCAAGGATTCATTCCTGGAAACGCTCGACCGTGTCTGGAACTCACCGGATCATCCGCACTTGATTCACGCCGTCTTGGAAGAAAATGACGCCAGCGACACGTTGAAGAAGTTGGCCGAACGGATGAAAGAGAAAGTTTGAAAGAGAGCGTGGCCCAGGCTTCCAGCCTAGGGACTCCGTCGCCCCCCCAGACTGGAAGCGTAGGCCACGTTCCACTCAAACAAAGCCTTGGAACCAGGTTTCCAGGGCTCGGTCCATCCAACAACCGTTACGGCGGTCGATAAAGCCAACGTGCCCGCCATGCCTTGCGATGCATACGGTCGTCGTATCGGGCCACGCTTGCGACGATTTTCGAAAGCAATCGACAGGGACAACAGGGTCATCGGTCGACGCTAACACCAATGTTGATATCGGATTGGAATCGATGTACCGTGACGCAGAGGCTTGCTGGTAGTAATCAAGAGCATCAGCAAACCCGCTCAAGGGCGCCGTCAACTGGTCGTCGAGTTCGAATAGCGTTCGCGGACGGCGGCGAAAAATTTTGTCTTGAAAATCTTCCCGCAATTTGACTCGCGGAGGGATTCTCGCCAGCAGTTTTCGAACAAAGTAAAAGTTGTAAGGCCACATGATCGGGCGTTGCATATTCGCACTGCAGCGAAGCAGATCAATGGGCGGGGAAACCGTGGCCACGCGATCGAGACGATCAAACCATTCAGGTACCCTTGAAACGCCTGCCCCGATTTTACCGAGTGCAGCTAGAATTTGGTTCCCACCGAGCGAGACCGCAATCGCGCCGAGACGACTGTTGGGCGCCCGCCGGCTGATAAAATCGAGTGCACAAATAAGATCGTCACCTCGACCTGCGTGGGTCAATTGCTCGGATAGATCAAAACCAGCACCACATCCTCGCATGTCGATGCGAAAGACGCGGACACCTTTGGCAGCAAACTGAGCAGCCAATCGGCCCATATAGGGTGCTTGGTGAGATCCACAAAGTCCGTGAACCAACAACAAGCATGGCTGACCGGCGGACCAGTTTTGCGGTCGATTCTCATGCAACACCACCGCATCGTTGTCGGGCAATGTTACGATATGCTGTTGACCGTTAAACTTGGATGCTGCATCGCCCCAAACGGACGCCAGTGTTTGGAGGTGTCCGCCACGAAGCCAGCGATGGGGTTCAAAGCGTGGCGGCTGATAAGCCGTTTTTTCGTCCAATCGATTCGCCCTTTGTTTTTACAATAACTCATGCACACGATACGCTCTTTTATTGCCATTCCACTTTCGCCTCAAGTGCTCCACAACGCCACCCGTTTGGTCGCCAAGGTGTCCGAACCGAATGACGGAATACGCTGGGTTCCCACCGACAATTTGCATCTGACGCTTAAGTTTTTAGGCGAAGTGGACAATACCGAAGTTCCCGAGGTTTGCAACACCATTCGCGAAGTCGTTGACGGCTATTCCCCGTTCGAGCTTGAATTTGCCGGCATCGGCGCATTGCCGAGTATCGATCGGCCGCGTGTTATCTGCGTCTATGGCCAAGACCCAACGGGATCGTTGTGCGAAATTGTAGCAAAGCTTGAAAAGAGATTGGCCGATCAAGGTTTCAAACCGGAACCACGCGATTACCGGCCTCATTTGACCCTTGGGCGAACCAAAGGCGGATCGCGGCGTGCCAGCGAGGAGGTCATCGAGAAAGTGAAGGCATACCAGGACATGAAGTTTGGTCAAATGGAGGTCGATGCGGTCGAGCTGATCGCAAGTTTTCTGGAAAAACGCGGCCCCAGCTATCAAGTGATGGACACCATCGAACTCTAAGGGCCTCGAAATCGCCGAAGGCGACAATCACCGGAAAACAGCCTCAAACGAGCCGGTAACTGATGGATATCGAGCACGATTCGCGGCAGAAGCATGATATCTCCGTTGACCTATCGGTCCAGTTTGTCGACAATCCGAGCTAGAATCACCTGTTTTTGTTCGATACACCCAATGTTTGCTGCCCCGACCATGCCTTCTACCACTGGAAAAACCTCGATTTCCGATATTCACGACCTAACGGATTACTGTCATGCAACGGCTGAAAATGCTCGCAAAGCATCCTATGCGCTTGCAACGCTCGACGCCGCAGTAAAAAACCGATGGCTTCGCGAGTCCGCAGCGGGATTGATCGCAAACACAAGCGAGATTATCGCAGCAAACCAAATCGATCTCGATGCGGCTCCAAACTACGGCCTAAGTGAGGCCGCCATCGACCGCTTACGGCTCGATGCCGGTCGTATCGAATCGATAGCCGCGGCGCTAGAAGAAATCGCGATGTTGCCCGATCCAGTCGGTGAAGTGATCGAAGGGCACACACGTCCGGGCGGATTGCAGATTCTAAAGCGACGCGTTCCGCTTGGCGTGGTTTTCTTCATCTACGAAAGTCGTCCGAACGTGACCGCGGATGCGGCGGGCATCTGCGTCAAAAGTGGCAACGCCGTCATCCTTCGTGGCGGCAAAGAAGCGATCCATAGTAGTCGTGCGATCGTCGATGTTTTAGCAAAGTGCGCCCTTGAATGCGGGCTGCCCGAAAATGCGGTCCAGCTTGTCGCCACGACAGACCGAGCGGCCGTTGGTGAATTTTTAAAACTCAGCAAACTAATCGATGTCACGATCCCACGTGGCGGTGAAGGATTGATCCGCCGTGTTGCCAACGAAGCGACCATGCCGGTCATCAAGCACTTTGACGGAAATTGCCATGTTTATGTTGACATGTTTGCCGATATCGAAATGGCAGTCGACATTATCGAAAACGCAAAATGCCAGCGAATGGGTGTTTGCAATGCCTGTGAATCGCTGTTGGTACACGAAGCGATTGCGGAAACGGCCTTACCAAAAATCGCGGCTAGATTGAAAAAGAACCAGATTGAAATGCGAGCGGACGAGCGAGCATTGCCGTTGATCGATGGCGGCATCAAAGCGGAGCCAGCGGATTGGTCGATGGAATATCTCGGGCCGACCATCAGTATTGCCGTTGTCGATTCTCTCGAAGCTGCTGCCGAGCATATCAATCGCTACGGATCGAAACACACCGATGCTATCGTCACCAACGACTTGAAAGCTGCCGAGTTGTTCACGCAAATGGTCGATAGTTCTGCGGTGATGGTCAACGCCAGCACTCGCTTTAATGACGGTGGCGTCTTTGGACTCGGGGCGGAAATCGGCATTTCGACCGATAAGTTCCATGCTCGCGGACCATGCGGGCTAAGAGAATTGACCACCTACAAGTATATCGTTCGTGGCGACGGCCATATTCGAAGCTAAAGTCGTTTGCATGGTAAAAGGACAAGGGATATGTCAGAAGAATCATTAAGCCAAAACCAAGTTGAGAGCTTGCTCAAGGCGATGGAGACGGTTGACCAGACGGGCGGCGGTGGCATTGAAACATCCAACCGCGATGACAAAACGTCCAACCCAACCGTCGGCAAAACGATCGATTCATCACGTGGAAAGGCAACCAACAAACCAAGCGGACGTCGCGCAATGGGGGCAGCAAAAACGTCGGGGCTATTACCCGCCGGTGTGCGTGTGACCGCCTACGACTTCAAGCGACCCGAACGCGTTGGCAAGGATCAAATGCGAGCGATGCACTCGCTGCATGAAACGCTGGCTCGAAACTTCGGTGCCGCGATGTCGGGGCTATTGCGTACAATGATCGAAGTGAAACTGCTAAGCGTCGATCAATTGACCTATTCCGAATTCGTCTTCAGTCTCGACAATCCTAGCTGCTTCAGTGTTCTCAAACCGCAACCGCTTGATGGACACTGGATTCTTGACGTCGCCCCGATGCTCTCGTATGCCTTGATCGATCGAATGCTTGGTGGTGACCCGAAACCGAGCGACGCGATTCGCCGTCCGCTTACGGAAATCGAATCGCGTTTGATTCGCCGCATTGTCGACCTCTTCTTGAAACAATTGACGACGTCATGGGAAAACATTGTCGCGTTGGAATTAGAAATCGACCGCATGGAAAACAACCCTCAATTGGTGCAAATTGTGCCGCCCAATGAAGTCGTGATTTTAGTGGGATTCGAAGTTGTCTTGGGGAAAAATCGGGGGATGATGAATTTGTGCATCCCCTTCAACACCATCGAATCATTTAATGCGCAACTAAGCCGTAACGGATGGGTGGGCTATGGGAAAGGCAAGCCGACCGAAGGGACACGCGACCGAATTTCCACCAGCATTGATGCTGCTCCGGTGAATGTCGTCGTCACGCTGGCACGTTCCAAAATCTGTACCCGTGACCTGCTAGAATTGTCAGTCGGTGACGTGATCACGACCGAAAAAGAGGTAAACGCTCCGTTAGAGTTATCGATACAAAACGTGCCGAAGTTTCATGTTAAAGCCGGCGCGTTCAAAGGAAAAAAAGCGGTGCGGATCGATGCGGCCATGCCACCCAAACGTCATTTCGAAGTAGAAGAATAACGAAGCGTTTCACTCGGAGAGCGACAGGCGAGACGCTCAAGCAACTCCTTAGGTGCGAGTAGCGATTTTGAGTACTTGGCGTACCGAATCAAGAATTCGTGAAGCGGCCCACTGCCAATACCGTCGAAATAGTCGAACCAACCATTCGGATGACGGTACCCCAATCCGCCCGACATTGCTCGAGCGATCAAGTTCGCGTCGGTGACCGTGCCTTCACGGAGTAACATTGCTGCTTCGATCCACATGGTCGCGGCGAGACGCATCTCAGTTTCGGCCCGTTCAATGACACGCACTCCTCGAGCGTAGCGGTTGCAGATCTCGACCGTTTGCGGCGCCAATCTTTCGCTCCGCTGTTTCGCCTTGCCAATATAATCGTAAAAACCACAACGACTTTGTCTGCCTGCCCGTTTTGCTTTTATCAATGCAGGCAGTATCGGTGACGGATCGATACGCGATGGAAAGGCCTGCCAATAAACCCGCCCGGCGTTAAACATCGTTTGCGTGCCGATAAGATCGATGAGTTCAAGAGGCGACATCGGCATCCCGTAGTGGATGGCGGCAGATTCAATTTGTTGTTCCGTCGCGCCCTGCGACAACAATAACATCGCTTCGTTCAAATAGGGAGACAACATGCGGTTCACAATGAACCCTGGCGAATCGCACACCTGTAAAGGAGTTTTTCCGAGCAATTCCACGTGTTGACAACATCGCCTGATCACTTCGTTTTGAGGTTCTCCAGCCCTACCTTCAGCCGTTGCTGTGGAAGCGATCACCTCAACGGCATCGCGTTGAGATACCGGCATAAAAAAATGCATCCCACAAAATCGCTCGGGACGATCGAGTGCCGATGCGATATCCCGAATTCTCAGCGTCGAGGTGTTGCTGCAAAAGATCCAATCGTCGCAAAGCCGAGACTCAGCGAATCGAAAAAACTCTTGCTTGAGCGACAACTTTTCTGCAATCGATTCGATCAGTATGGGGGAAGGTAAAACGGGCCCCCTCGATGACACCTTCGAAACCGGAATTTCATCAGCGCATGGTTTGAAAATCAATGTGATGGCTGGCAAATCCAGTTCGTTTCGCGTGATCTCAGAAACCTCCCAATCCTGCGGATCGAGCATCAGCGTGTCCACCGCATGCTGCACCGCGTTCGGATCCAAGTCGGCAACTTGCACGTTCAACCGGGATTCAATGTGGGCGGATAAAATCGCACGCCCGACGACTCCCACGCCGACAAGCATACAATTGGGTTGATAGGTCTTCAAAACGACACGATGGTTAAGAGTAAATGGTTAAGAGTAAATTTGCTCACGAACGGGAACTTCTTCCTTAACTGTAACAAAAACAACGGTTATCCGTACACGCCACCCAAAGCGACTTCGTGCCGTTTAACCGCGTGCTCAGCGGGCCGCGAGGGTCACCATACAAACGCACGGCCCGCCGAGCCCCCGATTTACCGAGCGCTGCCGATCGCACGTGGGCGAAGAGTGGTTATATTAGGGAGCTGAGTTTTGTGTTTGTCTACATCCTGTTTGGAATCGCATTTATGTCAACGGTCCCCCACCTACCTTCACGGCGTCAATTTTTGTCTTCCTCCGCTGTTGCACTGGCGTCAACTGGCTTGCTTGGCTCGCGGCTTTGGGCGAACGAAGCAGCCCCTTCCACGGATGACAACTCGCCACCTTTTTCGATCTCGCTTGCGGAGTGGTCGCTCCACCGAACCCTAGGCAATCCATCGAAAAATGTGACGAATCTGGATTTCCCAGCGATTGCGAAGAAGCTTGGCATCGACGCGATCGAGTACGTTAATTCCTTTTTCAAAGACAAGGCTCGTGACTCCCAATACCTCACTGACCTAAAGTCCCGTTGCGACGACCAAGGGGTGAAGAGTTTATTAATCATGGTCGATGGCGAAGGAGCTCTTGGCGCCCCCAAGGAAGCGGATCGCGAAAAGTCGGTGACGAATCACTATCGCTGGATCGATGCAGCTAAATTCCTCGGTTGTCATAGCATCCGCGTGAATGCACAAAGCAGTGGTAGTTACGAAGAGCAACAAAAGCTTGCTGCGGACGGACTCAGGCGTCTTAGCGAGCACGCCGCTCCCCAAGACATCAACGTGATTGTTGAAAACCATGGTGGATTGAGCAGTAACGGAAAGTGGTTATCCGAGACGATCGAGATGGTGGGACTCGACAACTGCGGAACACTACCCGACTTCGGTAACTTTTTCATCTCCCGTAATCCAGTGGAATGGTTTGACAACTATGAAGGAGTCGATTTGCTGATGCCGTATGCGAAAGCCGTTAGTGCAAAGACTCATCAATTCATGGAGGGTTCGAACATTTCTTATCAAGAACGTGGCGGCAAGAAATATGAAACCGACTACGACCGAATGATGGAAATTGTGGTCAAACACGGCTATCACGGATACGTGGGCATCGAGTATGAGGGCCCAGGTGACGAGTACGAAGGAATCCGCAAAACCAAGGCGGTCCTCGATCGGGTCGCTGCTTCGATTGCGGAAACGGCCACCGTTGCCGGGTAGTGGGTAGGATTGGCTCGCAGCTGCTTCCGCCGGGCTCGCCCCGGTTCGGAGCAACTTTGTAGCCACCCGTTGTCTCCTCCGCCGAGACAAGCTCGACGGAAGGAGGTTTCACGTTGGATCGCGGCTAATGCCTGCACTCCAACGCTTGTGCCCACGTTTTTCAGGACTTCATCGAACGCATTGGATCACATCCGATAGTACCGACCAAGTCCGCTTCGTAATTCGCCGATTCGGCTCGAATTCGCATCTTCTTGACGAAGTCTAAACGCGCGGGCAAGTTGAGACTACTCACGATATCCGTCTCATCGGGCTCGGCTAGAATGTTCTCGATTCGCTGTTCAAACGCTTTCCAATGATCGGTATCTCGCTTCCGCTTTTCACTAAGTCGCGCCTTGTACCAATCACTTTGCAGCATCGCATCACGCGAAAATAGCTGGCGAATTTCAGGATCCTCGATCGATTTGCCTTCGTATTTACCTGTGGCCATAATACTCAAAATCGCTTTGAGAGGCGGACACGCCAATTCGAAACCACCATCCTCGAAATAGGCTTTGGCAACTCGCTGCTGTGCCTCAGCAATATACTTGATGCCATCAACAAAAGATTCCTTGTCTTGCAATTCAGGCTGCAGTATCTCGGGTGTAAACACCTTTACCGGATTGTCAAAGATACGTGCCAAGTAAGTCCGTACAAACTTTCGCGTGATGCGATACCCCAACCGACTGGCAGGCACGGTGACCCCGTCGACTTTGAAATCTTCCAACTTTTCAAGCATACCAGCCTTAATCATCGCGCTGGGTTCACGTTCCTCGGGTCGCAATCGACACCAAACCTCAGGAATGAGGAGCGAGATATCATGACCGACTTCGAAGTTAGGGCCAACATGTCCCGCAGCGGTACTGAACCCGCCCACCCCTGTGAGCACCATTGAAACGACGACCGAGTTGAGATCAATCGATGGCATCAATGCATTGAACGGTCCTTTGGTCAGCGCACCTTCGCTCCCCGCCCCCGTCGTGCTCGGGCTCTTCCCCGTCAAGGAGCAAACGTAGTCCATCAGTAGCTCGGGTAGCTCTTGGAAGTGCAACGGCGAATAGACCGCTAACGATCGGAATCCAGCTTCCAAGTCAGGTGGATTATTGCGGCGGCCCGATAAGACCGCACCAACGGGAGTCAGAACCGGTTGATCCGCAGCCAATCCTCGGTGCAACTGAATCCCTCGCATCGCAACGTAGGTATCTTGACTGCGAACGTGATCGGGTCGGTCTTGGAGGTAGCGGGGGTTCTTGGTTCGTTTGCCGTCGACAATTCGCGGGTCTGCCGTACTGACGACATAACCTTCTTGCAAAGACGCTGCTTTCAGAAGTAGCGTTTCCATCGGTCCAGTAAACTTGTCAAACTCAATCGCATCCTGAACGATCTGTCTCGCTTCTTTCGTCGACAATGGCTCGAAGTTGCTAATGAAGTTGCCCGTCCGCGACAAATCCCATTCGGTTTGTTTGTCGAGCCCTCGATGAACGGCATCATCGGGTCGTTGAAAGAGTCGATACTCGCAGTTTTCGACAAACTTGTAACTATCCGATGGCAAAATACCGGTTCCAACATCCGCCAATGACGTGCTCGGCACCACGACCGAACAACTGATGTCATCTTCTCGTTGAACCTTGTCGGCTGCAATGAAATCCTGACGAAGCTTGAAGGTTCGCCAATTCTTGTCATGCAAGCCGACGCGTAAATAGGTCCCAACCAAAGACCGTTCATCCATCTTCAGTTCGTGACCGGGCGACCCATTGACGATATCGACACCAAAGTCGTCCTGCCAAGTCGTTTCCATCCCCGGCTTGACGAATCGCTTTATAATAAGCGCTAAAGCGTAGACGTGATCGGGGATCGTGCGAAGCCATTTGTTATAGTCTTCATTAAAATCGGGAGATGGCGTCAACAATTGAATCACACTCCCGAGACTTCGACTCTGCGACAAAACACTACGACTTGGTTGGTCGGTGTAGTCCGTTCGGCCCGCGTAATCATTCGACCAGCGATCGTGATAACTGCGTGAAAAAATCTCTTCTAGCATCTTAAAATCTTCGTCGCGATCTTTGACAAAGATGGGGCCGTATAGCATGTAGTCCCGAAGGCTCTTGCTAATTTCACTTTTCCCACCACCGCTTACGGTGCAAGGCTTGTGACAAAACACGCCTTCGCCAACCGTTCCCACCAATCGCCAAGAGGGTGCCGCAGGGTGTTTTTCAAGCCGAATTTTATAACCACTCGGAGCAATGTATATCTGCTTGGGCGACAATGGGATGCGGACCTCCTTTCCTTCGTGATTCCACAGAATGCATCGTTCATGGAGCGTCGCTTTGGCCTGCTCTGGAATATAGATCACATCGGGATCGAGTTTATCAATACCATAGCCCTCTGCTTGCACATCGATAAACGAGGCGTAGTCTTTGGCAACATCCGCAAACCGTCTCTGGTTGTAACGGCTACTATCGGCTTGAAACTCGTCACCGAGTGAATAGGATGCAAAAGCCAGAGCGCCGCCCGCATGCTCTTCTTCGCATCCACCCATCAAATTGGTGGCGTAACTTATCTGAGTCTTCACCTCTTTTTTACAGTACCCAAAGTAGTTGTCGGCAATCAGCGTGACGATAACGCCCGAAGCATCGCGGCAGGTCACCTTAAAAGCGCCTCCATCATTGTACTTCTCCGATGGGTCTTTCCAGCACATCGAATCGCGACGTTGACGTTCATTCGCATCGTCAAAATGCGGTAAACCAAGCTCCTTTTTCGTCAACGATGTCAAATGAGTGGCCAAGATCACACAACCTGTATGCCCACTCCATCCGTGCACATCCAAGCCAGCATCGTTCTGCAAACTGAGTGGATCACCAGCGTTTCCAAAAATCGACTCGACAAAATCGAGGTTACTGACCAGACACCCAGGAGCGAAGAACCGGGTTTCCATTCGCTTCGCTTCGGTATACGGAACCACCTCAGGACAAACCAACGGGCGGAGTAAAAGGGACACCCACGTTGTTGCTGGATTTTCAGAGGTTGACGTGTAGGGCAAAAGCATCAATTCATCGGGCGGCGACATCGCGGCGCGAAAAAGGTTTGCAAACACGTGCTTGGGAACAACTCGCTTGTCGTTGGGAATCGGCAATCCGCCTGAAACGACATGGAAGGTTCCCGCTGTCGTGCGCCGATCGGCCCGTGGGTTGTGAAGCACCCCATTCAAACACCGATACGAGTCGACCAAGTCGTTGCGAAAATGATGGCCGCCCGCTGGAAGACTCAGCTCACGGCCCATGCCATGACGGTCGAGGGTCAAAGTGCGACCGGGAAGTTTTAATTGATCACCGTCGATCACGTCTTGAAAATACCGATTCAAAAACGACTCGATCCGCTGGTCAATCGGAGGTCGGTATCCAGCTAGCAAGCGATTTTTTTCACGCAAGCTATCGAGAATACCGCCCGAAAACGTGGTCAGCGATTGGTCGCGATGCCAATCGGGAGGGCTCAAACCCGCCGACGCCATTTGTAACGCAATGTAGTTATTCAAATGTTCTCGTTCGGACGGTTCATCGGCAATTTCGCGATCCCACCCGAGCGCACGCTGTCGTTCCCAATCTGTGTTTTCGAGTTGCTCTTTGCTAAGCGTCATCTGTGTCTCTCGTTTTGGTTCGAAAATTGCCCATGAAGACTTCAATAGCCAGTCAAGACTATCGTTCTACACGTTTCTCGAAGTGGATCCAAGGCGAGGTCTGCAACGGAAACGCGGTTATCCGCAGCGTGTTCCTAGGGTGCCCCTGCCTTCCTTAGCGGAGCAGCTTCCGGGCCAAAGGCCCAGCAATTTACCTAACCCCGCCTGATGGGCTGGCTTGGGCAAACGCACGGGGCTCTGACCCTCTATCAAAACAAGCAAATTCAAAACTTGCGTTTCGGGTTAAGAAAAACCGAATTCCGTTAGTATTTAGGTGGCGCAACCCAATTCGGGCGCCGACTTCCAACGTTCAATGGCAATCCTATTCGACTCGAATGCCATTTGCTCGAATAGCTCACTATCGGAATCGACCCAGCGAGATTCGCTGAGCTCCTTCTTATCGAGTTGGATCTTTGCGTCGTCGGCGACTTTGCAGAGGAAGAACATGTCGATCACCGAGACAATGATGCCGCCATAGCGGTAACCATTTGGATGCGTCATCAACAACTCGTGACTGGTGATCCGCAACTTGGTTTCCTCGCAAACCTCTCGGGCCAAAGCGTCTTCAATCGTTTCGCCGCGATCGACAAACCCGCCCGGTAGCCCCCATTTCCCCTTCCCTGGATCGACGGCTCGGCGGACGAGTAGCAGTTGCCCTTTGTCATTGGTGATCAATCCGCCGACCGCTGCGACAGGACCGAAAAAGTTGGCGAACCCGCATTGGTCACAGCGGAAAGGAACGCTGCCGATTTTGTTGTTCTTCGCCGCGCAACGTGGGCAGTAGTGGTAGGCGTCTTCGATCGATACCTCATTGCAGGCGGTGCTCATGATGATCGCTTTGTGATCGAAGGTAACGAATCGAAACCCAATGAATCAAACGTTCCACTGGCGAATTGAGCTGCTCGAAATGTTTCACAATCTTCAAACGATCGACTCAAATGCTCGATACCTTCAAGCGAATCGATGACCCCGAATCCCAACGCCTCGACCGTGTCGCGATCTAACTGGCTCTTGATGAGCACTCGCGATTCAGCGAGTACCCGCTCCAAAATCCTGGCCAATCCGACCGACTCATCCCAAATCGTGAACCCATCTTCTGACTTGGCGTCCTGATCAAACGACTTGCTGGAGTCGTGATCGTCCATCGATTCGTTTTGGTTGAGTCGATAGACCAATCGGTCGCTTGGTGGGCGTTGAATACTCGTCCAAACGAGGATCGTGCCGCCGGGAGCGACATGGGTTGCTGCTGCCATTAACGCGCGAGCAAAATTGGCCCACGTTTGCTGTTGTTGGTTGCCTTCGAGCGAAGCGATGACCAATTTCGCAGAAGGCGGATACTCGTCTTTACGGTCGCGGGCCAGAGCGAACGAACGACGAATGGTCTCGGGAGTGCCTGCGAACACCGAGCCCGCCAATCCGTCCTCGCTAGCAGCGACTGCCATCATCACTTGCACGCCGAGCATCCATCCGATTTGAGCTTCATTTTGACCACGTTGTTTTTCGCCAGACTTCGATTCGGAATCAGAGAATTTCCATAGCGATTCCAAATGGCGGATTCGAGTATTTGCATCGGCTAACATCGGATAGACGCCGCTAAGGTGACGATTGGAAGCCGCGTCCCAGGGTCGTGCAGCGACAATCGGTAAGACGAAATCAGCATCGGCAATGGCTCGGTTTAGATAGACCGGTTCGGCATCGACGTCGGCACCGAGATATCGAAGTGACTCGCGATTTGTCGAGTCGTGCCGAAGGATGGTTGCGCGCCCCTTGAATTCGTTTTCCAGCTCTTGGATCGTTGCATCGGTTGCTTCATCCCAAAGCACGACATCAACGGCATCCGCACCCGCCTCTTCCATTTCTGAAAGCACGCCGCCAAGGATTTCCAGCAAACTCGGCAAATTGGGATCGACCGCCAAAGCGACACGGTCTCCGGGTGCGATTGCGGCGGAAACGGCAGGAAAATCTTCGGGCCTCCGCAGAGCCGACCGTACTTCCCCCACGAAGTCCTTGATCGGACAACGGTTCGCCGACATGTCGAAATGCCATTGATTTGTCGATGCAATCCGTGATTGCACCTGCGAAAAAGGGAGCGAGGAGGTAAGGGATTCTTCCATTGAATGAGCAACGTCATGGGTTGAGAAAACGTGAATTGCCAATCGGCTTAGATTGGCCAGTCCAAGAAAGTATCCGAAAAGCAAAGCCTTTTAGCAACAGCCAATCAAAATCTAGTCATTTCCTTCAAAAGGGCGTGAAACGACAACCCGCAGCGTGATGAAGTGGGTGTGGAAAAAAGTTAAGATGAGGTTTGATCTTCCAGATCATTGCCGGGTTGCTCCTATTGTGGCTGGTCGTGGCGTACGTCGTACGCTCCTCTTGTCTGGAAAGAATACGCACGCCGCGATTCGAGCTTTCGATGATAGTCCTCGAATTACCTCGACCGGCGATCATCATCCGGGGGATCCGCTGAATGTGGCCTTGACCGGCATCAACGTGCTTTACCATGGATGGGCTGGCTTGCCTTGCCTTTCACGGAACATTACAACAAGTAGGCCCCATTGGATTCGACGCTCGCTCGATAACACGACGATCACGTTTCTGAATGGATAGCGTTGAGAATCTTAGAATGATCGATAGGAACGGGCCCAAGTTGAAACCGGAAAACAGGATATCGACGGATCACGCTGATGACGAACAAGCATTGCACGCGCATTTGAATCGACGGGTGCAATGGAAAACGGCTGGGATCCGTCTGTTGATCGGCCTGGTTGTGCTGGCAGCGGTTGTCTGGTTCGGCCGCAATGCGGGCGAGGACATCAAAGGGATGGAGAGTTGGATTGCCGGTCATGGGGTCTGGGGATGCCTTGTCTTTGTCGGCATGATGGTCCTGTTCACTTCGATTTTCGTGCCCGATACAGTGCTGGCGGTTGCGGCCGGAGTCCTGTTCGGAATCGGATGGGGTGCCGTTTTGACGGTGATTGGAGCTTTGCTCACCGCCACGTTGAATTTTTTCTCCGCTCAAACTCTGTTGCGGCCACGGATCGAAAAGATGCTCGCCGCGCACCCTAAGCTCCGAGCAATTCAACGCGCCGTCAATCGCGAAGGCCTGAGACTGCAATTGCTGCTGCGGTTGTCACCGATCAATCCGGTCTCGGTCAGCTACGTGTTGGGAGCCTCGGGGGTGCGATATTCAACCTTCATTCTTGCGACGGCCGGATTGATTCCGGGCTTGTTTTGTGAAGTTTACTTCGGCTATCTGGCCAGCCATGTCACCAAGGTCGCTGGCAACGTCAGCGAGCATTCGTCGCTACATACCATCGTCACGGTCGTCGGCTTTGTTTTCTGTATTTTGTTGATGGTCTTCATCTCGCGGATTGCTTCGAAAGCGATTGCGGAGGCAGAAAGTGAATCGACAAGCGAGGTCGAACAAGCATGAACCAACGTCGACGATTGTGAATCGAAGGCACCGATTGCATCGGTGCAACAGGAGGTCGATCAGACGTTTGTTCCGATTCCCAGGAAGCAATGTTCGACCCGCACCACGTCGTGGCAGCGGCAGATTTGCCCAAGATTGTACCTTCGGGCGTCAGATGCGAAAGTAATTTTTTGACGCCCTTATCAGGATCAATCTTTGCTCGTTCCCGATCAAACCCATTTTCGCCATCTCAGGTAGATCCATGAACTTATCGCGATCAACACCATACTCGTGCATACGACAACGAATCCCTGTGGGTCATGTTGCTCGGGAATTCCCGAGACATTCATCCCCAATAGGCCAGTAAGGAAGCTGAGCGGCAAGAACACCGTGGCAACAATCGTCAGGTTATAGGTAATCTGATTCAATCGTGCGTTCATCTGTGACTCGATTTGATCGCGTAACAGGTGTGCTCTTTCGTGACAGCCTTCCAGGATTTCCAGGTAGTTGCGTACGCGATCGGTGACAGACTCAATCGCCGGCCGATCATCCTCACTGATCGGCAGCGAGTGATCCGAGAGAATGAACACCAACAGATTTCGCAGTGTCAGTAGCTGACGACGAATACGAATTGTTTTTCGCCGAACGAGATCTAATTGCGCTGAGTTTGCGTCATCGATCGACTCAAGAATTTGTTCCTCCAAGTCGTCGGTTCTTTCAGAAACCATCACGATAAGACTTTCCAATTTGCTGACGTTGCTGTTGATCAGGCAAGTGAGTATCTCCAGTGGAGCCCAGCTGCTCTGATGCTTCGAAACATTCGTCTTCAAAGTCTCAATCTCTGGTATCGGGGCGGAACAAATACTGATCACTCGATCGCGTTCGAACCACAAGCCGACCGAAGTCGAATCACTCTTCCCTATTGCAGGTGAGACTACTTGTGTTTGAAAACGGAGCAGCAGCCCATCATCGAACTTCTCATGATGATTCAGCGTGCTTTCATCGAGCAGACGCATGATGACTTGCTCGGGCAAACCCGATCCGTTTTTGAGCCATTCCACGGAATCGGTCGTGCGGCCATCCAGGTCAACCCAGATGAACGTTTCCGCTCCCGCTGCATTGCTTTGACGTTTGAGTTTGAAAAATTCCGGCATTCAGATCACTCCGTGACAATGTGTTTCATTAATTTCCGAATATCGCTGCGTTCCTCCGATACGCGATGAAGCGATCGGAAGGTGAGCGTTTTGTCGCCCATGATGCCCAGGTTGTAGGCGCTGATGTTATCACGCCCAATGTCATCGCCCCAGATGACGAGCATGTTCGGTTTTTCGTCAGCTCCCAGAGCATTGCTGGAGGCCGAAAGGGCCAGCACGCTCACAAGCAGGGCAGCGAAAAAGCTTTCTTGACGTGTGGTTTTCATGCCGGTGGTTCTAAGAACGAGGAGTTTTGTGGATCAATTTCCACAAGTGGAGCATCGCTAGCATCCCCCATCCCACGTGTTTCGCAATCTTATCAACATCCATACTCCTACTCCACTAGCCTTCCCTCCCTTCTGTGTTTAACTGGATTCTGCATGAAGGCGACGAAGCGTTGCTCTCACGGCCAAAGGCCCAACATCCTGTTCATCATGGCTGATGACATCGCCTGGATGTAGCCGGGCTAATAGCATCGGGGTCTGATGGCAGGAGAAACGTTCAATATTGACAGGCTCGCCCCTGAGGGTGGCATCATGAGGCACGCAGACGCCGAGCGAGAATACGCTTACACAACTGGACGGCGTATCAGATTCGAAATCGAAATCGGAAGAGATGGAGCTCTTCATTGATCGGCAACGACAACGATCTTCAAATCGCATACGACCGACCGCTGAATGCGAGATATGCGAATTGGGTAAAGGATTCGGATTGCAGCGACCAACACACCCGAAGGGCTTGGACTATTCTCGCAGGCCGCCCAGTCATACCTCGCAGTGAGTGAGTCGGTAGGGACGGGCCGCTTTTCTCTGCTTGATATTCCCTTGCGCGTCGATGAATGACCAGTAGGCCGGACAAGATGCGAATTTCAGAAGGACGTCAATTGCCAACCGCGAAAACCCACACTTGTATTCTCACACTGCTGCTGATCGGGACCGCGGGATTGACTAGCGCTGATGACACCTGCGATCGGTTCAGCCCCACCCTCTCTGACGCTGCATGCGGCGGCTCCGTATTGTCACCGGACTCCTCCGTATTGTCACCGGACTCCGCGGATGATCCTTGGCAGCTGTTCGGCGACTGCACGCGGTTGGAGCGTTGGGGGATCACCGTTGATGGCCAGCTCGCCCAAGGAGTGACGACCAACTCACGCGATCCGACCAACCCAGCGGCTGGCACCGGCAATCTTCCAGCGACGAGTTTCAACTATCGCAGCGACGAGTACATGCTCAACTCCTGTTACTTGTCCGTTGGTCGGAAGACCGACACGGGTGGTTCAGGATGGGATATTGGCTTCAATATGGATTTGACTTACGGCACCAACTACGTCTTCCTGCAGTCGCGTGGCTTGGAGACGCGCCGCGATCTAAGCAACCATTGGAACCGTGGCGATGGGTCGGGGCTCGGCGGAGTCGGCTTGATGGGACTGGCGATGCCGCAGTTGTATCTAGAAGTGGCCTACAACGACTTGACCGTTCAACTGGGTCACTTCTATTTGCCGGTGGGCTACGAGCGACCAATTCCTACCGAGAATTTCTTCTACTCCAACAGCTATGGATTCAGTTTCAGCTTTGAGACGGTTCCGGTGGTTGGGATGTACGCGAGTTGGCGGCCCAATGACTCGTTGCAGATTGGCGGCGGGTTCCACCGCGGAATGGCCAATTGGGAAGACAACAACAACGACTTGAGTGGCTTCGGAATCGTGACCTTGCTGGGTGACAATGGCGATCGATCCTTGTCGTTCCAATTCAGTCTGGGCAATGAGGCCGATACTGGCAGCGAAATTCTGTACGTGCAAAGTGTCGTCTTTGAACAGCAGATTGGCAAACGCTCGAGCTACGTGATCTACAGCGATTTCGGATTTCAAGAGAACGTGCTGCCAGGCGGCGGAACGGCGTCGTGGTACAACGTCCATCAGGAGTTATCGCACGCGTTCAGTGATTGCTGGACAGCGGGGCTTCGTTTTGAATGGTTCGACGATGTCGACGGATTCACGGTGAATCCAACGCCCGGTCCGGGTGTGTACCATGACCTGACATTCGGCTTGAACTACACACCCAACAGCAATCTGGTCGTCCGCCCCGAGATTCGCTGGGATTGGTTTGACGCGGACGCCGGTGTCGGGTCGGGACCATTCGGCAACGGCAGCGACCGCAATCAATTCATGGCCGCCGTTGACGCGATCATCACGTTCTAGAAGAGAGAACGTTCACGAGAATGAACGAGCAAATTCAAGCAATGGTGACAGTACTTTCGTTGGTGAACCCTGCGATTGGTACGATCTCGAAAAACGGATTGAACTCGAATCGTGTTCCGATTTTCCCTTGTTGCTCAAGCCTCGCGATCACCGCCGCATGAAACGTGATCACCGCCGCATGAAATTTGTAGGGCCCGGCATTAAGCGATCGAAAATCGGTGTGAAGACTCTTGAGTGACGGGGCGTAACCACAGCCTGATGACTCCGTGCCAGCAGTCAAAGCATTTGGCCAAAAGCAGCTAAATTGCCGCAAATGTTCCTGAATGTTATATTCTTCATTTCATGGAATACAATCCTTTTCACAGAAACAAATCCGCTTTGCTGGTGTTCTCTTTTAAAACGGGCAAAGCGCCGACTCTTATCCTAGGACCACAATGAAACACTCCTCCTCTCAACGACTCAGGATTCTATGCTTCATCGGTCTGTTTTCAATATACTCGATAGGTGTATTTGCCGGTGAGTTTGTCTATTTTCATGAGAACGTTCTCGGTAGTTCACTCGAACTCCGATTGAATGCGGACAATCAATCCCATGCTGAAGCGGCTCAACTCGCCACGTTAGAAGAGATTGGCCGACTCTCGGAAATCTATAGCCATTACAGCTCATCGAGTGAGCTGTCAAAGTTGTCCGCGTTACCCTACGAAGCCGAAATGGTGGTTTCGAGCGAACTCGCGATGACGTTACAAGTTTGTGAGGATTGGGTCCAGATTTCCAAAGGTGCATTCAATCCTGCCGCCGAATCGTTGTCGAGAGTATGGAGGGAAGCGGAGGTTGCACAACGTTGTCCGACGCCCGAAGAACTTTCAGAGAAAGCTCGCGCCGTTTCGGCTGATCATTGGCGAGTCGATCCGAAATCCAATCGCGTGACACGACTTTCTCGTGAACCACTCACACTCAATGCGATTGCAAAAGGAACGATCCTTGACGGTGTGTGCAAGCATGTCCTCGACAACAACAAGCAGATTACCGGCATCGCCGTGAATATTGGGGGTGATATCCGAGTCGCTGGGGATATGTCACAGATCATTTTGATTGCCGACCCTAAGGCGGACGCCATTGGAGCAAAACCGCTGAGCCGACTGAATTTGCACAACCAGGCAGTTGCAACAAGCGGTCCATCGGAGAGGCACTTTACGATCGAGGGCGTGAACTATTCACATCTGATTGATCCTCGCTGTGGTCAACCAACGCAAACGATCATGAGTGCGACCGTCATTGCTGCGGATGCCGAAACAGCAGACGTGCTGGCGACGATCTGTAGCGTACTACCGATGGCTGACAGCCTCGCGCTCGTCCAATCACTTCACAACGTCGAGTGCTTGCTGGTGACGGCTGCGGGGGTGATGACACACAGCACGAATTGGCCGGGTGAAGTTCCTGCAGAGGACGGCTCGACCGTTGACGCTCCAACGACCACTGATCATGAACTGGTTGTCGAAATTGAAATTGCGAATTCCAACAACTCTCGACGCTATCGCCGACCCTACGTCGCCGTTTGGATCGAAGACAACAAGGGGTTTCCAGTCAAGACGATGGGCCTTTTTTTGATGGCCAAAAACCCCGGCCCACGCTGGCACCGTGATCTCCGACGCTGGTACGCAGGCGATCAGGCGCGACGTCGGGTCGAGGACACGGCGTTGATAGGAGTGATCTCAAAGCCAACACGAAATCCAGGCAACTACAAGTTCTCATGGGACGGTAAAGACAAGGACGGCAAATCAATCGAACCTGGAAAGTACGTTTTGTACATCGAAGCGGCTCGGGAGCATGGTACGTATCAGCTGATGAAGCATCCGTTTGAATTTGGCGACAAGCCCTTTGAAGCGGAGCTTCCTGGTAACGTCGAAATCAAGTCGGCGTCGGTGAAATTCAACTCGAAATGAATTTGCACCGCCCAACCAAACATGCCTTGCGCCACCCGACCCGTCGCTTCATTGCTTTATGGAGCCGGTGGATTCACATTTACCTGTCACTACTCTGCCTCGCAGTGATCTTCCTGTTCAGCATTACCGGACTGACTCTCAATCATCCCGATTGGTTCTTTAGCGAAAGTACGACCGAACAATCGGGATCGCTTGACGTGTCGCTTCTCAACATCCATGCATCACCACCCGCGAATTGGGACCAATTCGATTATGGTCATCAAGTTGATAAGCTCGCGATTGCGGAGTTGCTTCGTTCAAAGCATGGCCTGCGAGGCACCGTTACTGATTTCTTCACGTATGAAGAGGAAGCGGAATTGACGTACCAAGGACCTGGGTATACCGCGATCGCGCGTCTCTCGCGGAGCAGCGGTGACTATACCGTGGCCGTGACGACCAACGATCTCGTCTCAGTCTTCAACGATTTGCACAAAGGACGAAACAGTGGCAAAGCGTGGTCAATCGTGATTGATGTATCGGCAATCGTTTCAGCGATCGTCGCACTCAGCGGCTTTGCACTGATCTTCTTCTTGCGTGTCCGCCGCACCAAAGGAATTCTAACGGCAATTACCGGAGCGGCGATTTTGCTAATCCTGTACCGTATTGCGGTGTCCTGACCGAAGGATCGTCTAGACGTCAAACAAACAAAGACGCACCGGAGTCAATCCACCTCGACGTCGTGAATCGTATAGATGCGTGATTTCTTGGTTTGGCTTTTCGGCACCATTGCCATTACCAATTGCCGGGTCGTTGATAATGATGTCTTTCTGGTTGTAACCGACTGCAACGACCCAATGATCCTCGCGTCCATCGCCACTGGTCCCATAATCGACCCCGATTAATGTTGGCAAGTTTCGCCAAAGTCGTTCCATGATCGTGTCAATAAAATCGCTTCGGCGACGATAGTCGGGGTAAGTCAACCTGGGCCTACGGCAGCCGAGCGTTTGCCCCGCATCAAATGCTTTTTGCCAATAGAGGTTGTTGCCCGAGTATCCGTTGTTGGCATCGAGGTACGCGTCCAAGGATGCTGGATTGATGTCGTGTCCATAAAAGGCCAAGCACATGGCAACCGAACACATCGCGCAACCTTTTGAGGCAATCGATTTGTCGCCCAGCATGATTGAGCCCCATTGCGGATCGCCTTGCCGAAAATGAGGCACTTTGCGCCCGCCGCTGCGGATGAGAGTTGCAAACCCAGGATCGCGGTCTCGACCTATTTGATCGTTTTTCTCGTACCAATCGAGTACCTTCCAAGACAAAGGGCCGACAATTCCGTCCGGTTCAAGGTTCTCGCCAATGATCTTGCGAGAACGAAACTTGTTCGCTTGGTTTTGAAACTTGACCACCGTCCCTTTCGTTCCATTTCCGAATTTTCCATCGACTTCGATATCGGGTCGCGGATCAACGTAACGGTTTAGCATCATTTGCAAATTTTCGACATCCTGCCCCCGGGTCCCGAAAAGTAAAGTTCGTCTATCGGCCATGGATGTGCTCCAGAAATGGTGAAAACGTGGATCGAAAAGGGGAAGCGTCGCCAATCGAGTTGAGAAGATGGCTACCCTCTTGTAATCGGGTGCAACAGGAATAAGTTGCTTCGAATCGACGGATTATGCGAAGAAACTCGGCCAACGTTTTCCAGTTAAAGAGTAGAGCGACACGATTTGGGCAAGTATTTGAGCAAGTATCGCGATCACCGCCGGATGAAATTCGTACGGCCTGGCGTTAGGGGTGCGGTATCACTTGGCTGTGGCTTTCAGCCCCAGTTCTGCGACTGGAAGCCACAGCCACAAAAAAACGCACCCCTAAAGTTTTACTTTGACGAAGCACTACGGTTCTAGACAAAGCTTAATAGAAAATGCCGTAGAGGATGACCATACACACGATCACGACGCCTCCGAAGAATTTGGCAATCTTCGAACTCTCTAAGTTCATGTTCTCGTTGACCGGCAGAGTGACCGGAACCTTCAATGGCCTGATCAAGGTCATCAGCGTCAACACGACGAGGATCACTCCGAAAGTGATCGCCATTCGATTAAGGAACGCAATGTCTTGTGTTTGAGGTGCAAAGTAGAGCGTTCCGTAGAGCACGGGACTCAAGATCAATCCAACGGTGCCAGCCGAACGCGGTGCTCGGTGAACCAGCAATCCGAAGATGAAAATCGCCAAGATTCCCGGCGAGATGAATCCTTGGAATTCTTGGATAACCGTAAAAATACCTCCAAACGACGGATGCCCAAGAAACGGAGCAATGAACATTGCGATCAACACAAAGACGACCGTGCAAACGCGCCCGGTCCGCACAAGTGCTTTCTGTGACGACGTCGGTCGCAACTTGTAGAAGATGTCCATCGTGAAAATCGTCGATGCGGAATTGAGCATCGAAGCAAGCGAGCTAACGACCGCTCCAAAAATGGCCGCCAGAACGAAACCTTTGACCCCCGTTCCAATGGGAATTAATTCGCGGATTAAAGTCGGGAATGCGTTATCGTAATCGTGCGTTACCAAGGTCTCCGACATGACTTCCTTTTCCAATTCGACCTCAGCCAGTTTGATCAACTTGTCGTTGAGTGCTGCCAGATCGATTGCATTGGTTCCTAGTGCTATCTCGTCGCCCAGTTCAACCTTGCCCTCCAAAACGGAGCGATTGTATTTCGCAACCGTTAGTGCGTCTTCGGGCATGAACTCGACAAACACGTCATTGAACGAGTAAAGCTGTGTCGCTTCGGGTGGTTTTGGATCGGCCAAGTTTGCCTCGATTGCTTTCGCGACGGTCGCATGACGCGTGTCCTCGGGATCAGGCTTCATCATGCTTGACATCTCGCCATAAAGCTCGGGTGTCCTTTCGGATAAGATCAGCGCATTTCGGTTGACCGCATCTTCACGCAATTTCCCTTGGAACAAGTTGAAGGCCAAAATGCCGGGGATCACGACGATAAATGGAATCAGGAGCTTCAAGAAGGCGGCAAAAATAATCCCCTTCTGGCCCTCCGCCAGCGACTTTGATCCGAGAGTTCGCTGGGTAATGTATTGATTCAACCCCCAGTAGAAAAAGTTGGGAATCCAAAGTCCGATCATTAAAGCCGTCCAAGGAATCTCGGGGTCATCGGTTGGCCGTACCATGTGCAACTTGCCATCGGGCAATTCACCCTTGTTGAGATCGTAAAACCGTTCGATCGGGCCTGCGGCTTCGAGGCTTTCCACGGTGACTTCGCTATTGCGTGCTGTCAGGATCAATTTTTCGGGATCGGTTTCTCCCAGTAAAGCGAATGCAAAGTAGGCGATAATCATGCCGCCAATGATTAGGGCGGCACCTTGCAAGAGGTCAGCCCAGGCACAAGCTTTCAGCCCGCCCGCGAACACGTAGGCTGCCGCCAGGACTCCGATAATCCAACACCCCACCGTGATACTGCCTAGATCCAAACCGGCGACCACGACCCCTTGGAAGTTCCCGGTAATAACCTTTGCACCGGAGTAGATGACCGACGCGGTTGGCACCCCTACCAAGATGATCATGGTAGTGATCGCCATCACAGTGCGAGCG
Organism: Novipirellula aureliae; assembly: GCF_007860185.1. Classification (NCBI taxonomy): domain Bacteria; kingdom Pseudomonadati; phylum Planctomycetota; class Planctomycetia; order Pirellulales; family Pirellulaceae; genus Novipirellula; species Novipirellula aureliae. The sequence goes on from NZ_SJPY01000002.1 coordinate 110,040, forward strand.
AAGGTGTTGTAGCGGTATTCCAAAAACTCTGGAATCGTATAGATACCGCTCTTGAGGAAAACGGGCAGAAAGACGAACGCGGTGACAACCAACGTCGCCGCGGCCATCCATTCATAACTGGCGATCGCCATCCCGAGCCAATCGGCCGCCTTGCCCGTCATGCCGACAAATTGCTCGGTCGAGATATTGGCGGCGATCAGCGAAAACCCGACCAAGTACCAAGTCAAACCACGCCCCGCCAAAAAGTAGTCCTGCGCGTCCTTGGACTCATGATCCTCTTCACGGCTCTTCCAAAGACCAATGGCGATGACCGAGAAAACAAAAAGCACAAAAACGATGATGTCCAAAGCGGCCATATTGAACTGCCAATCAGGAGAATGAGAGTGGAAGGATGTGGATAAAAACGAAGTGGTTAGGACGGGGAACGAGAAATAACGTGGGCACCAATCGCCGGGCGACTGGCGAACAATTGGGCCTCGACGCCACTTTGTTCTTTGTAGGCTTTCAGAATTTGCTGGGAGACTTCGACCACTTTGTCCGAATCAACTAAGGTAACGGTACAACCGCCGAAGCCGCCGCCCGTCATTCTCGATCCATATACGCCTCCTTCGCGACCAATCGCTTTGGCGATATCGACAAGCAAATCGAGTTCTTTGCAACTGACTTTGAAGTCATCACGAAGGGACGCATGGCCTTGATACATCAAGTCGCCAAGTGCTTCCCAGCGGTTCGCTTCGATGGCTTCCGCTGCTCGTTCGGTTCGCTCGATTTCCGAAACCACGTGCCGTGCCAATTGACGTTCGGTCGCTGTTAACGTTGCCTCCGCTGCGTCGACTTGTCCCATCGTGACATCTCGCCACGATGACGCACCGATTTTCGTGAGCGCGGAATCACACCCTTTGCGCCGCTGGGCGTACTCGCCACCGACCAATTCGTGTTTAACGTTGCTGTTGGTAATCAGCACCGAGATCCCATCACTCGAAAATGGGAGTTGGCGGATTTCTTGGCTTCGACAATCGAGCAGCATGAACGCGTTGGCTTGGCCAAAAACGCTGCTGAACTGATCCATGATTCCGCACGGCATTTTGGCAAAATCATGTTCCGCTTTCTGGCAAATCAGCGCTTTCTCTGCCTTTCCGAGTTCGACGCCTGTGACGGCTTCCAATAGCGTAGCGGTAGCGACTTCCAAGGCAGCACTGCTACTAAGCCCTCCACCGACGGGAACGTTGGACTCAAGCAAGATGTTGAGAGGGGGAATTTTCTGAGTGGATTCAGGGCCAAGTTTTTGCATGAATCCAGCAAAAACTCCTTCCACATAGCTCATCCAAGAAGGGGTCTCAGGCGGCGTGGGGATCTTCGTCAAATCGATCTCGGCAAAGACGTCCAAATTGACACTGCGTACTGACGCGATCCCCCGGTCATCCCTCTTTCGCTCCGATGCAGCCATTGCGACATAACGTTCGATCGCCATCGGCATCACAAAGCCGTCGTTGTAGTCAACATGCTCACCAATTAAATTCACTCGCCCCGGGGCCGCTACGATCCACGTTGGTGGTTCGCCATGCTCGGCAATAAAAGATTGGGTTAAACGATGCACCAAGTCACCAAGCGAACCGTCGTAAGCGTTGATTTCCGATGAAGTCATAGCGTGCGGAACCATTTCGGAGAGAACAAATGCAAATCATCGCGAAATCGAAAAAAATCGCGACCTTGCTAGTAGAAGGCTTCAATTGCCTTTGCATGACCCATGATTATGTATTGCCAGCATCTCGATGACAATGAGACGCACAGCGAATGGCTCAAAACTTATTGAGAAACTCAGCTTAGCTGCGACAGCGGTAAACGTTGCACACGGTGATTGTTGCTATCGAGAACATGCACGCGACGGTCCGAATCGATGACGACTCCCCAGGGTTGGTAGAGTTGACCGTTTTGAAAACCGGGACCACCCCAACTTGCGATCCAGTTTCCGTTGCTGTCGATTCGCTGTAGCCGTTGGTTACCATATTCGCAAACGACGATCGTTCCATCAGCGGCAAGGGTTAGGTCATACGGGTAATAGAATTGGCCACTCTCGCTGCCTTGGCTGCCAAAAATGCCAACAAGTGTCGGTGTCGGTGTCGACAAATCAAACCGCTGAATGCGATGGTTACACGCGTCGGCCACCCACAATGTTTGCCCTTGAACGACCAAGCTTTGTGGGCGGACGAATTGACCGGGCTGGTTCCCCGTGCCACCCCACGACGTCATGAACTGGCCGCTCGGATCGAACTTTTGGATCCGATCGGAATCGCCATATTCGCCGATATAGAAGCATCCATCCGCGTCACAAACGGCATCGGTTACAAACGCAAATTCACCCGGTGAATAGCCGGCAACGCCACCGATTTGTTGTTCGGGAACAAGCTTTCCGCTCAGCGTATAACAGAGCATGCGGTAATAGTGCGTGTCGGCAACCAGTAAGCGGTGAGCGGACAATTGGGCATCCGGTCCATCGACACCACTGGGGGAAAAACCCGTAGGCAAGGCGACGGCCAATCCGGTCGGACGGCCGTTTTTGGTTTGCGGAGTCGACCAGCCTCGAAGATAATTGCCATCGGCGTCAAAGACTTGAATCCGACCCGTTGTGTCGACGATGTAGAGGCGATCTGCGGGGTCAATCGCAATCGCTCTCGGCTTCAGAAACCGGCCTTCGCTAAAACCGCGTCTTCCCCAGACAAGTTCAGGTTGGCCATGCAATGCCCCGGAGATGCAGCCGGGAATCGCAGTGCTTCCGATTGCTGCCGTTCCAATCGCAACCGAGGCACGCATCCAATTTCGGCGGTTGAGGTTATTTTTCACTCGTTGATCAGTCCATGCCGAAGTTTGCCCGAAAACGTCGCTGAAGACACACACCATCGACGGTGATGAGAACGTCCCTATCGACGAATAAGGATCCGGACTGGGAAATCGTCGAAAAACACCTTACAATCCTCCATTATCGTATACCGCCGGACCATCGCCTTTGTCAACTGAATACGAATTGGCGAAAAAAAAAACAGCCGTTTGCAAAGCCAACCCTCCATGCTGAAAATCCTAGACCTACAAACGGCAGAGGATTCGCGAGATATTGTGCATCGTAGCGTCCAGGCATTGGTCGAGGGCCAACTCGTCGGTTTGCCGACGGAAACCAGCTATGCCGTCGCTGCCCATGCACTTTGCGAGCCAGCAATGGAGCGATTGTGTGCGCTTGCCAAGAGCGGCGGGGGGCGGAAGGGGGACGAGCGTAGTGAAACAGACGACAGCCCCGGGGTGGGTGATTTTGCCCTGTCGATCCGAAGCCGTGAAGCGGCCATCGATTATTTGGGGGACAAATCGACGACCGCTCGGCGGCTCATGCACCGCTGCTGGCCAGGCCCGCTGACGATTCAGTGCGAGTGCCGAGACCCATTGTCGGCGATATCCCAATTGCCTGAATTCGTTAGAAACCGACTAATTTGCCAAGAAAACCGCATCAATTTTCGCGTTGTCGACCATGACGTTTTGGACCAAATCCACCGTTATCTGTCTGCACCGCTTGTCCTTTTCAGCCATTCGAACTGTAATTACGGCGAAGTCGTTGCGACCGCGGCAACGTTAGCAGATCGCTATAGCAACGATTTGCCTCTGCTGCTCGATGACGGGCCCACTCGTTATGGTGGCAGGACCACCGTGGTCCAGGTCAACGGCAATCGCTGGAAACTACTCCGTGAGGGCGTTATTGAACGTGCTGCTATGAATCAATTTGTCAAACCCGTGATTGCGTTAGTGTGTACGGGAAACACGTGCCGCAGCCCGATGGCGGAAACCATCATGCGCGAGCAGCTTCGAAAGCGAACCGGGTGCGAAGACGCCGTCCGCGTCCTCTCAGCCGGTGTCGCTGCCTCGGCTGGATCGGGGGCCAGTCCTCATGCGGTCGCGGTCATGGGCAAACGGGGGCTCGATTTGACCGGTCACAGCAGTCGTCCACTCGACGAATCGGTCATGAATGTCGCCGATCTTGTCCTCACGATGACACGTGGCCATCGGGCCGCCATTTTAGCAGCATGGCCTGAGATGCATGATCGTATCTTTACACTTCGCCGTGATGGCGGTGACATCTCGGACCCCGTCGGCATGGATATTGAAGTCTACCGAGCCTGTGCCGATCAAATCGAAGAAGAACTTGGAAAATGGCTCGATTCCCTTGATGACGACTTTTTTCCAAAAAACGAAAACGAACCGAACAACAAGACTAACCCGGACCGCGAATCATGATGAAAAAGGTGACGGAATGTTAAAAGTGTCCATTGCAAGCGATCACCGTGGTGTTCACATCAAGGCTCGGCTCATTCAATCGCTCCAAGCGGCTGGCTATACCGTTCATGACGAAGGAACCGAGAGTGATTCGACCGTCGACTATCCTGACTTCGCCAAAAAAGTAGCGAGCAAAGTCAGTTTAGGGGAGGTCGATCGCGGGATCCTGATTTGTGGAACGGGAATCGGTATGTCGATCACGGCGAACAAGTACTCAGGCGTGCGCGCAGCATCCTGTTCTGGCGAAGTGATGGTCGAAATGAGCCGTCGGCATAACGACGTCAACGTCCTCTGCCTACCAGGTGATATGATTGGCGACCGACCGATCGATGATTTGGTTTTGCTTTGGTTGCGAACGGAATTTGAAGGTGGCAGGCACGCGAAACGGGTCAGCAAAATCAGTGAAATCGAAAAGGCGAATCTACGCGGTGACTCGCTGAAAAACGAATCAACGAACCCATCGGGAACCTAGGATACCCATGGCTTGGTCCACTCTCATCGGTCACTCTGGAATTGAAAAATGGTTCTCGGTTTCCATCGGTAAAGGACGTATCGGCGGCAGTTTTCTATTTGTCGGTCAAAACGGTATCGGCAAACGAACAGCCGCCAACCTGCTCGCCCAAACACTGTTGTGCCAACGTAGCGAGCCAGCCGAGATGTCGCCTTGTGGGGTTTGTGAATCGTGCGTCCAAGTTGCGGCTGGGACGCATCTCGACGTTACCCGCGTTGGCAAACCGAGTGACAAGACGATGATTCCACTCGAACTTCTCATCGGCCCCCCTGAAGCACGGATGCAGGAAGGTTTTTGCCGCGACGTTCGGATGCGGCCGATGAGCGGTCGAAGACGCATTGGAATCATTGAAGACGCCGACTATCTCAACGAAGAAGGGGCGAATTGCCTACTAAAAACGCTCGAAGAACCGCCTCTCGGTGCGGTCATTATCTTGATTGGAACGAGCGAGCAGCGACAATTGCCGACGATTCGTTCACGGTGCCAAGTGATCCGGTTTCAATCCCTATCCGGCGAGCATGCCGTCAAACTAATGCGCGACGTCCACCATGTTGAGGCTGCCGAGGAAAAGATCATCGAAGCCACCGAAATCGCTGGCGGTGATATGCACGTCGCATTACACCTCTTGGGTGGACAAGCGGATCAATTTCGCGAGGCATTGTCGGCGTTGTTTGCGGCACCACAGCCCGACCCTGTCCGCATCGTCCGAGTGATCAATTCCCATATCGATCAAGCGGGGAAAGAACCTTCGAAACGTCGCGCTGCGATGCGAGACGTTTTTTCGTTTGCGGTCCAGTACTATCGTCAACAATTGCGGCGAGATGCAAGCGAACGGCTTTCAGCCAACCGATCACTCAACCGACTCGATCGATCGATACGCGCGCTTCGCGAAACCGATCGCAGCGCAAACCAAGCTAGTTTGGTGGAGTGTTACAGCGCCGACATCGCCGCCGCGATCACAGGCGACCGCGGCGAAATCGGCTAAGATGGTTTTGTCATGCTCACAATCAAAAAGCCGATGAGCGTTCTTGGAAAGCGATGCAGGTCTTCTTCAATGAGTTGTTCAGCACGAAGGCGTTGGAATCCAAGCTTTAGCCGCTCCGCGCCTCCTCGAATCGGCTAATACCTGGACTCGAACCATCACTCGCCTCCACAACGAAGAAGAAACATGAGCCTCGAAGAAATCCAACTCGCACAGCAGAAAACCGGCGCCCTTACCGACGCTTTAGCGGAGGTCATCCGTGGCAATCGCGAGTGCATCGAGGTACTGGTTCTATCGCTCTTGTCGAACGGATCGGTGCTCATGCAAGACGTACCCGGTGTGGGCAAAACGACGCTGGCAAAAGCGGTCGCTCGAGCCATTGACGTCGACTTTCATCGTGTCCAATTCACGCCCGATTTATTACCAGCCGATATCCTCGGCTCGTCGATCTACAATCCAAAGGAAGGCTCGTTCGACTTCCGACCTGGTCCCGTGTTCTGCCATGTCTTGTTGGCTGACGAAATCAATCGCGCGTCACCACGAACGCAATCGGCATTGCTGGAGGCAATGAGTGAAATGCAGGCGACGATCGAGGGAACGCAGCACGACCTGCCATCACCCTTTCTTGTTTTGGCGACCCAGAATCCAGTCGAATTCCATGGGACGTACCCGCTGCCCGAAGCACAACTCGATCGTTTTTTAGTGCAACTTGAATTGGGCTATCCCGACGCAGAAACCGAAGTTGAGATTCTTCACGCTCAAGCGATTTCACACCCTCTCGACCGCATGCAGCCAGTCTTGACCAAGGATGACGTGGTCCGTTTTCAAGACTTGGTCCGAAATATCCGTGTCGATAGAATTGTCTCGCACTATATCGTCGATCTTGTCCGACAAACTCGACACGACCCGCGGTTGAAACTGGGCGTTAGCCCTCGAGGATCTCTGATGCTGTTTCGTGCAAGCCAAGCATCGGCGTTGGCCAACGGACGCGACTTTGTTCTGCCGGACGATGTTCAGCGGTTGGCTCCTTACGTTTTACCACACCGCTTGATCATGAACCCCAAGGCAAAGTACGGGGGTGTGTTAGCGAAGGATATCGTGACTGAAATCCTCCAGGCCACGACGGTTCCATCATGAACTGGGAGCGATCGAGTGCTTATCGCTATCTGCGTTTCCTATGGCATTTTCGATTCACGACGTCGGGAAAGTGGATGGTCGCCGGTTTAATGTTATCGGCAATGCTGGGCAGTGCGTCGGTCGAAACGCCGATCTATCAGATCTTCTGTGCACTGTTTGCCTTCTTTTTTATCGACCGGATCGTCGGCTATACGATGCGGCCCAAAATCGATGTTGCCTATCAATTCCCCGATCGAACGACTGCAAAAGAGTCTGTCCAGGGAACGTTCAAACTTGACAACCAAGGACGCTGGACCGCTTATGACGTAGGCGTTCGATTTTTCCGATTGCCAAAAAACATCGAGCAGCCCGATGTCGAAACGACGTTCGGACAGATAGCATCCGGTGGTTCATTGAGAACCACGCTGCGTTTGAAGCCTAACCGCCGAGGGCTCTACACTCTTCCACGGCCTCGTGCCTACTCGACCTTTCCATTTCATCTGTTTCGAGACGGTCGTTCGAAGTCGGAAGCTCTAACGTTATTGGTCCTACCGCACTTTCATCCGCTGGTCAACCGGGCGGAATCGCATTGACGTCGGACATTGGTGAATCGCCCGAGTACATTGGAAACCGCGAATACGTTGCGGGCGATTCGGCTCGTCGGATCGACTATCGTTCATGGGCTCGGTTAGGGCGTCCAATCGTTCGCGAATATCAAGAAGAGTACTATTGCCGTGTCGCATTGGTGCTCGACACCTTCGTAGACGCACGCTCCAAGAGAAGGTTTGCCAACGCTAGTCGGGACGTTGACTGCGAGTTTGAAGCTGCGGTCAGTCTATCGGCTTCGATCGCCGATGCGCTGTCGCGAGGCGAGTACTTGCTTGACCTTTTCGCGGCTGGCCCTGAACTGTACGTCTTTCGTGCTGGGCGACATACAGCTCACCTCGAAAACGTTTTGGAGATTTTGGCTTGTGTCGATGCTTGCCCGAAAAACCCTTTCGAAAAGGTATCGCCAGCGATCTCGGAGGAGCTCAACAACATTTCAACGGTCATAGGCGTTTTTCTCGACTGGGATGCCTCGCGTGCTCAACTCGCTCGCACGGCCGCCGAGCGGGGATGTCGCGTTGTCATCTACGTCGTTCGAGATGGCGAGACGAGTGAACCGATCGAGTTTGACGAAGGCAGGGTGATTCAAATCCAAACCGATGCGATTCGCAGCGGAGGCATTGAATCGCTATGAATCCTCTCCATCTCAATCATGCCCGTATCATCGGTTTGGTACTCATCGCACTTCAAGTAGTGGCACTCGGTTTTTTTTTTAAGACACCGCTGTTTTGTGGTGGCATGTTGGCCGCCATCGGTTTTGCCGCATTCTCAAAAAAGCGATTTGCATCGCCGCAATCCGCTAAACGCTGGCCCATCATTTTCGTTGTACTCTTTGTTGTATCGCGTACGTTATTGCCGACATCGCTGTACGCGGGTCGGCAAAGCTTTCTGGTTCCCGATGCCTGCCTGATCGCGATGCACTTTGTCGTTTATCAGACGGCTCTATTCTTCGTTCGCTCCAAACGTGATCGACCACCAAATCACTTGCCCATCCTTGCGATAACGGCGATGATATTTACAGGCGATATCCAAGTCCAGACGAGTGAGCGTTTGTTCTTTCAGCTGCTCTCTATTTTGCTAGTAGTGCTTTCGATCGGATATTTTTTGGCCTGCCGCAACTCCAGTCCAACGACGGGGAATCCCATTGGCGGGTCAACGTTCACGAAACAGCGATGGTGGTTATTGGCAGGTGTGGCAATCGCTTGCTCGGCGATAGCGTGGGCCTCGGCCAGTAATCTGTACCGCTACGCTCGCGAAATCGAAGACACGATGAATCGGTTCATCCACCCATCACTCAAACCAGAATCCGTTGGCTTTTCGGGCCAGGGCAGACTGGGGAGCGTCGCGAGTCAAAAAGGTGAATCGGGAAAAAACGTCGCCCTGCGAGTCGATGCCGAGAAAATACCCGGGTACCTGCGCGGCAAAGTGTTTGACACCTACCTTCCTGGGCAATGGCAATGCGTGGCCACTTCCAAACCACTGAAACCGGCCGAGCAAGATGAATTACCAGCGGACACTGCCGCTGACCGTCGTGATGGACAACGCTTTGCCATCACGAAAAACCTCACCAAGCTCGGCGACGCGCTCGAGATTTGGCCTAACCAAAATTTCCAAAGCGTACTTTTCACTCCTCTCGATACATCGGTCGTGCAAGCACACGTCGACCACATGTCACTGAACCTTCACCATGTTGTTTCGGCTGACGAGATGCCAATCATGTCGAGCTACAAGGTTTGGACATCGCCCGTCGAGCCGATAACTGTCAACGCAAGTGGTGGACTGAGCAAAGAAGAACAGCAATGCCTAACCATGCTGCCGAGCGATCTGGATCCACGCATTTCGATGTTGGCGGAAAAGATGTTCAGTGAAGCAAACACAACGACTGAGAAAATTGCGGTTGTGGAGAATTACTTTCTCGATAACTATGAATATCAAATTGGTATCGAGATCCCTCATCAAGTCGACCCGATCAACTATTTCTTACTCGAACGTCCAGCGGGACACTGTGAATATTTTGCCAGCGGTGCGGTCGTTCTGCTGCGGGCTGCAGGCATCCCCTGCCGCTACGTGACCGGTTTTGTCGCAGCGGAAAAGAACGACTATGGAGATTACTGGATCGCCCGAAACCGTGACGCACACGCCTGGGCAGAAGCGTATGATGAACAACTCGGCTGGGTGTTGGTAGAAGCGACCCCGGCGGAAGGTGTGCCACAAGAAACCTCGGCTCAAACGAGTAACCAAATCTGGGACGCCGCTAAAGCAAAATGGCAAAAGTTGGTTCGTCAACTCCGACGCGACGGCTTGGGTTTTCTGATCCAAACGATCGGCAACTTGATCGTTCATCCGTTGACCTGGATATTGCTTTTAGTTGTTGCAATCGGCTTTACGGTTCGTCGATACTTGCAATATCTCACGCGTAAAACGACGAAACACGTTGATCCGTTGACGCGACAACTGCACGTCCTGCTTGATCGCATGGATCAATCGTGGAAACAAAAAGGACTAGAGCGTCGACCGAGTGAGACGCTGCATCAATTCGCACGGCGACTCGAACTGGCGGAGAAATCAGAGCCCTACCGAGACGCGGCCAATTGGTATCGCCGTTTTGCCGTCGTTCGTTACGGCGGCAAAGTAACCGTCAGCTCGATCGAATCGCTGCAGGATGGGTGCGTTTAATCGACGCAGAGGGTTGGCGGTAGGGGATCTTGTAAATGATCCTCGTGTGCCAGGATCTTGTAAATGATCCTCATGTGCCAGGATCTTTAACAAGATCCACTACGGTAATCACTCCATTCGCGAATCCGTCTTTTTGTGTTAGCCTACAAAGGCGGACACACAAGAATCCGAACATCCAAATTCTAACTTGAAATGACAACCACCAATCAATCGGGACTTACTTCACTGAGTCAATTCACCCACTGGATTGAACAAACCGATCACCATGCCACACACCGTTTGAACTTGATTGATCGAGTCAATGCGGCCTTGTCCGAAGACTCGCTCGCAACCCCTGAAGAACGGATTTCCATCGCCAGCCAACTGGAACGGTGGCGGTATCAATTGCTCAACGAAACTCGAGTGAATCGAGATAATAGCGACACGAATGAAAGTCAGGGCGCTAAGTTGTTAGCAGAGATGGATTACTGCTTCCAGCGACTTCGTAGTTCGGATCCAACAAACGTTGCGCTACGTTCACCACGCAGTCCGCATCTCGCCATTCGCGACGACGATGTGGAGCGTCAGGCAGTCGAGAGCTTGCAATGTCCGTCTCGGAGAGACGGACCTACGGCCATTCGCAACGACGATGTGGAGCGTCAGGCAGTCGAGAGCTTGCAATGTCCGTCTCGGAGAGACGGACCTACGGTCATTCGCGACGACGATGTGAATAGTCAGGCAGTCGAGAGCTTGCAATGTCCGTCTCGGAGAGACGGACCTACGGCCATTCGCAACGACGATGTGGAGCGTCAGGCAGTCGAGAGCTTGCAATGTCCGTCTCGGAGAGACGGACCTACGGCCATTCGCAACGACGATGTGAATAGTCAGGCAGTCGAGAGCTTGCAATGTCCGTCTCGGAGAGACGGACCTACGGTCATTCGCGACGACGATGTGAATAGTCAGGCAGTCGAGAGCTTGCAATGTCCGTCTCGGAGAGACGGGCCTACGGTCATTCGCGACGACGATGTGGAGCGTCAGGCAGTCGAGAGAGCTCGTACTTGGATCGACCGTTCCTTTCCCCTTGCGGAACTCGAAGCCTCGGCAAAACGGTTAACGGATCAACGATTCATGACTTGCGAAGCCGCGGACAATCGAGCCAAGCGGCGAATGGTCTTGTATGCTCCAATCTACGTGTCGAGTGAGTGCGTTAACCACTGTACGTATTGTGGCTTCCGATATCCGATGCAGATAAATCGTACCCATTTACATCTTGATCAAGTTCTCGACCAGTCGCAAATTTTGCGGAAACGCGGGTTTCAACATCAATTGATCGTGGCCGGCGATTACCCCAGCCGGACATCGACGGCATACTTTTGTGAGTTGATCGAAGCCCTTGAAGGGCAGGGCTTAGAGATTGGAATTGAAATTGCGGCTCAGTCGACCGAGTCCTACGCCGCCATGGTATCCGCCGGCGCAACGGGCGTGACGTTGTATCAAGAAACGTACGATGAATCCGTCTACGAATCGGTGCATATCCGCGGGCCAAAGTCGTCCTTCGCATGGCGACTTGAGGCACCCGAGCGGGCGGCGGAAGCAGGTTTTAGCCGCGTCGGTTTGGGGATCCTGCTTGGCCTTGCCGATCCGGCAAAAGATTTCCTATCGCTCGTCCGGCACGGGTTTTACTTGCAGCATCGTTTTCCCAATCTGCAATTGGCGTTTAGTTTCCCACGTATCCACGAAGCGCCGAATGATTTCGAAATCCCACACGAGATTTCGGACGATGATCTGGTCCGCTTTTACTGCGTCACTCGCATGCTGTTCCCGCAGTCCCATCTGGTTTTGTCGACACGCGAAGCGGCCGAACTACGAGCACGTTTAGCACATTTGTGCATCACCCAAATGAGCGCAGGAAGCTCGACGTCACCCGGTGGATACACGGAGTCGAAAGGGGACAAGACAAACGAGACGCAGCCCCGTTGTATGGGTGAACAGTTCCCGGTGACAGACGAACGGAGTGTCGAAGAAGTCACCGATTGGCTCGAGCAAGACGGATTCGAAGTTCGCTGGTCGTTCTAGGCCTTGTCCCAAAAGAAGACGGCCCCGTTGGGGGACGCGCAGGGCAATCGCATTGGAGCTTAGCCCAGCCCAAACGACGCCGACACTAAAAACTTAATTCGCCGCCGATGCTCAACCCTTGTGCCCAATAGTCGGTTTCGACAAACGAAAATTGCGGACGCATCGAACCACTAATTGGTAAAATCTGTTCAGGCAATAGGTTCGGGTTCACCGTGCGGTCAATCTGGTCGCCAGCGCGGACCACATTGGGGAAGTACATCAACGAATAGCCCACCGTTGCATGAAACCAATCGGTAATGCGGATGCCCAGTGTCAATCCAATTTCAGGGATCATCGTGAAATCTTTTCGCTCGTAGCTACCAATGTTGCTCGTTTGGGCCAGCAAACCACCAGCGTAATGATCGGTAACACCAAGCTCGGTGATTGCCGTCGACCCGCTAATGCGAACTTGTTGGGTATTGTTGCCGACTCCAACTCGCAACATCGACTCGAGCCAGACGCGATTGAAATCGGCTTGATAGGTCACACCAAGCTGCAAACCATTGAACTGATTTTCTGTTTCAAACGCTTCACTTAGCGACACCGTTCCCGGTGCGCTAGGGACTTGAGACTCTAAGTTTTCAGTAAACGCCAATCGATCAGAGAGTTCAAGATAGCGATAGCCGACGATCCAATCGACACGGTCTTGGCTACGACCTTCGGGGGGGCAAATCGTTGGATAGATGGGAAGCATGGAGGCACGGGCGTTGATCAAGACCGATTTCAAATCCGAATCCGATGTGATGCCAACACTGCCGTTGACGCGTCCGGGGAAGGACACCAATTGAGCCGTTTCACGATCGTTCGTCGGATCGAAAAAGGGTCGACCAATGATCGGCGATCCGTTACCCGAAGCGTTGTAACTATCATCGTCACCCCAGAGTTGGAAATACTCGCCTTCGATTCCCCAGCTCCCTTGCTGAGTTAACCAAAGGCCCGATTTGAGTCGAAATCCGTTGGCGATATCGGTATTTATCTCACCACCGCCGAAGAGGACCGACGTGTTTGGCATGCCTAAGATACCTGCCTGGTTCTGCGCGGTTCCATCCGGGCTGGTCGTAATCAACGGCGGTGTTTCCATCCCATCGGCCCACCAAGCCAAGTACTCACCACGTACCCACAATCGATCGGAAACGGTTGGCAACGAAAGCGACCAATTTGAGAACGCTGGCATCCAACCGGCGGACGAACCATATTGGTTCATCGCATAGGGATCGCCGACACCACCCGAGTAGGTAGGCGGATAATCTTGGGCTCGCACGTCCTGCAATGCAATAGGGGCGGAAACGAGCAACGTTAGTACGACCGTCGTGATAAACCTCGATGGGATCACAGAAGCAAACTCCATTTTTTTTTAATATTCGCCAGATTTCCTCAAGAGAAACGGCTTCACTACCGACACATCCACATTTTCGGGTGCGGATGTCAAGGCGAATTTGAAATAGCAGCCTTTCGCCCCTTCGCCTTAAAAGCCTTTCAACTTTATCCACGCTCTCCAAAAAATTTCTTGGCTCGGGACCAGACTTGTCATGCGATCGGCGATGAATGGATTAGCCGGCCAACGGCCATGCTTCGAAATCAAAATCCAAAGACCCTTACCAGCGAAAAATTCATCATGGCAAAATTCTATGTCCAATCAGGAAACTTACGCACCATCGTTCAAGCAGAATCGAGCCGCAAAGCGGCGATTTGGGCCGTCCATCAAGCGATGCAGCAAGTATTTCCGATTGATGACCAACCCGCGACCAACCCAACCAATCATCAAGCCGATTCGCCCCTGACCGTGATCATGCTCACGAAGAAACTCAAGGTCAGCGAACGCGGATTTGACCGCAGCGACGCGGGCGAATTATCGACGTTGGAAGTAATGAACGAGTGGAATCAGATGGTCTCGACTCTAGACCGACTTGAACGAATGATGCACGGTTGGGACAGTTGCACCGTTGGGAATGACCAGACACGGTGATGCACATGCCGCTTGTGTCTCACCAGAAAAGGTTTGTGTCTCACCAGAAAAGGGACGTGTTGGGAAAGCGGGCGTCACTTGGTATGCTTTCAACCGCTAGCAAAAAATAGCGAAGTGCTACAGCGACGGATGAACGAACGTTTTTTCCTTGGGCATTTGCCAAGCGTTTCCAAATGGCGTAATATCGTTTGTCGATTCGTATCAAAATCGTGTTTGAAGACCGAAGAGAGAATCGAAGAGTATTGACCGAGGATTCTGTCGATTACGCATTTTGTCTGTTACCCGAAGGAGTTGGAAAGATGACACGTATCCCTTTAAGCCAGGCCGATGAGGAAGCTCGTTTGAAAACGGAGCGATTGGATTTGAGCATTGCCGAGATGGGACTGTCGGTGCGAACCACGAATTGCCTGGAAGAGACGGGAATTTTGACCGTCCGCGACCTGCTTCAAGCGACCCCAAAGAAATTGATGAACATCAGCAACTTTGGCGAGAAAACGCTAGAGGAAGTCTACGAGGCCCTTGAGGCTCTAGGGTTCTATCGTCCAGGTCGCAAAACGACTCCGGCCTAGTTTTACGATGCCCCGATTCCCAAAGCCTTGGACCAAAAAACGGGGCAAACGTCAAATCGGCTACGCCCTTGGCGGTATCGTTGGCGAAGCGTTATTTTACGCTTCGCTTTTCTTCGTTGGCGTGTTCGCATTGTCGACGGTGCTGATCGCTTGGTTTGTCCCCGAGCGAGCGCTGAATGTCTCTTCCCAAACGCTTTCGAGTTCACTCAGTTACTGGGTCTTCGGAATATTGTCGATTGCGTTGATCCTCAGCGGCGTCGGCGGATTGCTCTATCGGTTGTCGGCGATTTCGACCAGTCATGAACGTCGCTTATCGGGACAAAGTATTCTAGGCCCCGGTGCCGACGCCGAATCGAAATTGCCCAGTGTCCCGCAAGGCCGGATGTTGACGGACAGTCCGGGTGAGCGACTGACGTACCGACTAGCGATGCAAAAGCCCGAGCACTCAGGAATTTTCGGGGCGGCGTTATTGGCTCTCCTTTGGAGTACCGTCTGGTTCGTTTTGTTATCCGTGGTCGTGTCAGGGTTCTATTACAATCGGCCCCGTTACATCTTAACATTCCTACTCGCTCCGCTCGGTGGAATTGCCTATTGGGCGTTCCGTTCGTTCATTATCCAACTTCGCCGAATCGCCGGAATTGGTGCTACAATCGTTGAAATCGGCGACCATCCCCTCATGCCGGGCGAGTCCTATCGAGTGTATGTTTGCCAAATGGGACGTTTGCGGCTAAGAAGAATAAAAATAATTTTGTGCTGCGAAGAACAGACATTTTACCGCCAAGGAACGGACGTTCGGGTAGAAAAACACGAAGCTTTTACACAAGTAATTTTAAATCAGCGTGATGTGGACCTTGACCCACAGGCTCCTTGGGAACAACAATTGAGCTTTGATCTTCCTGAGAACATCATGCATTCGTTCGTCGGTTCTCACAATGCGATTCGCTGGAAGATCATCGTTTCAGGAGAGTCACGACCTTGGCCATCGTTTTGCCGAAGTTTTCCCGTTATCGTTCATCCACCCGGGTTGCCACCGAATCGCAGCCCGCGTTAAACGTTTCGTTGTGCCGTGAAGACGGAACCTACGAAGCGGGGGAGCAACTCAAGGCCCAGTGGCGGATTAGCCGCATTTCGCTCGAACAACTACAAGGGCTTGAGGTTTCGGTGTTATGGCACACCGAGGGCAAGGGTGACGAGGATTTACACGTTCACCACTTCTATCGACTCGACGAAGCGGAACTTCAAGAGCTTGGAATCGACGATGCGCAAGCGATTTCTTGTAAACTGCCACTTACTCCGCTTAGTTACCATGGCCATTTGATCCATTTGCGATGGTGCATTCGCCTACGATTATTCGTTGAGGGACGCCGGGAAATCGTTGCCGAGCAACCATTTTACCTCGTGTCTTGCCGCGGAGAAAAAACGTCGGTCATGACGCTTCGGTCTCAATCAGAGTAGATGGAGATTTCGGAAGGTCACGACTTAATCTCGAACCCGTTTTGCACTCGTTTCGTTCGTCCAGGAGCGATTCCTTATCGGTTCGACGAGGCGGAGTTGCCGGGCACACACGGCGCCGATTCGGCTCTCGACCGAATGACCACGCGAGTCGTGCAAGTACGTTTCAGCGTCATCGTTGGCCCACATGGCAGCGGAAAATCCACTCTGCTGCAAACCTTACTCCCCAATCTGCAAACTGCTTTCTGCGATTTTGCCAAAGTCCATCTGATTGCATCGCAGCCGTGTCAGCGACCCATAATGGAAGCGTCGAACGGACTCGTTAGCGGTGGATTGTTGGTCGTCGACGGGATGGAACAATTAGCAACTTGGCAGCGAAAATTCCTACTGTGGCGTTCAAAACGCCGCAATCATTCTATTTTGGCAACCGCGCACCGCCCGTTGCGTGGTTTTGAAATCCTGCAAACAACGGCGTTGTCCGCGCAGAAAATTAGAGAGCTGACCAAGCAGCGAATCGCTTCGATGTCCGAGAATACCCAACAAATGATTCTAAACGAACTGTCAAACAGGCCACTGGGTCCCGAAACCAACTTGCGTGAACTCTGGTTCGACCTCTACGACATCGCCGAACGAATGATTGCCTTAGAACGCCGGGGGTGATAATCTATGTCTGTCCCGCGGTGGGAAAAATTCAATCCGTTTCACTTGTCCTTATTGAAAGCAACCCATGTCGGCTATCACGACCCAAATCAACGGCGAAATTTTGCTAGTTGGCTTCACGGATAGTAAAATTCTCGATTCTCAACGGATCGAACAAGTCGGACGCGAATTGCAAGCCGCAGTCCCTCAAGCAATCCACAAAAAGATGCTACTCGTTTTTCGTGGCGTCTCCTTCATGTCCTCGGCAATGATCACCAAGTTGGTGATGCTCAACAAAGGCTGTAAAGCTCAAGGGGTAACATTGAAGTTCTGTGAAGTTTCGCCCAATGTCATGGAGGTCTTCAAGATCACCAAATTGAATAAAATTTTTGACATACAAGAAAGCGAAGAAAAGGCAGTCGCAAGCTTTGACAAAAAAGGTTGGTTCGGTTAAGCCGATGGACGAAGACAGGTTGACGGAGCTGATTGAAAGCGAGCGTTCAGCGATAGGCCATGAAATTCATGATTCCATGCTGCCGCTTCTGTTCGGAGCCTCGGCGGTACTGCATCGAGAAATCGAGCGAGCCAACAGCGACCAAACCGATATCGAACGATTAGAAAAAGCGACGGCTTGGGTCGATGAAGCGATGCGGATTGGCCGCAACATCCTCAGCTTGGCCCATGCACCCAAATTCGACTCCGCACAAGACACAGCATCCTGGGATGCCGAAGTCGAATCGACCGTCGAGGGAGTCTTGGATGTCGGTGAAGATTTGCCGTGGACATTGAAAATGGATGTCTCGGAAAAGGCAAAAATAGTTTCCGCCCCGGTAGCGACCGCCGCCTATCGAATCTCCGTCGAAGCGGTTCGCAATGCCATCCGCCACGGCAAAGCCACCGAGGTGCAAATCACCGCGTCTGTTGAAAACAGCACTTTGCACCTGAGTGTCCACGACAACGGCAACGGTTTTGACGTTAACGCCATTCCCGACGATCGGTATGGAATCCGAACGATGAAAGGGCGAGCAAAATTGGTTGGCGGAACACTACGAGTGGAATCACGCTGTTCGGGTCCAACGATCGTCCATTTCGATTGTCATGTGAATGGTTCATGACGCAACAGCAAATCCGGGCCGAGAGCAGGTAACTGCCGTTAGGGAGCAAAGTCCCGTGCCGGTGGCGTAGCAGCGGATAGAGAAAGCACCGAATTGCCAAGTGCTTTGTCACAACGAAGCATGAGGGCAAGCATCTTTCGTGGCTGTGGCTTCCAGCCGCAGCTTACTGGGGCAAGATGCCCCAGCCACACGGTTGCCAAGCCTAAAATCAAGCCGTGACAAAGCACGAGAGCCGATACGGCTAACACGTGGATTAGGACTTCGTCGTCGCGTTCATGTCCTTGAGCGACTTCCCTAGCCGTTTCCGGCTATTGTTTGTCGTTCGCGAGCGTGTCGTGGTTTTGGTTGGTTCACCATCACCGACCAAGAGTGCTGCCACATTGGGGTGTAGCTCATCGGTATCGGTTGGCGTACCTATCTGTTCGACGGCATCGCTAACGCCTAGCAACACCGATTGGCGGACTCCGTCGCGAAGCCATTCGAAAAAATTGACATTCATTGTCTCTCTCCGTTTTTTGATTTTGTTCATGCTAGGCTCATACCGAACGAGTCTAGGCTTTGTCCGAAAAGGAGGCTGCCCCCTTTAGAAGACATTCTTTTTAATCGTTCTCGACTTGTCTGGAGAGGGTCAGACCCCTTTTCGGACAAAGCCAAGCCAACTTTCAAGTTGCTTGTAGGCAACGGACGTCGCCGGTGTCCAGAGCGGATTAACCGCTTGAAAGATCCAATTGACCGCCTGTTGAAGGGGTATGGTGCGATCGGTTGTAAACTTGATTCGCCTGGATTGCCCCGTCACTACGTAGGATTTCCTCTTCGATGCGGGTTCGGCTTTGCTCGAGTTGCCGCTCGCAATCGACCTCCATTTCCATCAACTCGGCTAGCATTTTCTCGCATTTTTCGTGTTGATGCCGACACTCGCTCCGTATCGATTGACTCACCCAAGCTCTGGCTTCGGGATCATCTTGAATGGCATGATGCAATTGCTTGGAATAGAGATTCAACCGTTCAAGCGGTTGTTGTTTTTCCGCCAACAATTGCATCAGTTCGTTCATGCGTCCCGCTTCCACCGCTGATTTTTGCTGATACGTCATTTGCATTAGCTCAGTCAATGCTTCGTACCTCCTTGCCACCAAATCAGCTACTTCGCTTCCATTCATATTGTTCGTGCCCTAAGTTTGGTTTGTTATTCCATCGGTCGTTTGAATCCCCGACTTCATCCAAGCGATCAACTGCTCCCATCCTTGGCGGTCATAGCGAGTTGTTTTAGCAAATTGGTCATTAAACGACCGCGGGATTCGTTGCAAAACAACCTCAGCTTGCCGAATCATCAGATCCGCTTCGTGAGATCGCCCGAGAGCTCGAGCACAGCTGATTTGTCCCAGAATTGCCTCGAGCGCTGGCGGTTCGTTCATATAACGAAGCGCAACGGTCCGATAGGCCGTCGCCGCCTCCTCATATTGTTCGAGTTCTTTTAGCGTGTCAGCTTCGGACAAAAAGCAATTGCGCAGCATCGCGGTAGAATCGTCTGCAAGAGTTCGTTCATCTTCTCGAATAAGAAGTTTGTCTTTGAGATTTCGAAAACCATCGAGGGCAAGCTCGAGTTCCGTGTTCACTCGATTTCTTAGTGAGCGGCGAGCCGCATCAAGGATATCAGGCATCTTGGATTCGAGCCGGGGCCACTCTGCGGCAAGCACATGACTTCGAGCAGCCAAGTATGCGGCCGACTCGGCTCGCCGAAGGGGCCAATAACGTTCGGCGGCTTCGTCCAGTCGACGAATCGCAGCAACCAGGATTGCTTGGTTGTTTTTCAACAATTCCATTCGCTCCGCAGGGTCGGCGTGTTCCGCTTTGAGATGATTTTCATAAGCCTTCTGATAGAGCAACTCGGCAAGCGTGAACAGCGAATCTCGCCACGCCGGACTTTGCGGCGTCAATTCACCATCCTGCAAATTATCGATCAAGTATTGGCGAGCCATAGGAAGATTCCCTTGTTCACCATAGGCCATCGCCAACAACAAGCGGGCATCGTAACGAAGCGGATCTCTTTCATACTCGGCAACACAGGTTTCAAGCGACTCAATCGCTTCCGCTGCCTTATTGTCGGCCAGTAACGCCCTGCCAAAAGCAACGAGTCCTCGGGGTTGTCGGCGACGTTCTTCGTAACGTAGATAGGGACGTAGCAGTCGAATGCTTCTTTCGAAATGGCGACCTTGCTGGTATGCATCGATTGCCGACCACTGCGTTTGCAAGTACCGTTCGGTATCAAAATCGAGTTCGGCGGCTCGGGCAAATGCGTCCCCAGCCGCACGAAACCGTTGGCGTGCAAGCTTCGATGCGGTGGGCGACACGTCACCACCATTGGTTGTCCCTTCCTCAAGGGTGCGCAGCGCCCAATCCTGATAAGCCATCCCCTCTTGCATCAAGGCTTCACTCGGAATAAAGACGGGCGTCAGGGTCCGTGACATGTCGATAGCTGCTTCATAATCGCCATGCAGACGAACCGTTTCAAGAGCAACAATGATCCGCCGCCGAAAGTCTTTAAGAGAAACCAAGCCAGGATCGAATCCGTTGGGATCACCAATCTCGCGGATTAAGAAGCGAAGCGTTTGAAGCATCTCCACTCCGCGATTTAACTTTGCCAGCAACTCGACCTCCTCCAAGCCACCGATGATCGCTTCGGCACCGAACGGGCGTTGTTGCCGAACAGCGGTCATTTGAATGAGCGCTTGGTCAAACAATCCTTGGCAAATCAAGGCGCGAGCGGCCCAAAGCTGAGCGCGAGCAACCGTATCGGGCAAACCTTCACGAAAGACATCTTCCAAGTCCGCCATCGTATCAGCTAGTTCCGAAATGACGGCACTGCGATCTTCACGCGTTTCCGATGGTTCTCGGCCATAGCGTTGGATCGACCGGCGAATGCGAGCGACACCACGGGCTAACTTAATTTGTTCTGCATAGTCTGGAGCATGGACGACGGATTGCGAGCGGATGACGATAGGTCTCTTCAGCATCGCGTGAGCGAGTTCTTCCGCGTCTTCGTAACGTCCCAGCTGGCCTAGTGCATCCAGGCGGATCAATTCGCCCTCGTGACGAGCTGCTTCACCCTGTGTTTGATCCGCTAAGTAAAGATCGATCGTTGACAGCGCCAAGCCAGCCGAAGGTTGCGTTGAATTTAGTTGGGACATTGCTAGCATGGGTAGCAATGACCTTCGTAGGGTTGGGTCGCGGTCAATTGCCTGCTTGAGAACACCGACCGCTTTGTCAAATTCGCCGAGTCGGTAGTAGGCTTCCCCCAAATACCGATTGCCTTCGACTTCTCGACCTAAAGGAAAACCGCTGGAGGCGACCCGTTCGAGTATTGGCAAGGCCCTGGCGAGCCATTGTCGTTTCGCTCGCGGCAACTCGCTTTCATTCGCTCTGGCAACGTATCCAACGGCCATCAGAAAGTCTCGTTGAGCCTGTAGCTCTTTCGCGTCGGCAATCTGAACGGTTTGAGCCAATTCGCCTGCTAACACCAAGTTGCCTTCGACATATTGGCGAGAAGCAATTTCTAGGGTTTCATTTGGATCGGGTGGAGCAACACCCCACCATGCTGAAAAGATTGCACCAAGTCCGACGACGGCGGCGGCGGCAGCCGTCAACATCAGCGCCATCGTCACCCGGTCATACGGACGATGCGGTGCTGCTGCTACACCTTCCGAGCCGTCTCGTTTCGGGTTCTTATTTTTAGGCATGAGTTGCTTGGGATACGCGGTACGGACGGATCGTTTGAATGACCAATACCGATTGAAACTCATGCCTTACCGAAAACAGACCTGATACGTCAAGCAAGATCTTAGCCCGGATTATTCATGCTCATTCGTAGAGTGTTTCTCCAAGGATTCCCCAAGCGAAGGATTTCCGTCAACGTCATCCCTGCTCACGGATGCCAACGCAAGTCGATCGACAAGCCACCGACCCAATATCGCATCTACTGCAATTTTGGATTATTGAGATGGCGGGTGGCGTCCCGGTTGTCTTTCTTGGCCAAATTTCGGATCAAGGCTTCGCTCAAATCGATCTTCGATTGATTTGCCAAACAGATAACAACGAATAGAACGTCCGCCAACTCATCGCCCAAATCACCGAGCCGTTCCCCTTCTTTACTCGATTGTTCGCCGCACGTTCTAGACAAGATGCGGGCAACTTCACCTACCTCCTCGATCAACTGCGCCAAGTTGGTCATTTCGTCAAAATATCGAACGCCAACGGTTTTAATCCAATCATCCACTTGTTGTTGGGCCTGCTGTATCGTCAATCTGGCGATATTTCCAGAGGTTGTTTCATTGAGCGACATAATCGTGATCGATCCAACAAACGAGAAAACGAGCGAGAAAACAAGCGAGAAAGTACTAGATTGGCGGGCGCCAGCCAACTTTACGTCTGGCTTGATACCCTACCGGATGTATACTAAACGGGTGACAGATGCGTTCAGAATGACTTTTCTATTTAGCGAGTTGCCCCATAGCAAAGCTTGCCTGGTTGCGTCAATCCGGCCGAATTACTGACCTTTTTGACATTTTGCGCAGCTTGACTGCAAAAAATATCTTCTGAAGTGGAGTCCGATGGTGCATGATGTACTCAGACGAATCATGGTTATTGTTTCGAGATAGGCAACAATCATTTCACTTTCACGTTTACTTTTATTGTTGAGCGATCCTTGAATTCTATTCCGACAGTTAAAATGATTGGCAATCCGCCTCAACAATCTGACAAATTGGATCACGAAACCGTGTTCCTGGAGGACATGGGCATCGGCGACCGCTGGTTCAGCCCCTGGCGTGATATCTCCGCTGACGATGTAGCGGAGTTTGCCGTATTGACCGGCGACAACGATCCGCTGCATAGTGATGATGCGTTGCGTTCTCCGTTTGGTGAACCGATTGCCCACGGCTTGCTCGGTCTGAGTGTGCTAGCGGGTTTAAGTAGCAAGCATCCCAATGCCGCCACGCTAGCGCTTGTTGGCATATCCGATTGGCAATTTGAATCGCCAATTTTCTTCGGTGATCGTGTTCAAGTCTGCACCGAGGTTGAACAGATTCAACAACATGGGCGTCGCAGCGGCCGAGTGACATGGATTCGCCAATTGATCAATCAAAACGGCAAAGTGGTTCAGCGAGGTCGTTTCGTCACCTTGGTCGCCACGCGTTTACGGGCTCGGCACCCATCGGGCCGCGATCGATCCAAATCGCTACCCGCGCGGTAGTCGTCTGCATTGTCATTTTCGAGTAGCTGGGTCTCCGAGAGACTCCGTAACATTCGGTGTCTCGGCGAGACGCGGTTACGTTGGTTTTCGAGCGTCCACGTTACCGAAACTGGTAAGCTGGGTTGGCGATATCGAAGTCGGAATCACGAAGCCCGACGTTCAGGTTGACGTTGAGATACGTGTACTCTTCTTCTAAGACGGGCTGTCCACCATCCGTTGTCGGCCAAGACCACGATTCGTAGCGAATCGGAATATTGAGAGATTGGTCAAAATACACCCGGGCGATATGGAAATCAAAGCAGTCTTTTTTCTCATGATGAACCACTTGTAGCATCGTGCAAGCGGTATCGCGAATTTTTGCATTCGAAAAAAACTGCACATCACATTCTCCTTGCTGGCGATCTCGCGATCCCGTTTCGATCAACTTGACCAACAAATTCTCGATACCGATTTCGGTGATCGGATGCCTTTGGCCCCGCATCGCCAAATAGCCGTTGGGATCCAAATTCACATTGATCATCCCTTTCAGTCCTGATTCATGAGCGACCATGTTTCCGTTGTTCCGGCCTTCGACCCAGATCACTTCACGGCCTTTCACCGAGGCGGGAGCGAGGAAATTCAAATAGACCGAAAAGGGTGCCGTCGTTTGTCCGGCCTGAACCTTGCGATTGCGAATTTTGACGTTTGCGTACTGTAGCTTTGGCAAAGCGCCATCGACGCGACATCGCTTTACGAAGACGGCCTCGTAATCGTGAATGTTCTCACGCAGATTTTGCAGGCTGGCGTTTGCCATCCGCAGTGCAGGGTCGAGTGGATGCTCGCTCTTGAGATCGGCAACCGCGGTACGATTGGTTTTACTAGAGACCGCAATCGCTTGCTGAGCCGAGGTCTCTTGAGAGACCGATGGCACGAGCGATAGCAAGAGGATTACACACCATTTGGAATGAGCGAAGCAAACATCGCACGAAGATCTTATCGTCATAGCGTTCTCCAACGGTACGGGGCGAAGGCGAAAGGTCGGTTTAGTGCAGTTCCGAACAGCAACAGGAGCCGTCAGCCCGCCGGCGGAGGTTAGAGAATCGTCTCGGAAAGATCTAGAGCGATTGCCGTTGCCTTGAAGTTCAAGATCAGCCTAAAAGAGCAGGAATGAGTACGAGTCAGTATTTGTCGTGTTTGTGGCCAGGACTACCTGAGATTTGGTGGCGTGGCCGATTGACGTCGCTACCGCTGGCGATCGCGTTTGCCGCTGCGCTAAATCTATTCTTGATCTGTGGCTGGATCTATCCCCATTGGTTTTCAGGGGGTCTCTTTTGGCTTGGAACCCTGTTCGCCATCGCGGTTTGGCTGTTCTACGTGGTACAAGGACTTCGGGGTTTGCCTGAATTGATCCACCCGCGCACGGTTAGCGCCGAACCGGATCGGTTCAGCGAAGCCCATCAAGCGTACTTAAAAGGCGAATGGAAGTTGGCGGAAACACTGCTCAACGGCGTCCTAGCGATAGAGCCTCGAGACCCGCCGGCGCTCATCATGCTTTGTTCGGTTTATCGTCATCAGGCACGCTTGGACGCAGCCGAAGTGTTGCTCGACGAAATTGGCCGGTTGGAGGTTGCGGACGCTTGGTGGATCGAGATCGACGCGGAGCGGCGGCGGCTTCGGCGCGAGCTCGCAGAAAAACCGGACTCACCGAGCGAGTCAGCAACTGCCGAAATGACAGTCCCCCCTGCCGCTGCGGCCTAGAAATCGAGTTCAGTGGTGGCATGCTAGCATCGTGCGAAGCCATAAAACGGAGCGGAACCTCAAAAAACCATATTTATTTTTGTCCGGTTTGGTTGGCGTAAAGTCGGGTTGCCGGCCCGTGGAAGGTCGAAACAGCTTGAACAGGGACACCACACCTATCCTTGTTTTTGCCCTGATCGCTAGAATAGGATTCACACACCGTTTTTTTGTGTTGGACGCGGTTCAATTTGTTGTGATCGCCCGTGCGTCGGTGGATGTGGCGTACGGTTTGCTATTCTTGATAATTCGCGATAACGATTCGCCAGTCTGACAGCCTGCGTAACGAGATAATAATATGTACGAACGATTTACAGACCGTGCCCGAAAAGTCATGCAGTTGGCTAATCAAGAGGCACAGCGTTTTAACCATGAATACATCGGCACCGAACACATCTTGCTGGGCCTCGTGAAAGAGGGCAGTGGCGTCGCTGCGAACGTGCTCAAAAACCTCGAAGTCGATCTACGGAAGATTCGGCTGGAGGTTGAGAAGTTGGTACAAAGCGGGCCTGAAATGGTGACCGTTGGCAAGTTGCCACAGACGCCACGTGCTAAAAAAGTCATCGAGTACTCGATGGAAGAAGCTCGCAATTTAAACCACAGCTATGTGGGAACCGAGCACATTCTACTTGGACTGCTTCGCGAACAAGAGGGCGTCGCGGCTCAAGTCTTGATGAACCTGGGCTTGAAACTCGAAGATGTCCGCGAAGAGGTCTTGAATCTACTCGGCCACGGGCTCGAAGGGGCAGAGGTCGGCGAGCGTGGCGGTCGTAGCGGTGATAGCGATAGCGGCGGAAGCCCGTCGGGGAAAAGCAGCAAGAGCAAAACCCCAGCTCTCGACAGCTTTGGGCGTGATTTAACCGAATTGGCTCGCAAGGGCGAACTGGATCCTGTCATTGGACGCGAACGAGAAATTGAGCGCGCCATCCAAATCCTCTGTCGCCGAACCAAGAACAATCCTGTTTTGCTCGGCGAAGCGGGTGTCGGTAAAACCGCGATTATCGAAGGCTTCGCCCAACAAGTCGTCTCGGGCGAAGTCCCCGAGATCTTGGCGGATAAACGAATTGTCGTTCTCGACTTGGCAATGATGGTCGCCGGAACAAAGTATCGTGGTCAGTTTGAAGAACGCATCAAAGCGGTGATGACCGAAGTCCGCCGCGTCAAAAACACGATCCTGTTCATCGACGAACTTCATACGCTGGTCGGTGCTGGTGGTGCCGAAGGTGCGATTGATGCAGCGAACGTATTGAAACCCGCTTTATCACGAGGCGAGATCCAATGCATCGGGGCGACGACGCTCGACGAGTACCGCAAGTACATCGAAAAAGACAATGCATTGGCCCGACGTTTCCAAGAGATCATCGTCGAACCGACGGGGAAAAAGGAAACCATCGAAATTTTGAAAGGGCTTCGTGAACGTTACGAAGAACACCACCGTGTCCAATTCACCGATGATGCGATCGTTGCCGCCGTCGAAATGAGCGAGCGATACATTACGGCTCGATGCTTGCCCGATAAAGCAATCGATGTGATCGACGAAGCGGGCGCGCGTGTGCGACTTCGCACCATGACGCGTCCACCCGATTTGAAAGAGATCGACGAGGAAGTCGAAAAGCTGAATAAGGAAAAAGAGGACGCGGTCGCCAATCAAGACTTTGAAAAGGCTGCCAACCTGCGTGACCAGGCCGAAAAACTTCGCAAGAAGAAAGACCAAATCACGCAAGAATGGCGAGAAAAGAGTCAACAAACCGATGGCGTTGTGGATGAGGAAATCATCGCCGAAGTCGTCAGTAAAATGACCGGTATCCCACTCACCCGCTTGTCGACCGAAGACAGCATGCGGTTGATGAAGATGGAAGAAGAACTTCACAAACGAGTCGTGAGCCAACAGCAAGCGGTCACCGCGGTTGCGAAGGCGGTTCGACGTAGCCGTAGTGGATTGAAAGATCCAAAACGCCCGACAGGCTCGTTCATCTTTGCCGGACCGACCGGGGTCGGTAAGACACTGCTCGCCAAAGCGCTCGCGGAATACATGTTCGGCGATGCCGATGCTCTCGTGCATATCGATATGAGCGAGTACATGGAAAAGCATAACGTCAGCCGTTTAATCGGTGCCCCTCCCGGATTCGTTGGCTACGAAGAAGGTGGGCAGTTGACAGAAAAAATTCGTCGCCGTCCCTACGCGGTGGTTCTGTTTGACGAAATCGAAAAGGCTCACCCAGACGTGTTCAACATGATGCTTCAGGTGATGGAAGAAGGACGTCTGACCGATTCGTTCGGTCGCAACGTCGACTTCCGAAACACGATTTTGATCATGACGACCAATGCGGGTGCCGAAGCGATCAAGAATGAATCAGCATTCGGTTTTCAAAAACCGGACGAAGACGCCAGCTATGATT
Organism: Novipirellula aureliae; assembly: GCF_007860185.1. Classification (NCBI taxonomy): domain Bacteria; kingdom Pseudomonadati; phylum Planctomycetota; class Planctomycetia; order Pirellulales; family Pirellulaceae; genus Novipirellula; species Novipirellula aureliae. Next base: position 137,497 of record NZ_SJPY01000002.1, read on the forward strand.
CGATGAAGAGTCGCGTCATGGATCAGATCGAGCGTGTTTTCCGCCCAGAGTTCTTAAACCGCTTGGACGACACGATCATCTTCCGTCACTTGACAGCGGAAGATTTGAAGTTGGTCATCGATTACGAATTGTCGAAGGTACGCGAACGATTGCTCGAACGCGGGTTAGCAATCGTTCTCACCGACGACGCCAAGGAATTCTTGGTGAAGAAGGGAAGTAACCTTGACTACGGTGCTCGTCCGCTTCGCCGCGCGATTGAACAACGGATCGAAGATCCGCTCAGCGAAGAATTGCTGCAGGGAACTTTCGAAGGTCAAGATACGATCGTGATTGACGGCTTCAAGAACGAAAAGGGAAAGACGATTCGACTGAGCTTCCGAGGCGAAAAGCGAGGCTTGCCGGAAACCGAAGAAACGGTTGCCGCCGGTGTCGGCGACTCGGACGAGGCCGAAAACAACAACGAGTCCTAGGCTGGTGGGCTGGGTCGACCAACGGAAGACCCAGCATTCCATGCCTTCCCGTTTGATATTTTTTCGTGGCGATGGTCGCTCTGCTCTCCGAGCGGAAAACACCATCGCCTGAGGGACAATCGTTGCCCGAAGCCAACCGCTGAATGCTGGCTGCTCAGCGAACGCTGTCCGCCCTAAGGGCAAAACAACATCGCAGCGTAGCCGCCATCCCCCTAAACCTCGATTTCGAAGATCGCCTCGATCTCAACAGCCATGTTGGCAGGCAAGGCTTTGACACCGATCGCACTGCGTGCGCCGACCCCTGCATCGTCGCCAAAGATGTCCCGCATCAATTCACTGCAGCCATTGATAACGGCTGGTTGTTGATTGAATCCGTTTGTACTACGGACCAAACCGACCAGTTTGACGAGACGTTTGATCTTGTTCAAACTGCCTAAGTGAGTTTGCAGTGACGACAACATCGACAACCCGGTCAACCGAGCGGCATCGTAGCCCTCTTTGACGTCCAGATCGAATCCCAATCGTCCCGTCACCAGGGTCTTGTCTTCCGTGAGCGGTCCGTGCCCCGATAGATAGGCCATGTTTCCAACCACCAAGACTGGCTTGTAGAGCCCCATCGGTGAGGGAGCGTTGGTTAGTTGGAGATTTAGTTCTTTTATTTTTTGCTCAGCGTTCATTTTGTTGTTCCATAAACATCTCTTGGATCCACAAGCCTTTTTTCGGCTATCGTCACCCCGTTCTCAGCATCGACTTTGCGGAAAAAGCAACTTTCGTAGCCTTCATGACACGCCGCTCCGGTCTGTTCGACCATGACCAAGATCGTATCGGCATCACAATCGACCCGAATCTCGACAACCTTCTGACGATGGCCACTGGTTTCTCCCTTTCGCCAAAGCTGGTTTCGACTGCGACTAAAATAGACCGCATATCCGCTACGAAGCGTCTCTTCCCATGCCTCGGCATTCATCCAGGCCAGCATCAGCACGCGGTGACTCGACGCGTCCTGAGCAATCGCAGGAAGCAAATGGTTGGGCCCCATGTCAAAGTTTGGGATCGCTGAATTCTCGGTTTGCACGGCTATATTATCTTTCAAAAGGATAAGGTAAACGTTCTATTGCTTTCGCTAACGCCGCTTGCTCGGGCCGTTGAGCCAATCCCGTATAACGGAAACGATCGTCACAAGACGCTTAAGTGGACAATGGGTGATGAGCAATGCCATTGCGTGACGAAACAAGTCTCTGACTCTCATCGCCCCCAAGCAGAAGCAGTTCCCTATCGTACCGTCAAGCGAAGGCTGGCAAAGCCATGGACAATCCTACCAAAATTTCAGTCGTCTTGCCTGTCCGCGATGGTGAGCATCGGATCGTCGATCGCATCGAGTATCTGCTAGACGCTTTGGCAGCCATGACGGCTGATAGAGCCGAGATCGTGGTGGTCGATGATGGAAGCCAAGATGCGACGGTCGAGGTGGTTGAGGAACTTCGAACAAAGCATCCCACGGTTCGGATCGTCCGCCACTCGCGCCCTCGCGGGATGGAGGCGGCAGGACAAAGCGGATTGGAAAGAGCGTTAGGCGAGTTGGTTTTTATTCAAGAAACCGACTCCCCCATTCGCATCGAAGATCTACAGCGGCTTTTAAGGATGAGCGAGGATCACAGTATCGTCGCCGCTCGAGCAGAAAGCCGACCGCAACCCTTATCGCCAGCGCTACTGAGGCGTCTGAGCGCGTGGGGCGCTGCCGTTGAGCAGCAGTACAACGAATCGGAAAAAGCCAGATCCCCCGAGCCATGCTGTTTGCAAATGGTCCGCCGGCCTCACTTGTACCAATTGTCTAGCCCCAAAGGCGGCCGAGTTGATTTGGACAACGACACGATTCGTGCCACCTCAATCTCGTAGGGCTATCTTTGCAAGCGGCCCCCAAAAAGGAATTCCATCCTGCTCACGATTCAGGCCTCTCGTGAACATGGGCTTTCGGGCAATGCTCGGATGTCGTATCGATTCCGCTGGCCGCAGCCCTTAGCAAGATATTTTGGCTCTTCCGAAGAATTTGTGGGCTGATAGGAAGTTGCGGAAGTTTTTTTTGAGGCAGAGCAGAGCAGGGTAGGGTAGGGCAGGGCAGAGCAGAGCAGAGCAGAGCAGGGTAGGGTAGGGTAGGGTAGGGTAGGGTAGGGTAGGGTAGGGTAGAGCAGGGCAGGGCAACAAGAAGATTCATTTAGGATTCGCGACCCAACGGGTGGTTCGTCAGGGTGAAATCGAAACGCCCACGCCATTCGAGATAGGCTCGAATGGCATACACTTAAGTAATTATGGGACGTGAAACATCCTTCCATCGAGCTTGTCTCGGCAGAGGAAACAAGTGGCGGCTACCGACCGCGTGCCCGAAAGAAATTCGCCCCACCCCCACGAATCGCTCCGGGCGATTCGTGGGGGTGGGGCGAGCGTGGGATTTTGCGTTCATGGTAACTGCCACTTGTTGATCCGCCCGGACAAGCCGGACGGAAGCAGGAAAAACAGCCACTGTGAAACGCACTCCGAAAACATTCTTTTTGCCCTGGGATGCCTGAAAAACCTACCATCCTGTACTTGGGATTGATGAATCAACCCACCGGTTCTTCGCTGGAGCCTCAAAAAACGACGCGAACCTGGACGGCGTTGCCCGCGGACGGTCCTTCCCTACCTCTTCGCAGCAAGCGTCTCCGCTAATTTCGCAGCGGGAACCTCGTACCGCTGGCCCCGAGGGACGACGACGCCGCAACTTACGATAAACTGGATCGCTTCATCGACGGTGATATCTAAGTCGATTGCGTCACTCCGTTTCACCGTCACGGTAAAACCGGTCATCGGCATCGGACTCGTCGCCATCAAAACGCTCAGCATCGGTTCGCCATTTGCCATCGAGACCGCTTTCATGCCATTGCCGGTAACGAACCCAATCGACCAAATGCCTTTGGCGGGATACTCGATCGCAACGACACGATTGAACTCGATTTCGCGATCGCTAAACGCAAAATCCGTCACCTGCTTGACTCCGCCATAGACCTTGTTGACGATCGGAATTCGCAAAATGGCTGAGTCAAAGGAACGGACAAGCCAATGCCCGATCCCGAACGTAAACAAACGACCGGCAAAATAGAGAAGGGTCGTAAAAACGATCAGGAACACGGGAACGACTAACGACCGTGGCATGTAGCTCAATTCGACGTAGCGGTGCCAGTAAGCATTGGCACTGGCGGGCGACGGTGTGTAGGGCCCAAATCGATCGGCATTTTCATTGACGGTATTGACCACTTCCTCAGGCAAAAAACGACGTTTTGTCGGATCGGGAACATATCGCTCGCCCTTGTACGTGAATCCGTCTAGCCGTCGTTCGCCGGTCGCGGTCGCGCCATTTGGAACCGAGGAATGGGTTCTTCCAGGAGCGATTGCATGCACGATCGCGGAACGAATACTCGATTCAATCGGCCCCAGGACGTAACTTTCTATCGTCGTCCAGGCCCAAATCAGCACGGCGATGGTCAACAATGGCGGAAGCACCACACCAAGGCCGCGAAGCACAGCGCGGCGGAATCCACCCACTCGCTTTGAATGAGGTTCCATTGGCGTTTCGGTCTCGGGAAGGTTCGATTGCATGTTTGAATGGATTAGAGGAAAAGTCGTAGTAGCAAAATGTTTTCGCCCGATCGACCACTAGCCCGATCGGACAGATCGTGCAACCACCGCAATGGTCACCTTCGCTGCTCCGCCTTCCCGCAGCACTCCAGCAACCTCATCGGCCGTTGCACCTGTCGTATAGACATCATCGACCAATAAAATATGCCGATTGACTAAATCAGGTGATCTGCCGAAAGCATAACGAGTTTTTAGTTGGAACGCATGGCGAACGTTGTGCACTCGGGCATCATCGTCCAACCACGCTTGTTTTGCAATTCGGCGAGTCATTTTGAGTAGTTGCCGACTCGGTACCTGCAACCGCTTGGCAACCGCATGGGCCAACGTCGCCGTCCCAACGCCTCCGCGAGACAGTTGACGGGTAAAATAGGACGGTACAAAAGTCACCCAATCCGGACAATCGTCGACTAACCGCTCAGCAACTCTTATACCAAGCCGATCGCCGAGTGTCGCCGCCAGTGCGGACATGTGGACGTATTTTGCCGCGACGACAGCATCACAGACCAGTCCGTGGTAATTCCACAAGGGAATCACCGCATCAAATTGGAATGCCTTGTCCCTGCATTGGGGACACCTTGTCGCAGGCAGCTGCATTTGCGTTGGATCGACCGTCAAACGACCCATCGGAAAACCACAACAGCGACACCCGTAGCGCATTTGCGACTCACTGGACGTTAAACCAACCTCGCATTGCTTGCAAAACTCGATTCGCTTGAACAAATCGGCCTTCTGGCCCGTCAACCGATGGCAGAGTGGACAGCAGGGCGGGTACGTCAAATCGATCAATGCCGCCGCGACCGATCGGAGCGGGTTATTATTGGTCATTCGCCATTCGAAGGCTGGAGGTTGGGAGTTGGCTGGGAGTTGGTTGGGTCCTGGGCTGCTCAAAACTTGCAGTTTACGTGAAAAAGGTATCCCCACAGTCGCATTGCTTAACCCTGGGTTAGGTTATCGAACGCCGTTGGCGAATTTGACGAATGCAGGAACGAAAAGGAGAGATCCTCAAGCTGCTTAAAAGCGAAGTTTTTGAGCCCCCCAATCCCCGCCCATAAAAACAAATGACATAAATTTTTTCTGATTTTACTGTGAACCTGCGGCTTTGGCGTATGTCTAAGTAGCCATCGGAGAGAAGTTGTAAAAATCTTCTGGTTTTTTCGAGTTCACCTCGATATGTTTTATCTAGGGAGTCTGTTCTTTACGAGTTTAGAGAACAGGTTCATTCTTAATTTCCTACACTCCGCCGCCGCACCTTCTATTGACGGGTGCCGGGAGGACTGAAATGCGTTTCGTATCGATTACCGCCGCCGTCACACGCTTCTTCGCAACCACCGAAGTACGTGAGAATATCGCTGCCGTTTCGTTTACATCTGCACGAATCCTCCATCAATGTGCGGAGTGGATGCATCGCCAGCTACCAAGCGAACCGATGCCGAGTTATTCGGGCTTACCCAATCCGTGCTGGATAGGCTTACCCGGTGACAACGGCAAACACGGCAGTCGCTTGGGGCAGCTATGGCGAAGTTCGTCGAATTGGGACAGAGCCTAAGGCTCCGATCCTTTTAACGCCTGCAATCTTGATGCTCCTTTTTGATTCGGTTCGGAATCTAAACGTGTCAAACCCGCCCGGCGACGACTGAAAACGGCCCCCATTTGGCTTCGACTTTGTTTCGGTGCGTCAACCAGAACGCACCGAAAGCTAGAGCGAAGCACCAAGGCCGCCGTTTTGCATCCGGCTAGCCAGTAAACCACGATCGAAATTGGTCGTTCGCTGCTGGTCAAGCCAAAACACGAATTGAATTCATCCTGCCCTTTTTTTGGGCAAGCATTCGGACAGGAACCGAGAATGAACATGACGCAAGACAACAAGACGGAAGACTCATTGATCGCTCCCCAAACGGTGGCTCAATTGGTGGCCTTGGCACAATTGGGCGACCGGGAGGCATTTGGAGCTCTGTTTGAGCGATACCGATCAGGGATCGTTGCGCTTGCGATGCGCCGCGTTCGAAATGCCGATGAAGCGGAAGAATTGGCTCAAGATGTTTTCATTCAAGCAATGCAAAAGATCAACCAATTGCGAGTCCCCGCAGCGTTCGGTGGTTGGCTGCGGCAAATCGTGCACCGTATGGCGATCAACCGTGCAACTCGATCCCGTCACGCGGTCGCATGCGACCCCGAGACGCTTGAGGCAACCTGCTATGCGGTTGGGACACCCGATGCATTTGCCCAGGACCGCGAACAGGCCGAGGCCGTTCGCGACAGCATCGACCGACTCGGATCACTCGATCAGCAAACGCTAACAGCGTTCTATTTGCATAGTAAATCGCTGATCGAGATGAGTGACGAATTCGACGCGCCAATCGGAACAATCAAGCGTCGTTTGCACGTCGCTCGCAAGCGATTGCAAAAGGAAATGAAAGAAGACATGCTGCAAGCTGTCTAACGGGACGCAAGCTTCTCGCTTGCGTCTTCTTCAAGCCTACCGCTTGATCTTAAGAGTGGCTGGGGCATCTTGCCCCAGTAAGCTGCGGCTGGAAGCCACAGCCACGAAATTCGATGGGATTTGCACCCTACATCGCTTGGAGCCCCAGCAAGCTGCGGCTGGAAGCCACAGCCACGAAATCCGATGGGATTTGCACCCTACATCGCTTGGAGCCCCAGTAAGCTGCGGCTGGAAGCCACAGCCACGAAATTCGATGGGATTTGCACCCTACATCGCTTAGAGCCCCAGTAAGCTGCGGCTGGAAGCCACAGCCACGAAATCCGATGCGATTTGCACCCTGCATCGCTTGGAGCCCCAGCAAGCTGCGGCTGGAAGCCACAGCCACGAAATTCGATGCGATTTGCACCCTGCATCGCTTGGAGCCCCAGTAAGCTGCGGCTGGAAGCCACAGCCACGAAATCCGATGCGATTTGCACCCTGCATCGCTTGGAGCCCCAGTAAGCTGCGGCTGGAAGCCACAGCCACGAAAGATGCTTACCCTCATTCTTCGTGGTCACAAAGCCCTACCATCTCAGCAGGGCCGTTCCCCAGGACAAACCGGCACCGAAGCCGCACAGTAGTACCAAGTCGCCCCGCTCGATTCGCCCCGCCTGCATCGCTTCATCGAGCACCAGCGGGATACTGGCGGCCGACGTGTTTCCATACCGATCCAAATTCATCAGCACTTTCTCCGACGGCAGTTTGAGACCAGCGACTGCGGAATCAAGAATTCGCTCGTTCGCTTGGTGCATGACGACCAACTTCAAATCGTCGGCGCAAACGCCAGCATCCTCGAGCACCTGCTCGATACTCTCGTCAATCACGCGGACCGCCCATTTGAAAACACCACGGCCATCCATCGCCAGGTATTGTTCGCCTCTTGCGTATGCCTCGGGGGTCAGCGGGCGTCGGGTTCCGCCCGCTGAAACTCTCAACATGTCGGCTCCCCAACCTTCGCTGCAAAGTTGGTAGGAGACAATTTCGGATGCGTTGCCCTTTGCCAGGTTCGAGTCGGGGCCAGGCGACTTGGAGCTTGGCGTGATGATCACCGCACCAGCACCGTCACCGAAAAGCGGATAGGTTTTGACGTCATTTGGATCGACCGAGCGACTCATTAAGTCCGTTCCGACGACCAGAGCACATTGGCTATTCCCGGCGGCGACAAATTGGCCAGCGGTCAAGAGTGCGTACATAAACCCGGCGCAAGCGGCATTCAAATCCATCGCTGGTGCGACGGCGCCGAGCCGATTCTGTAAGTAACACGCCGTCGATGGAGACGGGTAATCGGGAGTCATGGTGGCGACCAGAACCAAATCGACCTCGGCCGCTGTAGTTCCCGCCGATTGTAGACACTTGATTGCCGCTTCATAACACATGTCGCTGGTGAATTCGTCAGCTGCAGCATGCCGTCGCTCTTTGATCCCCGTTCGACGGACAATCCAATCGCTGTCGCAACCCAGCGCGGCTAGATCCTCATTGGTGACAACTTTTGTGGGTACATACGAACCAATGCCAGCGATTTGAATTCCGCCAATTCTCCCCATCCGCCCGCGAGTCGAAAGGGCTTTTGCGGTAGAGAGAGAGTCCGTATCCGTCGATTTTGAAGGGTTTGATTTCAATTTGGGAACTGTCATTCAGAAGTCAAAATGGTTGATTCCCGCCATCGATCGTTGTCGAACAGGTTGTCAGACAGCGGGAAATTCATGTCTGGCCGCCGAGTATAGCTTTCCCATGCCCCCAGTGTTAGACGTGTTCCTTTCGACGTTTGCTGGCACCGTGTTTTGTTTGACCGTGTTTTGTTTGACCGTTGGAGTCTCCTGGAGAATATTTTTGCCCGAATCCCTCAACTTGACAGCCATCCAATGAGCCCAGCATTCGCGAGCATCCGTGTCATTGGTGGCAAAAAACAGGCAACTTTCAAAGCATGCTTCCTGGGTTCAAAACGCAATTCCCAGAAATCTGCCTTCCGGTCAACGCGGCCCTTCGCTTAGACTGCCCTCGGAAGCGACCGTTAAGGAACCTTCGGATGGAAGCCGAAGCTTAACGGCAAAATTGCATAAAAATGGACAGCGAGTGCTTTGTGCCAGATGAAACATTAGGGCGAGACCGGACGGCTCGCGGGCTGTCGATTTAATCGTTTAACGCTTAGCCGAAGGCGTCAGCTTTTCCATAAGCGATCGCCTATAGCTTGGCGTTAAACAATCAGTCGAGTCAAACCGATTAAATCGACAGCCCGCAAGCCCTCCGGTCCTCCGAAACCTAAAGTTCAATTGTGTTGAAGCACTCGCCTGAATCACTAACCCAAATTTCGGGAGCGGTACGGCATGGAAGCCGGATACTTGATGCGTCGTTTGTACGTCGCGGTAATCATAGTTGTCGCAGTCTTCGCGACGGCTAGCACTGGCGAGGCAGCCGACTATCGGACTCGCAATTTCCTCGTTCAAGCTCCTAACGCTCAATTGGCGCGGACCGTTGGTGATGCGGCGGAGCGATATCGCGACGATCTCTCACAATATTGGCTTGGCCGTCGATTGCCGCCATGGTCCTCGCCGTGTCCCGTCCGCGTGGTTGCTGGAAATTTACCGGCCCAAGGGGTCACGACCTACAATCGATCGCCGGTCCGCGATTTCCAAATGGAAGTCGTCGGCACCCCCGAACGGATTCTTGACAGCGTGCTGCCACACGAAGTCACGCACACGGTCCTGGCAACCCACTTTGGACGTCCATTACCGAGATGGGCTGACGAGGGTATCGCAACCACGGTCGAACACCCGTCGGAAAGACAGAAGCACGAACACAAACTACGTGAATTCTTGCGAACTCGTCGCGGAATCCCGATGAACAAACTGTTTCTGCTGACCGAATATCCGAGCGATGTGCTACCGATGTACGCACAAGGCTATTCCGTCTGCAGCTTTCTGATCGAACAACGCGATCCCGAAACGTTTATCGCATTCTTGGAAGACTATATGAAACACCCCTCATGGACGTCGAATATCCAAAAGCACTACGGCTACGATTCCTTGGCCGAATTACAAGATTACTGGCTGAGTTGGGTAGCCGATGGCAGCGGACCGGTTGAAAAATTCGCAAAAAACTCAGCTCTACCCACAAACTCGGTTCAGCCGCTACCGCAGGCTATCCGATCGAACCCCCAACCTGGTCGCCCGATTGGAAGTGTGGCAAGCAATGCCACAACTGCGACCGCGCCGGGATCGACCGCGCCGGGATCGACCGCGCCGGCAACGACTTTGGCATCGACCGAACCAGGTGGTTGGTACATGAGGCAAAAGAGAGAGGCTGGCAAACAACCTTCGAACGACAGAAAACCGGAAGCGATCGCCAGCGAGAGTTCAAATTCGCGATTGATGCCCCCTTCGGTGCGCAACAATCCACGCTACATGTCAGCCCAACCGCAACCCGAACAGGGTATGTCGCGGCCAAGTTCAATCTATTAGGACGCGATCCCATTCGATAATTTCCAGAATCGATACGGGTCCCCAGGTTGGTTGGCTACCAGCGAGTGGCAAATCATGCTACGATCCCTCTTCAAAAGTCTCACTCGAAACAACTCAAGAGCATATAAAACCATGGCTAAACCGCAGCACAAGTTAAAAAAGGCAAACCACGGGCAACGCCCGGCTAACGCGAAAGCCCGCAAAGCAAAACGCAAAAAGATCAAAACCTAGGCCTCTTTCGGTAAACTAAATCCGTGGCGAAAAGCGAATTCATTTTTGATCTCGATACGCTGGACTTCGATAATCCAATTGCGGATATCGAAACGATTCACAAGCTGATTCCCCAGCGATACGAAATGGCTCAGGTGACCGCGATCCTCCGTGAGGATCTCGACCGATTGGCGTGCGCTGGCTACAAAGAAGTGACCGAGGATGAGTTTTGGGTTCGCGGCCACATGCCCGGAATGCCAATCATGCCTGGGGTGATTCAGCTAGAAGCGGTCGCCCAATTAGCCAGCTATTTTGCTCAAGCGCACGATTTGCTCGGAGCCGAAATGGTCGGTTTCGGTGGCCTTGATGAGGTCCGCTTCCGCGGTATCGTCAACCCCGGGGATCGCCTGATCCTAATGATCGAACTGAAGAAAACTCGGCGAGGACGCATGATCGTCGCTAGTTTCCAAGGCGTTGTCGACGGCAAACTAGTCGTTGATGGAGTGCTGCGGGGCATCCCTATCCCAATCGAAATGGTCCAAGCGCAACGAAGCCGCGGCGATGAGGGCGGACGCAAAGCCTCCTCAACGTGATCAACAAACCGATTCGACCATCGCGTGGTGCTGCTTGACCATCACCACTTCGGTGTAGTCACCGTTGAAAATCATTTCATCCATGAAGCTGGTAATGAGCATCATGCCGCGGCACTGCTCCAACTCAAAGGACTCGGCGGTTCCAGGAGCGGGATGAAACCGAGCGATTCGGCCCGGGCCGTCGTGAGCTACCGAAATTCGCGTATCGTCTTCTCCCACAGAGACCTTCAGATGGACAAAACGCTTGCGATACGGATGCGTCTGAGCCAATTCGGTTAATTCTTGCCGACTGTCTCCCTTGCGATGAATCGCGTTGGCAATTCGCGGGTCTTCGTCTTGCAACTCGAGATTCCCGTAGCAGATCGAGTTGAACAACGCGCTAGCAACCGCCATTCCAATTCGAAGCCGGACATTGGCCGTCATTTTTCCCGCGGCAGACAAAGCCTCGATCACGAATCGCGATGCAGGGTTGATCGAATCTAACGAATTTCGCAACTTATAGTAGAACTCGGGCAGAACCAACTTGCCTGCCGACGAATGGTAGGATTGGTCGCTTTGTGAAAAACGCAGCGTTCGCCGGACCGCTGGGTTCAAGAGAACGTTTAGCGAGGCTTTGGGGACAAAGTTGACCGCTCCAAGCGCCAAGGCGTCGACTGCCAAATCTTCACTGCCCCGCGCTGTGACGACAATCGTAGGCAAGTCTGGATACCGATCAACGATCGTTCGGACCAACTCAAGCCCATTCATCTCAGGCATCCGCAAATCGGTGACAACCATGTCTGGCATCGCTTGCTCGACTTGCTCCAAACCTTCACGTCCATCCGCCGCCGCACGGACGCTATGCCCATCCGCCTCTAAAATCGATTGCATCAAAACCGAATGGGTGGGACTGTCTTCACAAAGCACAACGGAGGCCATAGAAAAATTCCTTTGTAAAAAAACCAAAAGGGAAATCAGGCGGCCTAATGAACGAGATAAGCGTCGATGCCCAGCATTGTAACACATTTTCAGCTCAATCGGATCGCATCAATCTTACGAATCACTCGCTTTGAGAGGACGAGTCAAGCCACCAAGTCCGAATCGGAGCCGTCGAAGCATTCCTCAAAAACCTGCCAATGCTTGCCCATGTTTGGGAACTTTCCGTGCCGCAAAACATCCAAAGCCCTAGCGTCGTTGGCCCGTTTTGCCCTTTTTAGCGGTTTTATGTGCCAACGAGGTTAGCCGATTGTGCGGAAGTTCCATTCTTGAAGTGATTGACCATGCGGGGGTGTGATCACACGAGTTTCTCATTTTGAGACTTCTCCGCATTGTCGTTACGACCATTCTGGGTTACCAGATTCATGGAACCACTTTCGTTGCGAATCCAATGATTTATTTGATGGCAGAAAAGCCGCAACTATACTTGGCGAGAGTGTTTGTATGAATCCGTAAGCGTATCTCATACGCTGCAACCCTAGAATCGATCACAAACAACGTATTTTACCTATCTTTCGCATTTATTTGTGTGGATAGGCGCGTCCCCAATCACATCCTCCTCACTGCTGCGTTTCAAACACGATTTGTCTGCTGGCATCCTTTGGAAGGTTCGGTCTATGACCTCGCGTAAGCGATTTTTATCGTCGACAACGTCAAATTCAACTTCTCGTCCGTCTCGAATTCGATCGCAAAAGCGGTCTAAGTCGGTGGCGAAGAAGCTACGTCGTCAATCTTTGCTCGAAACCCTTGAAGCACGCCAATTGTTGGCAGGGCCTCAATTAATCGGCATCCAGCCGAACGAGGGGGACTTGATTGTCGAAGGCTCAATACGCAATAACGCACCAAGCGTGTTGACGTTCCGATTCGACGAGAACCAGCAGATCGATCCCGATACGCTTGGTGGTATTCAAATCACACGCAGCGGTCCAGACGATCTGTTTTTCACCGACGATGACGTCCAAATCACGCCCGGACTTGTCACCATTGGCGACCCCAACGAAAACGAAGTGATCGTCCGATTTGCCGAGTCGTTGCCAGATGACAACTATCGGATCGAGGTCTTTGGGTACGACGACGCCCAGCGTGGCATTACTGGAATTCGCAATCTTGATGGGGAGCTTCTGCAGCCACGTACGAGCGGTGCGCGCTCGGAGGTAATCAATTTTGATTTGCGGCTCGGGGCATTGGTCGAATCGGTCGTTCCCCAACCGGTCATTCGGGTGCGCGAGCAGCTTGGAGACGGGACGTTCCAAGAGACGCTTAAGCAAAACCGCAATGAGATCGTGGTCTATTTCAACGAAGACGAACTCTTCGTCGAAAACGATGCAGCGGGAAATCCGACCGATCGTTCGGCTGAGAATCCTCGCTTCTACCAGCTTTTGCTGACCCAGGACACCGCTCGCACGACGGATGATTTGCTGTTTTATCCGGAGAAAGTGGTCTACGATGCAGCGACGTATACGGCCCGTCTGTTTTTTGAAGACGACATCAACAATTTGCCAAATGTTCCTGCAAGTGGTGGAACGTTCCGTTTACGAGTCGGTTCAGCGGTCGATGATCGTCTTGACTTGATCATTCAACCCACGCGGGTGTCCATCAGCGCAGGCGATACTGGCGAAACCCTTGACACCGCCTACGACGTGGGGACGATCGGTATCGGCCCGATTTTCAACGAGGTATACGTTGCCGCGATTGAGCCAACATCGTTCGATATCAATTTGCCTGGTGGTAACGATGACCCAGGTCACCGAGAATTCGATGACGATTCCGACAGCATCCTCGAGCACATCAACGCAAACTTTGGGGCCGACGCGACCGATGGCATTACGGAGATTTCGTATAATTTCAACGACATTTTCGATACAAATGCTGCCGGCGCATCGTTTTTGAACCAGATTCGAGAGGTCCATAAGTCTCGCATTCGTGAAGCGTTGAGCTTGTGGTCGGCAAAGATTGGCGTTCAATTCCGCGAGACCCAGGATCAGGGGATTACGTTTGCAATCGGTAACCGCAATAACTTGCAGCCTGTCGCTGGAACGGAAATCTATTCTCAATCCGCGATCAGTGCTACCGTGCGCATCGACCCCACGTTTGCTGATTCAGCGATCGTTCTGACCGACCAGACCGACACCGCTTATGGCGAAGGATTCTTCCGCAACGTAGCCGCTGGTATCGGCTTGCTTCTGGGCTTGGAAACCACCCCCGATTTGCCAGCTCAAACGTTGATGAGTCTCAGTTCCAGTTTCTTGAATGCATCGATCAACACGCTCGGCGATTTAGAACCGGTCTTCCCAGGCAATTTTGATGTTTTGCATGGCCAGTACCTTTACAACCCCGACTCCGTCGACCTCGACTTGTATCGCTTCGTGATCGATTTGGATGATGCTAACAAGGTTGGAACGCTGACGGCGGAGACGTTTGCTGAACGACTCGCTGATTCGAGCATGCTAGACACAACGCTGACGTTGTTCCAAGAGATCAAGGCATCGCTCAACACCAACTTTGGGGTGGCGGGCGATTTGAACGTTCGCTTTGATTCCCTGCTGAACGGTCGCATCGGCGACCATTCAAAGATCAATTTCGTCGAGTCGGATCGAGCCGCGGGTGATACTGCGGTCATCGTTCGACGTGCGCTGGATTCGGAGGGCGTTGTTTTGGACAACACCGTCACGCTGGATCTACCGCGTGGCTCAGCCGTATCGGCCCAGGCGGTCATCGACGCGATCAATGGCGATGCATTCGCTAGTTCGATCATCCAAGCGAGTTTGATTTCGGGCGATGGGTCCACCGACATTTCGGGCAACATCGTCAACTTTTCGACATTGGAACTATCGGGTGGCGGCTTGTTCCAACTCAGCCGCAACGACGACTATTTTAGTGAAGATTCCATGCTGTCCGCCTCGCTCGGCGAAGGCACCTACTATATCGGCGTTGCAGCGAGTGGTAACGATCACTATGACCCAACCATCGCCGGCAGCAGCATTGGCGGTTTGAGCCAAGGCAACTACGAATTGAACCTAAAGTTCGAACCGAAGGTCGACGAGCGGGATGTGATCCGGGATTTAGATAGCGATCGGGAAGGCGTTCCTGGTTCGATCTTGGACGGAGACGCGGATGGCGAGCAGGGCGGCAACCATAACTTCTGGTTCCAAACTCGACCGATCAACCGTCGTTTGGAGTTTATCGATAGTGGCAGCCAAATCGTACCGGGACAGACCGTTCGCATCATCGGGACGACCCCGGGAAGTTCCCGAACTTACGAATACGTCTTGAACGGTTCCACCGCGGAACTTGGCAACATCCCCATATTCTATAGCGATGGCAGCACGGCCCCCGAAACCCCTGCGACTCAGCTCGCCAATGCGCTCAGTGAAGCGATCAATTTGAGATCGGCTGAAACCGGCGTTACCGTGACACGGTTGAACAGCAATACGATTGAAATTCTAGGTGAGCAACAGGTCACCATGTCGGATGATGCGATTGGCATCAACATCACAGGGCGTAACATTTTTGTCGACAAGTCTTCGGAAGTCCGCGCGGACGGTAGTCTTGCCAAACCGTTTAACAACATTGCCAACCCCGACGTACCGAATGCGTTTGCTGCCGCGCAGCCAGGCGATATTGTGCGAATCATTGGCAATGGTGGACTTGATGGGGACATGTCTACCGAAGCCGACAATCTAAGTTACCAGATCGGCATTCCGGATGTCGGCGGCGGTACGTATGCGGATGGGCGGGCGATGGAAGTGCCTAAGGGCGTAACCACGATGATCGATGCCGGTGCTGCATTTAAATTACGTTCCTCTTACATCAGTGTCGGCAGTAGTACGATCCAAGTCGACCGCAGCAATGGGGTGCTGCAAGTCCTTGGCACACCCCGATTGATCAACTTAACTGAAACGAACAATCTCGTTCCCGACGAGCGTGAAGTCCCAACCTTGTTGGCAGACGAGAACGCCGGTCTAACCGGGTACGACGATGGCAGTGTTATCTTCACTAGCTTTAATGACAAAGCGGTTGATGCGGCGGCGGCCTCAAGCACACCCACCGCAAACGCTGGCGATTGGGGCGGCATCCGATTGCGAAACGATATCGATCTTGCCGAAGGTCGCCGTGGGTTGGAGGATGAAGCAATCTTCTTAGATCGGATCAACCATGCCGAAATCCGCTACGGCGGTAGTCGCAACGTGATGATCGATTCGGTTTCACAATTAGCGAACCCGATTGACATCTATGATCGACGGCCAACGATTTCGTTCACGGAAATCTCGCATAGCGCCGACGCGGCGATTAGTGCGTTGCCGGATAGTTTTAAAGAAACAAGCTATCAATCACCCGAGTATCAAGCTAGCGGCATCTTCACGCCCGATTATGACCGCGTCGGTCCTGACATTCACAACAACCAACTGTTCAATAACAGCATCAACGGGCTGTTCATCCGGGTGGCCACAACCAGCAATGAGTCCCCCAAGGAGCTGACCGTTGCAGGGCGATTCGACGACACCGACATTGTCCACTATGTCGCTGAGAACATCATCATTCAAGGAACACCCGGTGGTTCCATTCAAGACGGTTTTGCACCGAGTGTGACGCTGGTCAGTGCTGCGGAACTTCGCAACGGCACGTTGAATGCCGGAACCTACAATTATCGAATGACGTTTGTCGATGAAAACGGGTTTGAATCGCTTGCGAGTCCCACCGAGTTTTCGTTCAATGTGACGACAAGTGGTTCGGCGGTCAAACTGTTTGGTTTGCCGCAAGTCCCCAATGATTCGGATTATTTGACACGCCGCTTGTATCGCCAAGACAGTCCTACCGGCCCGTTCTATCTGATCACAAATTTGGATGCGACAGGGGATAGCTTTTTGGACCAAGGAACACGAACCGACGGCGTGCTCGATACGACGCGAACGGGGATCCGAGGTCGGTTGGACGCGTCGCTCGTTGTCGACCCTGGCATGGTCATCAAGATGCGCAGTGCACGCATCGAAGTCGGCCACGGTGCCCAATTGCTGGCGGAAGGAACCTCCGCGGAACCGATCGTCTTTACCAGCGTGTTTGATGACCGCTTTGGCGCCGGAGGAACGTTCGATTCGAACAACGATGCCGACGTGCTCGGCGGTTCCACCGACGCTGACTACGGAGATTGGGGCGGCATCTATGGCAGTCCGACATCGACGATTAGCTTGGATTATTCCACGGTTGCCTATGGTGGCGGGATAACACTCATGCCCGGTGGTGAAACCGGGAGCTTTTTGGCTTTGGAACTCCATCAAGCCAATGGCCGCATCACCAACTCGCAATTCGAGTATAACGATAGTGGCCAGGATGGATCGGCACCCGCGGGCCGCTTCGGACGCTTAGCGATCAATCCGGCAACCATCTTTGTCCGCGGTGCCCAGCCGATTATTGTGGGCACGACCTTCACCGATAATCATGGGGCGATTATCGATATCGATAGCGAGTCGTTCACGGCGGAACGATTGATTGACGCAGGGCGTCAAACGGGCTCCAACGAACGGTTAAGTGTTCTCGATGATAACTTTGGTCCGATGGTTCGGTTCAATCGCTATGTCGATACGGTTGGAGAAGCTTCCGTGGGGCTTCGTCAGATTTCGGGAATGGAGATTCGTGGCGGGACACTGACCACCGAAAGTGTTTGGGACGATACCGATATCGTTCACGTTCTACTCGACTCCATCGAAGTCGAAAACTTCCATTCTTCGGGTGGACTTCGTCTGATGAGCCGAGTCGACGAGAGCTTGGTTGTCAAATTGTTCGGCGAGGGATCGGAAACCGGCGATACCGAGGGGACCGGCTTCACCGCGACGGGCAGCCCTAGCAACATCTCAGATCGCATCGGCGGTACGATTCATATTCTTGGTCAACCGGGTGCACCGGTCATCCTGACCAGCTTCCTTGACGACACCGTCGGCGCGGGATTGCAACCGGACGGAACTCCGTTCACCGATACGAACGGCGATGCGCTTCGCTCTCGCGCCGAGCCCAACGATTGGCGAAGCGTGCTGCTTGACCAGTTCAGCAATGACCGCAACGTGAGCACGACGTTGGAATATGAACTCAACACGGAATTGGCACCCGGCATCAACGGAGAACTGGAAACAGCACAGCTGCTCGGCGAATTAGCGGCCGATACCAATACGGCCAACGACGTTTATCGGCTTGGCTTTGAGGTAGAAGGGTATTTGGCAGGACAGGGTGACATCGACACCTATAGCTTCTTCGGCTCTCCTGGAACCGAGATTTGGATTGATATCGATCAAACGAGTTATCATCTTGACACGGTTATCGAGCTGCTTGACGAAAGCGGTAACATCATCGACCGTAGCGATGATGGCTTTGCGTTGAGTGCCGGCAATATTGATTTTGAATCTCAAAATCCTCGCGACGCAGGCATACGCTACATCTTGCCCGGTAGCACAGCCGACGCCAATGCACGTAGCGTTTACTTCTTCCGTGTCCGTAGTGCTTCGGTCGATCCTGACGATGCCAATGGAGGTCTTACCAGCGGTGGCTATAGCGTCCAATTGCGGCTTCAAGAGGAACAAGAATTCCCTGGAAGCGTCGTTCGTTATACGGACATTCGCTATGCCAATCATGGGATTCACACGCAAGGCTTACCGAGCTCATCACCACTGCTCGGTGAAGCCCAAGAGAATGAGCAGATTTCCTTCGCCAGTAGCAATGACAGTTTGGAATTCGATGATGAAAATCCAGGTCAACGCCCGCAGTACCTTGGCGATTTGCTAAACAGCAATAACAAGGTGTTTAGCGTGGGTGGCGAGCTTTCGAGCGGTTTCGACGTTGACTTCTATCAATTCGATGTCAACCCAACGGTAGGCGGAGTCCAACAAACTTCGGTCGTATTTGACCTCGATTATTCCCAGACCGATACGTCGATGTACGTCTTCTACGATCCCGATGGATTCGATGAGGGTGTTGCCCCACGTTTGATCTTGGCGAGTGAAAGCAGCAATATCGTGGATGACCAGGCCAATGTGGTAACCACAGCGCTTGGCAGTAGCGATCCATCCGACGTGCTATCGCGTGGTTCGGATACCAGCGACGATCCGTTTATCGGACCGATCTCGCTTGATGCTGGCTCTTACTTCGTCGCACTCGTCGCGGATGGCCGGGTTGCGGAAGCGATCACCGATCCATTAACACGACGTGAACCACTCGAATCCGTATTGCGAATTTTTGAAGACCACATCGGTGAGATTGGTGGCGGTACCGCCGAAGCACCTCGTGAAGGAGCCATGTTTGACACGACGGCATTGCCTGCCGGATGGGAGGTCACTGTCGATCGAGCGTCGGATCGTGGCCACGGCGGCGAAGAAACGTTTAACGGTTCTCGCACAGCCGCATACTACCCAACCAGTGTGCAATATGAAATCAATGGGCTGGGCGACACGTTTGCAACGGCCCAAAATTTGTCGCTCAATGATCCGTTGTGGAGTTTGGCGGATAACCAAGACATCGGTGACCAGGACCGTAATACCTCTCGCACGATCCCCCATACGACCGTCAACGGAACCACGCCGGACGAGGTTGTCGACATCTATCAATTCGAGGTAACCGAGGATTTTGCTCAAGTCATTCTCGACATTGATTACGGAGCAAATTTCTTTGATTTTGGAAACAACCGGAACAGTGTCGACCTGAAGCTTCAGCTATTTGATGCGACCTTCAATCAACTCGCGATTCGAACGGATTCGCAAGTCAGCGATGGAGCAAGTGGCAGTTCGCCAAATTCTGGAAATGGAGGGCCTGGAGGACCTGGAGGACCTGGTCGTTCTGTCAGCGATGACCCGTACTACGAGACAAGATTGGCGGCGGGAACCTATTACGTGGCCATCTCTCCCGAAGCAACCACGTTTGATGCAGCCACCGGAACGTTTGCCCTCGACGCTGATGCACGCCCCACGAGTGGAACCTACACGCTACAAGTCTCGGTCGAAGCACATCCAAGTGATGGTGGGGATCCGACGAATCAGTCGCTGCATTTCGATCGTAGCGAACCGAGTGGAACGCTCGAAAGTGCTCCGTTCGACTTAGCAGGCTACGGAGCCGAAGATCTTCCTCGCTTCTACTTCAACTACTTCTACGACCCAGCGGGTAACGACAACGTCACGATCCGGGCACGAAGTAACGAAAATCCTACAGGAATGGAACTTCCCGATACGGAATTGACTCCGTCGAACCAAACCAATTCGAATTGGAACCAAGCGGTTTCCTCGCTAGCCAGCTTTGCTGGCGATACGGGCATCGTCGTTGAAATCACCTATACAACCGACACGACCTCCATCGAGACCGCCGAGGGATTGTACCTTGACGATTTCATTGTTGGTTTCGCAGAACGAGGCGAGCTGATTACCGGTGCACCACTCGGTGACGTCGACATCACCGGCTTTTCTCAAGCATCAGGCGGCCAATATCAACTGGAAATCCGTGAAGGAGCAACTTATGCAAACGCTAGTAACGGTGGGTTGATTCTCGAGAACACGTTCGACACCAACCAGCGGCAATCGGTGTCGACGACGATCGTTGCACCGTATGCGGACCAAATTGCTGATAAAGACACGTTTGTTCTGAGCGATGGAACGAAAAGCGTTACCTATGAATTCGATCTCGATACCTCCTCGGGTATCACCGCTGGTAACATCCGCATCCCCTACTCCGCAACCAGTACTCGGTCCGAGATTGCCGATGCCATTGTCAGTGTGATCAACTCTCCGGTTTCCCAAGGCCGGATCAATGTCCAAGCAACCGACTCCACCGGGTCAGCAACCGGTGGAAACGGCGATGTGACGATCGCTTTGGCGGGGAGAGTCTTCGGCGATTTCCTTGAACTCGATTCACCAAGTGAGCTGCCCCCCTCGGGCACTCCGCTTGGCGGAGCAGGTGCATCCTTCCAATTGCCGGTGGTTCGAAACAACGGCATTGGCGACTCGAACGTGAGTCGTGCCCAAAGCCAAGTGATCATTGAAAACAATGTCATTCGCGATGTTCGAGCGATTGGTGTGTTTAGTGAATCCGCACCGCGTGACGTGGACCCACGCGACCCGATCAACAACTACCTCGATCAAGCCCCAATCGGTAACGCTTATCCCGGAGCGGTTCGAAATTTCTTAACAGCCAACGATGATGTCATTGGTGGTCAGACCCCAGGAATCGTGGTCCGTAATAACATCATCGATCAAGCGGGTTTTGCAGGTGTGAAAGTGGAAGGGGACCTGCGCCCACTGGTTATCGAATCCGACTTGTACGGATTGGAAAGCTTAGCGTTCGGCGATTCGATCAGCGACGGTTTGGTAATGATTATCGACGCCGCGGACACTCGCGTGGTCTTCGAGTTCGAAGACATTGGCGGCGCTGCTGCGAATCTCGGTGGTAGCGGAACCGGCGGTGGTAATGGGTTTACAGATGGTCACGTGCCGATCTACTATCGTCGATCGGACGCAACCCCCTACAACGGGCGTACCACGGCACACACTCGCCACGAGGTGATGTTGGCGATCTACGATGCGATCAACTCGAGCATTTTGGTCAGCAATGGCTTGGTGCCGCTTGTGGATGTCACACTCGGTTCCTCGCTACTTGGTAATGACCCGTTCTTCGACGGGGGGGGAGGGCCGATTGGAAACCTGGTGACCCCCAATGCGTCGGTGTATATCGAGGGAGCGACCGATATTAACTTCAGCTTCAGCTTCACGGGCGCAGGCCCCTCGCAAAACCCATTCGGTGCAAGCGGTTTTGCACCGATTCACGAGTCGGCACAACCGATTAGTCGAATCATCAACAACACAATCTACGGCGCGGATGGAACTCAGGCGCAGTTCACGGGGTCCGCTCGCACCGAATCAAACGATCTCTTGCAGAATGCCATCGAAACTCAAGTTGGTATCGCTCATAACGGGCCGTATATCGCATCGGATACAAGCAGCGGCATCATCGGCGATTCGGTTGGACTGGTCACCGGATCAGCGGATGTCGACATGTACCGCGTCCAACTTGGTCTTGGAGAACGATTGGTTGTGGATGTCGATACGGTAGAGGGTGGTCCCGACACCGTTTTGAGACTATTTGATTCCAATGGTATCGAGGTCGCGTTTAACGATGTCGGCACGGTAGCGGATCACTTGGAAACCGGAATGGGTGGCGAAACGACGGATACCGTGAATACTCGAGATCCGTCCCTTGACTATACCGCGCTGAGCGAAGGCACCTATTACGTGGCTGTCTCTTCAGCGGGGAATCAAACCTACAGCGCACGTTCACTTTCGGATCGAGTCAACGGGACTGGCGGTGAAGGCAATTACGACATTGCAATCGAGGCCTATGCTTCACGTTCATTCGTATTGGCAATCGATAGCGGGTCCGGCACAATCGATGCGTCAGCATTGACTGGCACAACCTTTACAATCACGCAAATTCCAGATTTGGCAGGCGGGACCAATTCCCAGACCTTCGAATTCAACGGCGGCGGCAATGGCAACATCAACATCCCTCTCGTCGGTGGCGATGTCTATCGCGTTGGTGACATTTCCAGAGCGATATCGGCTGTGATTAATCGAAGCGCTTCGCCACTTCCCAACCATGCCTCCAACAATGGCCCATTAGGCGTCTCCGGTCCGATCGCTCCCGTATCGGCTCAAGCGATTGGGGGAATTGAGGGATACAATGGTGGACTGCGTTTGTTCAATACAATTGCCGACCACAATACGACGTTCGGACACAACCGATCCGGCGCAGGCAACGGCGTGTCGGAGCAATACGTGCTGATCGAACGAGCGGCCGAGATTACGATTAGTCCAGAGGCGGCAGCAGCCGGACTCCATCTAGCACCAGCGGATGGATCAAATATCGATCAAGTGTTGCCCGAAACCGGCATTCTGTTGACCGGCGGCAGCAGTGGAACGGTCCTCAATAATGTGCTCTCGAATCTGCATCAAGGGGTGGTAAACGAGATCACCTATTCAGGTGCTCATCCCAAGCCGGGTGAAACGATTGTTGTGTCCAACACGTTCCAAAACATTGCCTTGGGAACCGGCGTTTTACGGCCTTTGATCAATTCGCCCATCGGTGGATTGACGATCACTCCTGGTCCGAGCAACGTCAACGGTGGCACCGACGACTTCAACGAAACACTTGGTGGCAATGACGTTTTGTTCGTCAACCCAGCTGGCGATAACTTTTTGCCAGCTCCTAACGCTCACATCATTGATACGGCGGTCAACTCCATTACCGATCGCGAAGGTTTCATCGAAGTCAAGAACTCAATCGGCATCGATGCCAACAATGTGATTGCACCGAGCAGGGATGTGTACGGCGTTTTCCGCGCGGACAATCCGCTGTACGCCCCGCCGCATACCGTTGGCGAAACGATTTTCAAAGATCGTGGTGCCGTGGAACTTGCCGATTTCGTCGGACCGGTTGCGATCCTCAACGTGCCTCGTGATAACGATGCCGAAGTCATTGACGTCGATGGTACGACGACCTATGTCAAATTTGAAAACGAAATCTATAAAGAGTTCCGTATTCAACTTCGCGACAACGGGGATGAATCCGATCCGTACTTAGGTCACGGAGTCGACGATAGTACCATCGTGGCACCAAACGGCCCGAGCCTTCGACTGAACGGTTCGAATGTAACCGTGTTCGAAAACGAGCAATTGCTCGAAGAGGGGATCGACTATTCGTTCGATTATGATGTCACGAAGAGCACAATCATCCTGACGCCACTTGCCGGCATTTGGAAAAACGATCGCGCCTACCGCATCGCGGTCAATGGCATCGACCGATCGGTCTTGGTCGCGCCAAACGCTCAACAAGTTTCGGATGGCGACCAAATATCGATCACCGATGTCGGTGGCGGCAACATCGTCTTTGAATTCGAGACGGGCTATCAATTGCTGGTTCCCGATACGATCGCGTTGACCGTTCCGGTCAATGGCTCGAACCTAGGTGGCGTTCGCGACGGCGATTTGTTCCAAATTGACGATGGCACCAACCCCATCGTTGTCTTCGAGTTCAATCGTCCTGGCGACACCAAACTTGCCAATACAGTCGAAGTCCTCCTGCCAGCTGGCTTGACGCCGGAAGAACCCGTCGCCCTTCAAGCTTACCGCGAAACAATCGCCCAGAACATTCAAACGGCGATCCAGTCACAAGTCGACGCTGGGACATTGGATGTCGAAGTCTCACTCGATGGCGTGACGGTCCAGATCGGCGCCGAGCCAGGCGCGGTTGTTGATACTCGCGGAAATGGTTTGGTCCAAAACGCTAGGACCGTCGCCCTGCAATTGCCCGCGTTGGGTGCCGGGGTGGGTGGGGTTGTCGATGGCGACACCTTTACGATCTTTGATGGTACCGAAACCGTCACGTTCGAATTCGACGATGCAGGAGTCTTGAACGACCTCAACAATATCGCGATCCCGATTGCTGACAACCTGCCTGTGGCAGATTTGGCTATCGCCATTGAAACGGCGATCCGTGACGCCATGCGGTTAACACCAACCGTCTACGATAACGTTGTCTACTTGGACCTTGATATCAACGGCACCGCTTCCGCTTCGCCGGGACAATTGTCGGTTGTTAGCTTTAGCCGGACGCCAACCGATGGCGATTTGATCTCGATCACGCCAAATGATGGATCGGCCCCTGTTATTTTGGAGCTCAATCGGACGGATGAACCCAATGCGATATTGGGCACCACGTTTGACGATGGCGTCGACATGGGCCACATCCCGGTCAACATCACTCGGATGACGTCGGGTGAAGAACTCGGACAAATGATCGCCGACCTCTTGAAGGCCCCCAACCTGATCATCGCTGGTTTGGAACAATCGGCAATCACCGTTTTGGATGGCGGTCAAGTTTCACTAGGTGGTGAAGCAGGACTACTCATTGAAACAACCGGTACGGAACTTGAACTCGTCGGCCAACCCGATGTCGAAGGCAGTTCGAGTATCGAAGTCTTCGGATCGCTACTACTTCAATTGCCACCATCTGGAGGTGCGGGCTTTACCGGAGGCAGCGTACTGATCCTTAAAGATCCACTAGGCAATGACGTTATCTTCGAGTTTGTCGTAACCAATACGCTTCAACAAGTTCCAGGGGCGATTCCGGTAACATTCAATACCTTTGATCCTGTTAACCTGATTGCCGATGCCTTGGTAGCTGCGATCAATGGTTCGACCGCTGAAATCACCGCAACCGTCCAACTCGGCAGCAGCGGACGCATTTCACTGGGGCGAATTACCGATGATCGCGTCATTACAACGGGCATTGAAAACGACCCTCTCGATCCGACAGACGATGTCTCGGGGGTCCCAATCACCACTCGCCGCGGTATTGTTACCGACGGAGAACAACTCACGATTCGCCAAGGCGACGTCGAGGTGACCTACGAGTTCAACTCGATCCTGGGTGGCGGTGGTGTCGAGGTTGGACATATCGAGATCCCCTTCCAATCGTCTAGCACGGCGGTGGAGATTGCGACGAGTTTGGCGGCGGCCATCAATAACAATCCCGGCAGTTTGGTTTTCGCTAGCGATCCAGGTACGCTACCTGCAACAGTCGTTGGAAACATCGTGGACATCGCTGATGTTCCAGGGACAATCGTTGACGCCTCCTTGGCGCCAACGTTGAACGTGACGGGTACGCCGGGTGGTGCTCAGCCAATCTTTATCTCTCCGACATCGAGTACGGAAGATTTGAAACGTGCCTTCATCCAAGCGATCAATCGTGAGGAAGTCGCTCAGTTCACCGATCTGATCGCAACCGATCGTGGTGGCTCGACGTTCTTTGTCGAAAACGCACTCGGTTTTGAGGGTGATATCGATTCCTTCTTCCTGACGGGTATCAAGGATGTCGATGGCAATTCGCTCGAACCCAATCGACCGGACCAAACGACTCAGTTCACCATCCTCATGCCAGGAATTGGCATGGACTTTGGCGATGCTGCCGATCCCGTCGGCGGTGTTCCAGGACGTTATCCAACAACGCTTGACAACAATGGACCAAGGCATGTGGTCAGTGATAGCATTATGCTCGGCAGTAGCGTCGACATCGATGCCAATGGCCAACCAAGCAACCAAGCCGACGGTGACAACTTAGGCCTAGTGGTCACGACCGATAGCGATTTGTTTGTTCTGACGACTGTCAATGGTGAGACCACCATCTCGCTCGATCCGACCGTTTCGCTCGCCAATCGTGACGGTGATACGATCACGGTTAGCACGGGGTATGCGACGGCGACGTTGGAATTCGATCTGGACGGTCAGTTCAACGAAGACCACTATGAAATCAAAGCTTCGGAATCGAGCACGCCAGAACAAATCGCTCAAGCGATTGCCGATGCGATTGCGGAAAGCCCGGTCAATCCTGCGTCCGTCGATGTCGTCGGTTCCACGACCGTCGTCAGTGGCAACGACGAGGAGGGTGTTAGCTTCGTCAGTGACATTAATCCGCAAGGCATTCTCAACAAG
The DNA here is from genome assembly GCF_007860185.1 of Novipirellula aureliae. Taxonomy (NCBI): domain Bacteria; kingdom Pseudomonadati; phylum Planctomycetota; class Planctomycetia; order Pirellulales; family Pirellulaceae; genus Novipirellula; species Novipirellula aureliae. The sequence goes on from NZ_SJPY01000002.1 coordinate 163,864, forward strand.
GGTGTCGGAACGATCATTGATGGCAAATTGATGCTGCCAATCACCGTCACGGTTACCGGTGGTGGGTTTGTCGATGGCTGGATTGACTTCGGTGCCGATGGCGACTTTACCGATCCAGGGGATCAGATCATGTTCAGCGAGCGTTTTGACGCTGGCATGGATGGCGCTGCCGTCACTCGGACGATCTACGTGAACTACCCCGACTACCCTTGGAACTTGAATGAAGAAGCGACAACGTTCGCTCGGTTCCGCGTTTCCCGCGAAGGTGGCCTGAGTTCCGTCGGCATGGCACTTAGCGGTGAAGTCGAAGATTATGCACTTCGGTTGCTGCCGGGCGTACCGCCGATCGTCAGTGAAGCCCAAGCAAACCGAGTCTTTTCGACTCCGGAGGATTCTCCGCTTATCGTTCAAGACGAAGACGGCACGTTTACGCAAGGGACGTCAGATGATGACGGTTTGCTCGTCGGAATCGTCGACCCCAACACCGGCGACATTCCCGTGATCCTTGCAAGTGACGTTGGCGTCCGAACGTTGATGAGCGGTAGCGAGATCGCGGGCAGCTTGAATTTGAAGAGTGATGGCACGTTCTCCTTCAATCCAGCACCCGATTTCTATGGGACGACATCGTTCACCGCTAACGTGACCGATGGAACATTGATTAGTTCCCGCACGATTACCGTGACGATCAACGTGCTGCCCGTCAACGATGCTCCGTTTGCGACCACCACCGACGTGGTCACCAACGTCACGATCGACGAAGACACCGTGACAACGTTCGATCGTGCTCAATTGATCACGCCGTACTACTCGGCAGGTCCAGCGAACGAAGTTGCAGCGGCTCAACCCTTGGCGTTCACTTCGGTCGGGTTTAACAACGTTCCGTTCACATCCGAAAATGGAGGAACGATCGCGATCGTCGATGGTGGAACGCGGTTGGTTTATACACCGCCGAAGGATTTCAATTCGGCTTTGGGCGATAAGTTTACTTACTTCGTTGCCGATGTGCCTGGCACAGGACAAACGGCTGCAACGGCTGCCAATCCCGGCACCGTTTCGATCTCGTTCGACGCCGTGAATGATCCTCCGAGATTGGTCAATGATTATTACGATGCCGATGAGGATACCGAATTAACGATCGCCGTTCGCAATGCTGCGGAAACCGGCATCCTTGACAACGACGCTGCAGGACCGACGGACGAAGTCGCCGCTGGACAAACGATTTCGCTTGTCACCACCGACTTCCCACTCACGACGTTCCGCCGAGGAACCGTTCGCATTGCGAATGGCAATTTGATTTACTCTCCGCCCGCACAATTTAGCGGCATCGATCAATTCCAGTACAAGGTTCGCGATAACCTTGGCTTGGAATCGACGGCGACGGTGGTCATCAATGTGGGTGGCGAGAACGATCCGCCATTCTTTGTCGGCGTCAACGGCGTCCAAGGCGAAACATCGCTGTCGATCGACGAAGGCAAAGCGGGCGGCAAGACCGTTAACTACGACTTGTCAACTTGGTTCGAGGATCCTGAGAACGACGCGGTTAGCTATGCGGTGGCGTACGAAAACACGTCAGCAAAAATGGCGATTTCCGATGCGAAAGTCGTTGGCGATGTCTTGTCGATCACAATGCCTGCGTATGGATTCGGCACGGCAACATTGACGATCACTGCAACCGATTCGACCGGCTTGCCTACCATCCAACCGATCGACGTCACGGTCAATGACACGCCCGACGCCCCCACCAAGATCGGCACCCTCGATCCGTTAGTCACTCCAGAAGATGTCAACGTGGTTCGTGATTTGACGACGATCTTCTTTGATCCCGACGGCACTCCGCTCGAATACTCTGTCACTCGGATTGGAAACCAATTCAATCCGACGGCGGCTCAAATTGCAGCCAGTAGTGTTGTCGAGTCGGTTACGTTCGATGGCAACAACATGACGATCGCTGTCAAACCGAATCAATTTGGTTCGATCGAGATGGAGATTGCTGCCAATGATGGTTCACCAGCGATTAGTGACTCATTCACATTCACCGTCACCTCTCAACCAGATGCACCGGTTGCTGTCGATGACAACTATGGTGTGTCCGAGGGCTTTGACGTGTCGGTGGGCTCGATACTAAGCATTCAAAATCCAACAAGCGGTTTGCTGCAGAATGATTTTGATGCTGATTTTGAAGCGATCCAGGTCGATGTGAATTCAATCTCGCCTGCGGATCCGAACTTTGTTGTGTCGGCGGATGGAACGTTTACCTACAAGGCCATTGACGGCAGCATCGGTCAAACAAAATCGTACACGTATAGCGTGCTCGATTCGACCGGCCGACGAAGCAATACCGCGACGGTATCGTTTACGCTAAGTCAATCTCGCTACCAAAATCCGAACAAGGACTTGGTCACCGACGTGACAGCGGATGGCAATATCTCGCCAATCGATGCACTACGGATTATCAACCTGCTAAGCAGCCCGATCATGAACGGTCGCTCAACGCTTCCGGTGAGCGAAATTGGTGACCCGCCGCCAGACTTTGTTGACGTCAGTGGTGATGGATTTGTGACTGCCTTTGATGCGTTGATTGTCATCAACACGTTGAATGCGCGATCGACCACCCCACAGCGTGCGACCGGCGAACAGGTTACCGGCGAACAGGTTACCGGCGAACAGGTCACCACGACAGCGAATGCGGCGGCGAGTCTGTCCTACGCGGCGATGTCGGAAGTCAACCTGCCCGTTCGCAACGCGATGGCGGTAAGTCCTGATCCGGAAAGCCCCGAAACGTTGATTGCAGCGGGACCCACCACGATCGATTCGCGAGATGCGGTTTTGCAGGCTGGATTCGAAATCGGTAACGCCTCGCTCGAAACGGTCGTCGATTCGTTCGAGTCGGCCTCCGTGGACGAGATCGATTCGGAATCCAAAGCATCCGAGGTTGACGAAGCACTCACTTCACTATTTGATGAAGCATCTAGCAACGGATTGTTTTAGCAGCATTTAGCGACGCTCCATGAATGTGGGTCCGCTGCAAGCCCCGCACTCATGGACGAATAATCAGAACAAACACGACTTTCCACCCCCACACGATCCCTTTGAGGTTCGGGCGACTATGACTAAGCGACGATACTCTCGCAAAGCGACCAAAGCATCGAAACTAGCTACCAAACTGGTTTCGCGACGTTTACACCACGAAGCGTTGGAAAAACGTGAACTTTTGGCCGCGGAATTAGGGCTGCCGGGCACCAATACGCCAGCGGCATTGAGCTCGCAACTGCATCTTGATGAGCTATCGCAGCAGAACACGATGCAGCAAATGATCGCAGACAACGATCCTGCGTTGCAGTCCTCGTTCGTCGGTCCTGTACAAAACGGTTTTGCCCAAACCGAGTTCTCAACAGACTTCTTGCAAGTTCAAGACGAGTATGGCACGCAAATCGCCGTGGCGTCTTCGTTTTTGGACGAATCGCCGCTAGCGCATCCGATTTTTGCCGAGGGTACTGACCCCGATTACATGGACCAGTGGGAAAGCGACAATCGGTACGGAGGTCATTCGGGTTCACCGTATGATCCCGTCAATATCGCAGGATCGCGTTGGACGGACACCGCACTCGACACGAGTCCTGAAACAGGTGATGCCGTCCGTTTGACCTGGAGTATTGTTCCCGATGGGACGATGACCAACGACGGCCAACCAAGCAATCTCATCGCATTTATGGACGGGATCTATGGAGGTGACGGCGCCACGATTGCGGACCGTCCTTGGTTCCCGATCTTCGAAGAGGCCTATTCCGGCTGGAATGGTGTCAGTGGAGTCGAGTTCGTTTATGAACCCAACGACGACGGTGCCGCCCAGGGCAATGACGCGACCGGCGAACTGGGGGTCCGAGGCGACGTGCGTATTTTCGGTGCTAACATTGACGGCGATTACAATGTCTTGGCGTTCAACTATTATCCCAATGGCAGTGGGAGTAGCGGCTTCGATGGTGACCAAACGATCGATACCAACGATAGCTTTTACCAAGACTATTCGGATGGCCCCAATGGAGAAAACCGTGGCTTAAACAACGTGATTATGCACGAAGCTGGTCACGGCCTTGGGTTGGCGCACACCATTCCGGTCGACGGTTCTAAGTTGATGGAACCATCTTTGTCGACCAGTTTTTTCGGCCCTCAACCTGACGACATCCTCGCGGTCCAGTCGCTTTATGGTGACCGCTTTGGCGACAATGACACGATCGATAAGGCGGTTCCAATCGGCACCGTCGGCGAGAATCCTTTGACGGTCATTGACGTTTCGATTGATGCCAACAGCGATACCGATTGGTATTCGTTCGAAGGCACAACCGATGACTTGGTATCGATTGTCGCGGCACCTGCTGGGCAAGTCTACAACATTGGCCCAGAAGACGGCACGATCCTACAAACCGATTCGAATCGGTTCAGCGATCTTCGTATCGAACTTCATGGTCCCGATGGAGCTCTCCTTCAAGCGGTCGACGCCGGCAATCTTGGGCAGCCCGAGTTTGTCTCGTCGCTTCGACTGCCAGCCGACGGAACCTACTCGATCGGCGTCTTTGGCAACTCGACGCTCGGAGACACCAGCGGCACGAACACGCCGACTCAAATGTACTCCTTGGCCGTTTCTCGAAGCGATGTATCCGATCCAACATTGATCGCGGTCGCGCCCAATGGTGGCGAATTGTTTGATCTCGACCCGTCGGATCAACCCAACGCAAACATCCGAAAAGTGGCACCGAGACAGTTGGACGTGACCTTTACGGGATTGAATCCATTGGACGCGGGAACGCTTGATGCGATCTCGGTCTACTACAGCGAAACCGGTAATTTCAGAACCGATTCGGTTTTAGTGACCGGGGTTGAGAGCCTGCTTGAAGCAGATGGCTACACCGTGACGCTTCGCTTTTCGGAAAATCTCAAAGACGGTTTTTATCAATTATCGGTTACCGATCAATTGATGAGCATCAATGGATTCCCGTTTGCTCCAACCAATCCCGAAGCCGATCCTGATAACCTTGGTGGATTCCGCGAAGTCATCAATTTCGAACTCGAACTCGGCGGAAAGGTTACCGCCGTGGTGCCTCAGCCGATCGTGGGCGGTGTTCCTCGCTCGGACCAAATCGATGTCTACTTCGACGACTTGGACCTCTTCCGAGGCGGAACCAACATCACTCAGCCCGGCTTCTACCAGCTTGTCGACACCCAAAATAGCGTCACCACCGAAGATGACGTTGTGCATTTGCCAACGAGTGTGGCAATGGATTTCGAGAACCGTAAAGTGACGCTCACTTTCGCTTCGAATTTAAATAGTCTGGTAACCGCTGGCGATTCGCTGCGTCTCCGCGTTGGTGACACGAACGCGTTCGAATCCATCAGTGTGACCAATCACGTCGTCCCCAACAACTTCCTATCCGATCCCGGACTTTCCGCAGGAACAGCCAACACGATCCCCTCAGCAGCCACGGGAAGCTGGTCGACGATCGTGACCGGACAAGAAATCCGCAACAATACCGCCAGCGATCTACCGTTTGCGGTCGACAATCCTGGGGGTACCACGGAACCGGGACACCGGGACGTCGAAATCGAGAATCACTACTTGTACACATGGGATAAGGACTACGACAACGAGATTACGCAGATTCCTTATACATTTTTGCGTAACGTTCCCTATGCGAGCAATAGCCAAGGAACTCCACTTTATAACCAGATCAATCCTGACCAAGAGCAACGCTTCCTTGAGATATTAGAGATTTTCGAGACTCAATTGGGAATCGATTTCTATGAAGCCGATAACGGTTTGGAACTGATCGTCGGCGATTTGGCAACCGTTTCATCAACCGCACAAAGTGCTCCCGGTGGGATCAGTGGCATTGGCGGGCTAGACCGTGTGACGATGGATGCTCTCGACTTCACCGATGCGACCGACAACGCATTCGGAGGCGAATTCTTTGTTTCTGCGTTGAAGACGTTTGGTTTTGCAATGAAACTCGGCTATGCCGACGACTTGCCACCTGGTACGACAATGAGTCTCCAGGATGAATATCCTGACCCCGAGCGTACCGGCCCATTTGTGACCGAGTGGGCTTTCCCAGGTACGAATGACATCCTCCACGGATTGTATCTGTACCAAGCCGAATCGCTCGACGTCGACTTGTACCGCGTCGATGTGACGGAACCGGGAACGTTGAAGGGGCAAACACTGGCAGAGCGGCTCAGTGACGCCAGTTTGCTCGATACACGTTTACAGCTGTATCGCCAAGAATCCAGCGGGCAACTGACACTGCTGTCGGCAAACGATGATTATTTTAGCAGCGACTCGTTTATCGAGTTTGACGTCCAACCCGGCACGTACTTCTTCGGCGTATCCTCCGAAGGGAATAACGATTACGACGTCAACGAAGGCAAGACGTTCTCGGGAGGTGTCAGCGAAGGTCAGTATGAGCTACGGGTTGACTTCGTGTCGAACACGGGATCAACGATCGTCGATGCAGGCGGCAGCGAGCTCGATGGCGATCGCGACGGCGAAGCGGGTGGCAACTACAATTTCTGGTTCAAACCGGCTACAGCCAACACGATTTACGTTCGCAAATCCGCTGCTTTTTCGACTCCCGGTACGGGCACGATTGGATCGGTTTCCAATCCTTACGACAACATCCCTGCTGCGATCGCTGCGGCCGATGCGCTCGTACAAAATGGGCGCCGCGATGTCGTCATCCGTTTGCTACCCAATGCAGGTGCCGACAATGACGTCACCACCGTGGGCGATAATCTTGCCTACGAAATCGGCTATATCGACGCATTGAATCAAACCCTTGAAGATGGGCGCAATCTCGATTTGCCCGGCGGCATCCAATTGGTGATCGACGCAGGCGTGATCATGAAATTCTTGGACAGTCGCATCTCCGTCGGCAGTGACGACGATGGTTTCGACCGAAGCGGGAGCTCGATTCAAGTCCAAGGCACTCCCGATTTACCGGTCTACTTCACCAGCTACAACGATCGCACGCTCGGTGCCAACAGCAACCCGCTCACGTCGGTGACGCCAGCGACGAGCGATTGGGGTGGGATTGAAATCCGCAATGATATCGATCGTCTGCAAGGCCGCGACGACTTGGAACGAAGTGGTATCTTTGGCAACTATATCAACCACGCCCAGTTTACTTTCGGTGGCGGTGAAGTTTCCACGATCGGACGCGTCGTTTCACCGATCCAGTTGTCGGAAGCTCGGGCAGAAATATCGTACAACGATCTGCAAAATAACACGTCTGCGATTTCTGCCGACGCCAATACATTTGAATTCACCACGTTTGCCTCGCCTCGCTTCCAAGATCAATCGGTCAGCGGAAACGGATTCGTCGCCGACTATGATCGAGTCGGCCCGAGTGTCCATGGCAACTTCATTGCCGATAACTTTAACAACGGCTTGGTCATTCGTATCGACACCCCCGTCGGAGGCGAACTTGAACAACTAGACGTTGCCGCACGGTTTGACGATACCGATATCGTCCACATTCTGACCGAAAACTTGATTGTCTCCGGAAATCCCGGCGGCCCCGTCGATCAAACCACTCGCCCAAGCCCGATCATCGGTATCCAAGCGGGTGGCCCAGGCACGATTGCGGCGGGCACCTATCAATACAGCTACACCTTTGTCGATCGTTTTGGTGCTGAATCCCTCGCTTCGTCGCCCCAAACGATCGACTTGATCCCAACGGCACGGACGATCAACCTCAGCAATATCCCGGCTGCTACCGGCGATTATGTTGGACGTCGCTTGTACCGTAGTGTTGGCGGTGGACCGTTTCAACTCGTTGCGACCCTAGACAAATCGTCGCCCAGTTACGTCGACAATGTTGCCACCCCGTCCACATCCGCAGCCAGGTTGGATGTAACGGCTGATAACATATCGCGGGCACGCCTCAATGCTTCCTTGATTATTGATCCTGGAATGATCATCAAGAACCAAGGCGCTCGGATCGAACTCGGTTTTGGTGCGACGATGATCGCCGAAGGAACCGACGGAAACGAGGTGATCTTCACTTCACGCGACGATGATCGCTACGGTGCAAGTGGATCATTTGATACCGCAGGAGACGGCGATAGCAGTGGTGCGTCAGGCGATTGGGCTGGCATCTATGCATCGCCAACGAGCCGACTCAGTATCGACCATTCGCTTCTCACGTTCGCAGGCGGAATCACCGGCATCGGTGGCGGTACCGGATCGTTCAATGCGATCCAAATCCATCAAGCGGATGCTCGCATCGCCAACTCGGTGTTCGAAAGTAACGACGGTGGTGTTGGTGGTACACAAAACGATGGCCGCGTTGGGTACGCCCCCAACGATAGCGCGACGATTTTTGTTACCAACGCGCAACCTACCATTGTTGGCAACACGTTTGCCAACAATGCCGGATCAGCCATCAATATCAACGTCAACTCGTTGAACGCCGAATTCAACCACGACCTTGGGCGGCAAACCGGTGCCTCGGACAGCTTTGCCATCCCACCTGCGAACCAAGGTCCGGTCATACGTGGCAACCGCATGTCCGGCAACGACACGAACGGATTGGATATTCGTGGTGAAGTTTTGACAACGGAAGTGGTTTTTGACGACACCGATATCGTTCATGTGCTTCGCGAAGATATCGAGATCCCCGATTTCCATACTTACGGCGGAATGCGACTCGAAAGTAGTTCGACCGAATCCTTGGTCGTGAAAGCAGACGGAGCCGAGATTTTGGCGACCGGTCGGGCTTTGGATATTGACGATCGAATCGGTGGACGATTGATGGTTGTCGGACAACCCGGCTTCCCGGTCGTCATGACGAGTATTCATGACAATACGGTCGGTGCAGGGTTTACCCCAGCCGGTGAACCGCAAAACGATACGGTTTCGGCGACCACAGCTCCAAGCCCTGGTGATTGGCAAGGCTTGAAGTTCGACTCTTACAGCTACGACCGTAACGTTGCGGTAGAGACCGAACGCGAAGGTATGATTGCGGGAACCGGCGATAGCAATTCGGTGATCGGCAATCAACAAGATCTTGGCCAGCTTGCCGAAGATGAAAAATCAGGCGACGAGAATATCCGGCTTGGCTTTAACGTTCACGGCTCCATCGCCGCAAACGAGGACCAAGACTTGTTCAGCTTCGAAGGTACCAGCGGTACGATGGTTTGGTTGGATATCGACCGAACCGAAGCGGGGCTCGATACGGTTTTAGAGCTACTTGACGGAAATGGTCGAGTCTTGGCATTGAGTCAAGATTCGCGAACCGAATCCAACCTAGGTCAGCTGACGTTCGTCAATAGCGCATTGATGCGAGATGGCCATGCATTGCCAATGCAATTGGACCACGACCCACTTGTCAACGCGACTTACGAGTATTTGGATCTATACAGCACCAATGACGGTGATGCAGGAATGCGTGTGGTTTTGCCAGGTGTTTCGGGAACGCGTAACACGTACTACGTCCGCGTGCGTAGCAGCAACTCGGCCGCCGACTACACGACCCTTGCTGCAATTGACAACAGCCGTTCGATGGGCGGTTCGACCACCGGCGGTTACGAACTAAGCATTCGGCTGAAGGAAGTCGCTGATTTTGCCGGCTCGGTCGTCCGCTATGCCGACCTTCGCTATGCGAACCAAGCCATTGTCGCGGTCGGGTTACCCGCTCATTCACCGTTGGCGGGCGAATTGTTCAACGCTGGCGGGACGCTTGACCTGGGCAGTTTAGGGAATCTCGACCGTGGGGCTATTTCGATCGCCGGGACTGCCGATGGAAGCCCTGACAACTACGACTTCAGCGTCATACGCGACTCGATCCAACAAATTCAAGGGTCGGCGGATGCAGTGAATGATTCGATGTCGTTCGTGTTCGATGTCGATTGGGCTGACGGCTTGACTCGCCCAAACACCAATCTCTACCTCTACGATGGCGATCAATTGATTGCGATCGGTACCGACAGCAATATCTTAGACGACCAGACAACTCCGTTTGTCCCTGGGCAAACGACATCGGAAACCGATCTTTCGCGTGGCTCACTTGGCAATCGTGATGCTTATATCGGACCATTGGAATTGAGTGTCGGCGGTGACTACCAAGTCGTGGTGGGAACGAACGGGCAAATGCCAAGTGACATGACCCAATTTACCGATATTGATTCTGCCAACCCGGGTGCTCGGCTTGAACCGCTCGATCCAACGATTCGCATTATTGATGACCGTTTTGACGGCGCTAGCGGCTCGACCGTTCCGTCGTTCTCGACAGGTCCGGTTGCGACCCAAGTCGGATTCGAGGATGACGGCAGCAACATCTTGCCGTGGCAATTCGGCGACGTTCCGCTGCTCGTTCTTGGCAACTCGCCTACGTCTGGGAACGCATCCGCTTTGTCAATTTACAATCCGTTCACCGGACGGCACGATGCGATTATCGAAGAGGCAACGAGTGCTCCCATCGGTGCAGCCGCTCAGTCTCTTCGCGGGGATGCGATCGCCATTCGCACCCAGAACTCAGGCGCTTTGAACGACGCAAACACGTCGACCACCTACAGCATCACCGCCGATGGCCAATTCGCCGCTCTGGGGTCAACTGGGATTGGAACGTATGAGTACTTCCGGACCGGTGGTGCTAACCCAGCCGATACCAATCGGCTTGATAACGAAGGCATGGAGTTCAGCGCCCTAGCGTTCTACAACGACACGAACTCGCAAACACGCTACTTGTACGGCCTAGCCAATCGCGGCGATTTTGAGGGCAGTACGGTCGCGGCTAACGCGAACAATGCCGATATCATCGGACCAAGTGCAGGTCCGCAAAACGCGAACAACCTGATCTACCGTCTCGACCCAGATACCGGCGCGGCGATCAGCCGCCGGAACCTCGACATGCCCGGCGGTTTCGAATCCGCCAACCCGCTTGATCCAAGAATCCAAAACAATTCGGGCGGTAGCTATCCCGAGGAAACTCCATGGGCCGGAACCAACGTCGTGGCCCAAATTCAAATTCCAACCGAATCACCCGCTACCGGTTTTAATACGGGTGATGTCGTGGAATTGGTTGCCGATATTGACGGTGGCACCTTCTTGTGGGCATTCACCGAGACGGGCGCGGTTTGGCAAGTGACTTTCAGCGAAGGCGGAAATAACAATTACGCGGCTGGTGACATTCGCGGCGAAGCAGTGCTTGTCGTTGACCCAACGGTTACCGCGGCGACCGCGGGTATCGATTTCATTACCGATGCCGATGGAAACCAGCTGGTCTTCGATCGAGTGACCACAGGCCCGGCGAATTTCCAAGATGTGAATGATACGATTGGTATCTCGCAGCTTTACTATGGCATCGGCCGGGTAACGACGCCAGGTGTGCCCGTGGCTCTAGACGCCCCGGCAAGGTTCTATGCGTTTGATATGGTCAATCGCACAGCAGAACCGATCTTCGCATTTGGTGGAGAATACGTTGCCGTCGACCAGAACTCGTCGGGAGGAACTTATACATCGCTGTTCTTTAGCCCACTCGATCAAACATTATGGCATTTAAGCGATACCCTGAATACCGAATCAGGCCACGGTTTCAATGCGCTCCAAGATCGTGCTGCCGTCAACGGCGGCGGATCGCTCCGGTTTGGTTTCGACCAACTCAATGATGATTACAGCCATTTGAGCGATGGTGTCTTCGACGGCAGTCCGGATGCAGCCGATCTACAGGACTTTAGCGGGTACAACTTCCTGGGCGGTGCCCACGGCAGCGTTCAAAGCAATACCCTCGACCTATCCGGCATGTCCGCCGCCGATTTGCCGATGTTGTATTTCACTTATCTACTCGATAGCGAAAATGTCAATGCGGACTCCAACGTGCAAGGCGGCTCCAATCGTGCCGGCCTAGACGATGTGATGCGTGATTCGCTGCGGGTGATGGTGGCCGGCGACGATGGCCAATGGCAATTGGTCGCTACAAATAACATGGATGATTCGATTGATGGACGCATTTGGGATGATGAACGCGGTGCGGTTCACGAATACGATCCGGAAGGTAGCCAAGGTTACACCAATGTCTTCGAGCAGAGATTCGTACAGGAGTTGTTCGATGATGACGAGTTCCGGCAAGCCCGAATCGACCTAGGACCTTGGGCAGGTCAAGAAAACGTGAGGATTCGCTTTGAATTCACGACGGCCGGGGAAGCGCGCCCAGACCAAAGCGAAATCCAGGCGATACGCGGTGATTTGATCGTCGACGGTCAAACCATCCAAGTGTCCGGAGCGATGCCAGATCGCTTGGCAACGAACCAGGGGGATGTGTTGCCAGTCCTCACAAAATCGTTCGAGTTCGATCACGGTTTGGTTTTGCAAATGCCGTCGGGCGCTCAGGTCACCAGCCAATTACCGCTTCGTCGCCCCGATGGCACGACGATTTTGACATTCGTACCTGGAATCGCAACAGGACCGGGTCAAGTTGGCGTCCAACCAACCGATACCCCTGCGGATGTCGCTCAAAATGTCGGTAATTACCTTGACTTCTTCGACGGTGATGTCACGACGTCGGCCGCACTGAGCGACAATCGGTTGGGATGGGTCGGATTTGTGGGTGAGACCCAAGTCGGTGACTACACGTTGGATGGCGCAGATCAATTGATCCTCAGCCAACCGGGCGTTGAGGACGACGCGATCCCGATTGACGTCGATATTTCGATGACCGATATCCAAGTCCGCGACGCAATTCAAGTCGCACTCGCTAGCGAAATCCATTACCTCGATGGGGCCCCAACCTTGGCGGCCTTCCCGGTGGTCGGACTCACGAACGCAGTACGTCTCTATGATTTGGCGATCGCCCAATCGGGAACCGGTACGATCAACGCGGTTGCCGGAAATGACTCGTTGGCAACGGCACAGAATCTTGACGGTGAGGAATGGTCACTCGGTTTTGACACCAATATTGACAATAGCACCGCACGTCCCCATCTATCGATTTCGGCCCTCGGAGACAATACGTTCGACTACTACTCGTTCACGGTCGATCAAGCCGGTGCAACGGCTGGCTTCGATATTGACGCCAGCAGTTTTGACACCGAGTTGTTCTTGTATGATTCGTCTGGGAACCTATTGGCTGCGAACGACGATGATTACAATGTCTCGCCCGGTGATAACGGCACGACCTCGATTCGTGATTCCTACATCGAGTACACGTTCGCTACCCCAGGCGTCTACACGATTGCGGTTGGCCAGTTTAGCTCCTACGACTTCCTTGGCGGCCTCGCGGGAAATCCCGTTCCTTTCGGCGGCGTCTACCAACTTAATATTTCACTCGATGGAAGGCCGGTAGAATCCGATTTGTCGCAAACGCCGCTGACGTTAATCAATGGTGAAAACACGGGCATCTCGAACATGCCAGGGTCGCAGTTCGGAGTCTATTCGGACAACTCGCTCGATGGCCTGATTCGTGCTGGCGAACGTTCGCGCGGCCTCGGAGGGGACAACGGAGTCTACATCGACGATATCGTGATCGGTCTTGCCGAACGAGGTGAAATGTTCTCCGGTACGACTGGCGGTAAAGACTTAGCGGACAACCCCTACCATGAAGCCTTGTACTACAATCCGCTTACCGGCTTGGTTGCTCCGGTCCAAGACGAGATTGTCTCGGGATCGTACCAACTAGAGATCCGTAGTGGCCAAGAATACTTGGGTGCTAACAATAGTGGAAAAGATAATCGCATCGGAATTAACGATCGGCTTGCCGATGCCTTCAACATCGTGGTCGTCAGTAGTGGCGATCAATTGGTTGACGGCGATACGTTTGAACTTTCCAACGGTAGTGAAACGATTCGATTCGAGTTCAATGACACCACCGATACGGCAACGAGCTCTCTTGACGACAATTCGAACTTCGAGATTTCCTATCGCCCGAGCGACACAGCCGGTCAAGTCGCTCAAACCATTCGTTCGGCGATCAATAACACATCCGTCCATTCAGTACTTGGTGCCGAGGCAACCAGCCTTGGTGGTCAATTGATTGACGCGACGGACACGACAATCGTGATTCACGGCTATCTAGCGGCTAACACGTTGGGCAGCACCGACTTTACTTCGCCACAAAGTGGCAACACCCACCTCTTCGGTACTCCGACCGGTCAAGACGTCGTGCTCGGATATGACAACGGTGATCAAAACCTGCACCGCGATCAAGGTCAATTCATTGTCGACTCCAATACGATTAGCTTCTCACAAGGCACAGCAATCGACATTATCGCCGGCACCTCGGAGCCTGACCCCAAGGTTCCCGATGAGGGCAACCGTCCGAAACCGGGTGCCGTGCAGAACCTCCCGGTTCTAAACAACCAACAACTCGTCCCCGGTGCTGTCGTTCAAAACAATCTGCTCATCAGTAACGGTAACGGCATCAACCTTGAAGGCGATGGAACGACCGATGGTGCAGCAAGTGCGTATAGCCGCATCGTCAACAACACCATCTACAATTCGGGATCCGCTATTCGAGTTGCCAATGGTGCATCACCTACGATCTTAAACAATGTGCTGATCGACAATAGCGTCGGCCTCGTCGGTGTGGACGAAGGTTTAACCGTCATCCGCAAGACCACATTATCTGGCAATGGTTCCACGGACAACGGGATTGGAACGGGAACCGAAGCGATCGTGAACCCTGGCGGTTCATTGTTCGTCAACCCCGACGATACGAACTTCGATCTCGGCGCTGGACGACCAAACTTCTACCCAGCTGCGGGCAGTGTGATTGTTGACAATAGCATCGCAAGCCAAGGTGACCGTGGATCGCTGGTCTCGGTGAAGAATGCAGTGGGGATTTCGCAAAGCCCAATCATCGTAACCGACCGTGACCTGTCGGGACAACTGCGAAAGAGCAGTTCCGGTTCCTCGGGCCAGGGCACCAACACAGCCATCGACATCGGTGCTTTGGATCGATCCGATTCAACGGGACCAAAGGCAACACTGATATCGCCGAGCGACAATGACACGCTCGGAATCGACGTCGATCCAACGACCACATCGCTGCAACTTAGCAGTGGAATTTATCACTTCTTTGAAATCCTGATCAGCGACACCAATGGTGTCGGCCCGGACAATTCAACGATCACGGCAGATCAAATCAGCTTGGTCGAAAACGGTGTCGAATTACTTCCTGGAACGGATTACACGATCGGGTTTAGCGCCGGCAATCGTACGCTACGGTTAACACCTGCGGGTGGCGTTTGGCGTCCCGATGCCGTCTACGAGATCTTGTTAAAGAACCAAGATGAGATTTTGGGCGATGGTTCGACCGTTCGCGGAATTTCGGACTTGGCTGACCAATTGCTCCAGCCTAACCGAGCGACGGGTGAAACTCGCTTTACCATCGTCATGCCTGAGGTCAAACTCGATTATGGCGATGCACCGGCTAGCTACGGAACCCTTCTAGACCATTCTGGAGCCCGTCACACGATCAGCACCTCCCGTCTGCCGAAACTGGGAAATTACGTCGATGTCGATTTAAACGGCAATCCATCACCCGGGTCCGACGACACACCTGCAAACCTAACCGTTACCGCAACCGGTGCGGCCTTGGTCGTCAACGCGATCGCTGGGACGCATTCGGTGGAAGTCTCGCTTTCGTCGATGCCGGTCGGCGGCGAGACGTTGGTAGTGACGGTCGATGGTCAAGCGACGACGCTCGAACTACTGACCGACGATCAAGTTCGCAGTTCAAATAATATCGCGGTGCCGTTCTTGCCGAGTGATACGCTTGAACAAATCACAGCTCAGATTGCCACGACGATTCACACTCGTGTCTCCGCATCAGGCGATTCGATCGTCGTCGCCGTCGATCCACTCGATGCGACCAAGCTCACGCTGCTCGCGATCGATGACGAAGATGGCTTGTCCGTTGGAACGTTTGCCGGAACCTCAGGCGATTTGTTTGTCTTCACCCAACCCGGCGAAGGGCCTGGCGTTGTGACTGCCGACCAAGTGCTCGGTTACCTCAATCCGCTCGACCCCGCAGGCACCAATGTTGCGATTAGCGTTGGTGGCACCGGACGGCTCGATGGATGGATCGATTTCGACGGTAGCGGAACGTTTGAACTAGGCGAAAAGGTCTTCGATAGCACGCCTGTTACCAACGGCATCAATATGCTGAACATCTCTGTTCCGGCAACCGCGACAGCAGGTAACACGTGGATGCGTCTGAGAATTAGCGAGGAAGGCAACTTGACTCCGACCGGAATTGCCGTTGGCGGTGAAGTCGAAGATTACCAAGTTAGCATCTTGCCAATTGCCTTGCCCGTTCCTAACGACGACACATTCACGGTCGCCGAAGACGACATACTTTCAGCCGTCACCGGAAGCGTTCAAGGGACCCTGTTCGACAATGATATTCTCGGCACACAAGAATTCCCCGTTCGTTACATCGTTGGCGATTCACCGCTGCACGGATCGTTGACGGTTATCGATGCCACCACCGGCGAGTTTAGCTACGAGCCGAACGAGGATTTCTATGGCGAAGATACATTCACCTACCGTTTGAGCACGCAAGACAACACGCTAGGCACCGCCACGCAGTTCGCAACCGTTACCATTAACGTAACGCCCGTGAACGATGCCCCTGGTGCCGTCGATCAATCGTTTACGATGATCGAAGATGCTGCGGATGTGCTGCGGATCCCGGCCTCCGCACTACTTACCGGTGCGACCGGCCACGCGACGCCAGTGATCACGACAGCTCCGCAAGACGAATCCGATCAAGTGCTTCGGGTCATCTCGATCACGGGCGGCAGCACGACGGGCGATACCACAACCGGTACCACAATCCATGCTGGCAACGCGGCGACGACCGCGATCACGGTGGAAGGCGGGACCTTAACGGCTACCTTCGACGGAAGTGGCACATTGACCGAAGTCCAATACCGTCCCAAATTGGACTTCAACAGCGACAACTTAAGACTTGCCGACGACTCGCTCCGTTTAGACAGTTTCCTCTTCACGGTCGAAGACGACGGCGTTTTGATCTTGGATGATGGGTCCGTTGACCCCGCACCCAAGACGCCTTTGACGGCGTTCGCAACCGCGACCATCCAAGTCACACCGCAAAATGATGCTCCCGTGGGCGTCAGCGACGTAGTCAATGCTATTGAAGATCAACCGATCACGATTTTTGCTAGCGATTTGTTAGCGAACGATTTGCGTGGTCCCGCTTCCGCCGCGGACGAAAACAACGCGGTGAATGGGAACGATGGCGTGAATACGCTGATCGAACCCATCGCTCTGGTCGATCCGACGCTTGGCACAATCTCGTTGACCGCAACCGGCGACATCTTGTTTACTCCCGCTGCCGATGTGTACGGAAACGTTTCGTTTACCTACACGATTGTTGACCAAGGGGTAGATGAGGCCGTCGATGGTACGCGGACCAGCAATCCACTGACAACATTGGTCACGTCGACGATCTATGTCGAACCGGTCAACGACGCTCCGGTTGCACACGATCGGACGCTGACGTTTAAGGAAGCGGCTGAACCAGCCGGCCCATCGCGTTTGACATTCTTCCCCGCTGACATTCTCGCGGCGAAAGATGGGCAAACCCCCAATACCGGCAGCAATTCAACAGCAATCGCTCCGTATGACGAATCGAACCAATCACTGCGACTCGTTGCCTTCACAGCGGCATCTGGGACACTTGATGTGAACGATATTGTTGGCGGCACAGGTAGCGGAACCCTGACGACGGCAGAAGGGGGAACCCTTGAATTCTTCTTTGAAGATGGTTTATTCATCCGTGGAACCTATCAACCGGCCGCGGATTACAATGAGCGAGCTCCATTCGCCGCAAACGATTTCTTTGCCTACACCATTGCAGACGACGGACAAACCGTCTTCCCCGATGGCTCGCCATCGATTGACCTGCCCGATGAACGTTCGGTCGATTCGGGGATCGTCACGATAACGGTTACCGAGACCAATGATGCACCGGTATTCGAAACGATGCCATCGCTAGATATTCTTGAACGTGACGATTCGCTACCCACAACCGTTCCCAATTTCATCCTCTCGCAATCACCGGGTCCCGTTACGGCTGAGGATGAGACGGAGTTTCAACAGTTGACGTTTGTTATCCTTGAAGACCAATCAACCGTTCCTGCAGGATTGATGCTCGAAGTGCCAAAGGTTCTTGCCGACGGCAGCTTGGAAGTCTCACCCGCACCCGATCAATTTGGGACCGCGACCTATGTGCTTCGCGCAACGGATAGCGAACCGGGCAATCCGAACTTTAACGATCCCCGTTTCACTGAGCGGACTTTTACGATCAACGTCCGACCGGTCAATGATGCTCCTCGTTTTAACGATTCGCTGCTTGGCACTGGTGACCAGGTCGACCCGGTGGCCCCGAATACGATCGTCGACGACGCCTACTCGGTTGGAGCCGATGGGAACATCACCTACACGCTTCGCGAAGACAACACGCAAGCACTCGGCGATACTTCCGTTCCCTTCTATATTCCGATCAATGCGTCAACAACTAGCTCGGGTTACAACCGAATTGGTTTGATGGACGTGTTCCTACCAGGACCAAGTAACGAGACAGCAGCGACGCTTGGTGGTTCGCAGGTCTTGGAAATCTTTAGCATTCCACAAACCACACGTCTCGGCGGAACCTTGACAAGCGTCTTGGACAACGGTGTCTTGGTGGGCGTGAATTATGTTCCACCGGTGAACTACAACCGCGACATCGGTGCGGCCGATTCCTTTGAATACATCGTTCGTGACGATAGTACGACGGGTGGAGAAACATGGTCGATCGACAATGATGGACTCGTTCCTGACCTATTGACGAGCACGAACGAGGTTCGGTTCTTGCTCAATGCGGTAAACGACCGACCCGAATTCGGAACTTCGACAAACAACATCGAGATTGCCGAAGACAGCAATCGGGTGACACTCAGCAACTTTGCGATTGGAATCAATGCGGGACCACCGGCAACGGCGACCGATGAATACAATCAATTGTCAACCTTTCGTGTGACATCGCTCGACTTCGCACCGGAGGACGCAGCAACGTACTTTAGCGAGTTCCCGACGATTTCCTCTGATGGAACATTGCGTTTCAAACCAGCCGCAAATGCGTTCGGTTCGTTTGATTTCGAAATCATCTTAACCGACGAAGGACCCGACAATGCGACTCGAGGCGATTTGACGTCTTCCCTGCCAACGACTTTGACGATCGATGTGCAGCCAAAGAACGATCCACCGCAAATTGACCCGTCGGTGGATCCACTCGAATTCATGATGCTCGAAGACGGCTCCGTTGTGATTCCTGTTAACGGTGATAGCACCAACCCAGGACTACTCGATGTCTTCTTGGTTGGACCTGGAAATGAGGGAGATGACGTCACCCCAGGCGGCAATCAAACCCTAGAATTGGCGACACCGATTCCGGCAACGTCGGCATCGGGCGGTACCATCACCGCAATCCGAGACACCAGCGGCAATATCACTGCACTCAGGTACCAACCCAAAATTGACTTCGTCGGCGATGACTCGTTCATCTATACCGTCGTTGATGACGGTGTGACCGTGAATGTTGGCACCGGTGGCTCGGTCATCGATGACCCTCGCGTCAACGCGAACACCGTCTCCTTTAGAGTGCTTCCCGTCAACGACGCTCCGATCTTCAGTGGTGGCACAGACGTGATCTCCGACGAAGATGCCGATTCTGGTTTGGGCCGTGGTGTTGTACGTATTCCTGATTGGGCAACCAACGTTCAAGCGGGCCCCAGCACCGCCGTTGACGAAATCGATGGCCTCGGTTCGGTCACGGCGCAAAATCCTCGTTTCGAAATCGTGCAGACGAGTGGCGATACGAATCTGTTCACGACCGCCCCAACCGCACCCGTTAGCGGTTCGTCGGCAACGCTGTCATATGTGTTGGCACCCGATGCGAACGGAACCGCAACATTCACAGCAACGTTGATCGATGACGGACCGAACGATGCGTCGAACGGTGACGAGTCGGTAGGTGAAACGAAAACGTTCACGATTACCGTTCGTGCCGTCAACGATCCCCCAACGTTCATCGCCGGTGGCGATGTATTGGTCGACGAAGACAGCGGACCTTACAATGCTCCGTGGGCAACACAGATTTCACCCGGCCCTGTGGACGAGCAAGACCAGACGGTCTCCTTCTCGGTCCTCCTCCCAGCTGGATCGGAAACGTTGTTTGCCTCAGCCCCCACCATTAATGAGCAAGGACAACTGCAATTCACGCCTGCTCCCGATGCGGCCGGCTCGGTCAACTTGACCGTCGTCGCCACCGATTCGATAGGTGCCTCTTCAGGTCAGTCTCCGCTACAGATCACGATACGGCAAGTCAACGACGCACCGACCCCGGTTGAGGATGTGCTCGATCCATCCGATGAAGACTCGACCATTACGATCCCAGTTAGCCAGCTACTTGCGAACGATTTTGATCCCGATAGTGCTACGAATCCGAACGAGAAGATTACCCTGGTCATGGATCCACAGTCCTTCTCGACTCGTGGAGCCGAAGTGCTATTTGACGAAGTAAATCAAACGATTTCGTACAATCCGACCATGGCCGATCAGCTCCAAGTTTTGGCGCCGGGTGAGACTCTGACCGATCGATTCTTCTATTCGATCCGCGATGAGTCAGGAGTCGAAAGTGCCCAGGTCCCCGTCAGTATCCTGATCTCGGGCGTCAACGACGCACCTCGACTTGTCGAGGACAATCCGACACTCAATTCGAGTGGTGATACGGTTATCGCACCGCTCAATAATGATACCGATATCGATGGCGATATCATTCCTTCGACATTGCGAATTGAGCTGCAACCTGCCTTCGGTAGTATCAACGTCAGTGCCGATGGAGTCATTACGTACACGCCATTCCCAAGCTTTAGCGGTCAAGATTCGTTCTCCTATACCGTAGCGGATAACCTCGGACTGCGAAGCGAACCCGCCTTGGTGATTATCGACGCCAACGCCAAGCCGGTCGCTCGAGATGATTCGGCAGGCACCTTCCGCGATACAGCAATCGACATCGATGCCGCGATAAACGATTCGGATTCTGAAAACGATTTGAACTTGAACAGTATTCAAATCGTCGACGGGCCAAGTCGTGGCCAAGCGGTTGCACTCGCCGATGGTTTCGTGCGTTACATTCCGTCGACCGGATTTGTGGGAACCGATTCGTTTACCTATACCATCTCGGATAACAATGGCCGTGTAAGTGACCCAGCAACGGTCCAGGTTCGAGTCGTATCGAGCGAACTCCAGAATCCGAACCGATTCGCGGATGTCGATAACGATGGCAATGTTTCGGCTATCGATGCTTTGTTAATTATCAATCTGCTAACGGAACCGGGTACGTCAGCCAGTATCCCGGTTGAGCCGAATGATCGTGGCCCCAACTTCTACGACACCAACGGTGACCGAGTCATCACGGCGAGTGATGCGTTGTTTGTCATCAATGAGCTAAACGCTCGTGGAACCACACCGCTCGGTGAACAAATCCAAGGCGAGTCGATTGAAAATCAAGCTTCTGCGGTCGTGCAAAGTGACGTGATTGGCTACACGACAACGGAAACGGTGGCCGTGATCGCTGATCCTCATTCAGATTTTGCTTTAGCACCGCGAGCGGATAAACTGGTATCCGATGCAAACGACGATGCATCGGCGATGTTTGCCGAAACAATCGATTGGTCAGACGACGACATCATCGACTTGGTCGCTTCCGAGCGAACGGAAAGCGAGTCATCCGATCCAACCTTGTCCGCCATCGACTTGGCCTTGAGCGACTTCGAGGAGTTGAACGAAGGCTGATCCGCCGATTTGTCGCAATGGCTGGAGGATTGATCTTTGCATGGCCCGTGCGTCCAAAGTGCAAAGGTCGCCTCTGGCAGTAGGATGTTGCCCGCCTCGCCTTGGTCGAGCCTTGAGACTTGAGACTTGAGACTTGAGACTTGAGACTTGAGACTTGAGACTTGAGACTTGAGACTTGAGACTTGAGACTTGAGACTTGAGACTTGAGCCTGTTTCGGGCCGAATGGTTGTCGGGGCGGGGAACAAGGCTAACACCGTTAACCCAAAATTCCCACAGCCCGTCAACGTTAGTCAAGTAGAAATAACCATGTCTAGCCCGGATGATTCATTAGCCGTTTTGGCGATAGCGGCCTGCTGATTTAATCGGTTTGACTCGACTTATTGTTTAACGCCAAACCATAGGCGATCGCTTATGGAAAAGCTGACGCCTTCGGCTAAGCGTTAAACGATTAAATCAGCAGGCCGATAGCCACGGCTGCGTGATTTGTCGTGTGAACCGTGGCTAACGGCCTGCTGATTTAATCGGTTTGACTCGACTTATTGTTTAACGCCAAGCCATAGGCGACCGCTTATGGAAAAGCTGACGCCTTCGGCTAAGCGTTAAACGATTAAATCAGCAGCCCGCTATCGCCAAAACGGCTAATACGCAGACTGTTTTTCGAGCAATGAACGTAAACGCTTGAAGGCGTAGACTTAGCAAAACAATTTCCAAGCCCATGAATCATCCGGGCTAGCGATTAGCCCCGGATCGCGGGAGCGCATCCGGGGGTCTGAGGAAGCAAATCAACCTTTCGCCGTCCGTAGTCCGACGGTGCTCGCTCCGCTCGACCGTCGGCTAATGGCCGAAATCCCTCCGGGGTGTTTATCGTCTGCCGTTGTTGCGATTTCAGCCAAGCTGGTCGATTCGGGGAAATTGTACTTGTCAGACACCGGTCGGACTCTTGCATCGGCTTGAAATAGTAGCGATCATCTAGGTAGTTATCGATGCTTACCGTGAAACCGCTCGATCACGATCGAGTCGGTATCCCCGCGAATGACCAACTAGGAGTGATGAACATGAAACCTGCAACCGAGGTGCTAGCCCGTTTGGTTTGCTTACCTGGGCTTTTGTGCAGTGTCCTGTTGCCCGCCTCGTTCGGGTACTGTCAAGATGCGCTTGCCACAGCAAATCGTAACGAGCTATCCGCTTCGCTACGTCAAGACCGAAGCGAGACGTATTTTCAATATTCCATTTGGGGCGCCTTCGTCAACAAGGTGTTTGAAGGCGATTTGTCGGTCGCCGAGATGAAAAAACGCGGCGATGTCGGACTCGGTTCCTACACGCTGCTCGAAGGCGAATTGGTCATGCTAGACGGTATTCCCTACCGCATCGAAGAAACGGGAGTGGTCAGCGTTCCAAAGGACGAAGACAAAATCGTCTATGCAAATGCGGCATTCTTTGATGAGGATGCGAGCTTCGAGATTCCAGAAATCAATAACTACGAGATGTTGCGGCAAATCATTCGCGACCGCTTACCATCTCTCAACTATTTTTATGCCTTCAAAATCACGGGCACCTTCGAGTCAATGAAGTGTGGTGGGCTCTCAAGACAAGAACCTCCTTTTAAAGATGGACTTGATATCCTAATTCCCAACCGCCCTGTTTTTGAACGTCAGAATTTCAAGGGCACGCTGATCGGTTTCTATTGCCCTGGTTTCATCGGAGACATCAATGTCGAGGGCTTTCATTTTCACTTCATTTCCGACGACAAGCAATTTGGCGGACATGCGATGGAATTTAAAGCCAAAGACCTTCATGTCGCGATCGATAAAATGAAGCAGTATACCTTCGTTCTGCCGGAATCCGAGAAGTTTGAAGCGGTCGAATTCGACAAACAATTCCAATACCAGCAGAAGTAAAGTGTCATCGCTGGGCGGTTAAAGAGAAACGTTTGGATGCATCATGTGACGAGGCTCTATTAACGCTCTATTAACGGCGCCGCATCATTATTTAACAATCGTCTTTCGCGATCGCCTTCTAAACAAGCATAACGCGGTCGCTCCCGTCATGGCAGCTAGGCTGCTCGGTTCGGGAACGGCGGAAACCGATCCGACCACAAACCGGAACGTGCCAGTGTCGGTCACGCTTCCGCCGCCAGCGTCTGCGGTTAGATTTCCCACAGCCGTGAGCTCGAGATCGTAAACGCCTTGCGCAGTAAATCCAAAGTTATAGTGATCGTGACCTCCAACTCCCATCGCCAATACATCGGAAGAATCAATTCCACCATACGTCTGCCAGTAGATCGATGGCTGCCCCAAGTTCCCACTCTGCCACAGTGCAAATTCACCAGGGCCGTTGAAGGAGCTTAAGCTCAAGGAAAGGGTAGAAAAGTCGGCGCTGTCGAGTTCCTCTGAAGCGAGGCCTAGGAAAGGCAACCCTGCAGCATTGGCGACGGTGCCGCTTTGCGGCAATATCCAAACGGGATCACCAGTCGTCGTTCCGAGAAAAGAAACGTCGGCAGTCGTGGTACTGTGGGCATTCATACCAACATTAATGTAGGCTTCATCCGGCGCGTATTCGACCTCATCGGCCAACGGCATTCCGTCCAATATCGCACCCGATCCAAAGTGATAATGCAGTTCGAGTTCGCCCTCTTCGTAGGCGAGTCCAATATCGGCGTGACCGCTGACATACTCGACGACCGCTGCTCGTGCAACGGCGGGTAAGAACAGGAAAGCCACCGAGGCGATTAGGCTTTGAGTCATCTTTTTCATTGTAAAATCTCCAAAAGGTTTGAAAGGTAAAAAGGGGTTTATCGTTTAACCGCGTGGGCAACGCCTCACGTGGTTTGTGGTCGCATACGCGTGGCCCGATAGGCACGCGGTTTTGCGTTTCAAGAACAATCAAGGCAGCTCGACGGTCTCGCTGCCACGACTACTCGCGAGCGCCCAATACAACTCACGATCGATCGAATCCGTTAGAAAGCGAACACTTCCATCGGCCATCGAAACGTGAATACCGCCCAGGTGATGGCTGCTCGGTGTGACCAAGTTCATGCCGTCATCTTCGCCGCCATAGACATGACAATTGCGTCCATTGATCGGTATCACGGGCATGATGTGATTGGCCATAAAGGTCCAACCACTCATCCAAGCGTGACCGTGACTACGACTGTAGCGAACCTCCGATGCCGATACGCTGCCACAATACCGCACCCAACGATCAAGCGGTCGTCCCGTCGCTCCGCCACCGCAAAACGATTGCATCGACAATGGAGTTGACGGCGAGACGTACTCACCACCGAACGCATCGGAAGTCTCGAAAACCTGGGCGATCACCCGCTCCCCCACTGCGATCGTGTTCGAAAGACCATCGCGAATATCGGCAAAACGAATCTGAGGTTGTTGCCAAGTGTCCGAAGAACTTGGGTTGTATAAACCAATCACCCCGTTTTGCTTTTTCAGTGGGATCAGATTTCTCGGACCGGTTGACGACTTAGGCCAACCGATGTTCCCGGCATAGCTGCCAGGAGCCGTTTGGATACCAAGCGTGTCCTGGATCTCCGCGTTCGGATCACTAGGGCACAAGAAGGTAGGCACGATCGCAGCCAAAACGGTTGCATCCGCTAGCGATGGTGAAAGCGTGTACTCGCCATACTCCGAATCAAATTGATAGTCGATTTTGTCCGACAAGGGGCGATCGAAATGAATTTGCTCATAAAGAGCCGCCTGTTCGATCTGAGGCAAAATCCGCGACAACCAACTGTGAAAACCACTTCCCGCACCACCGTCGTATTGGTCGGCCCCAGTCATGCTGACAGGCATACTCTGGTGCATCCCATGGTAATTATGAAGTGCAAGCGTGATTTGCTTCAGATGGTTCTGGCATTGCAAGCGTCGTGCCGCTTCGCGTGCCGATTGAACCGCAGGAAGCAGAATCGCCACCAGCACGCCAATAATTGCGATCACGACAAGCAACTCCACCAAGGTGAAGGCGGTGCGTCGAGGCTGTCTAAACAAGTCCGCTTTCATAGCGTTTCCTGTAGTCAAAAGGGAATTCTTCCGTCTGCGGATGCGAAGCCTAGAAAGTCCCACTGCGCGAACACAATCGATCGGTTTTGGTCGGACCTAAGAATCGAGTGCATCACGCGCAGCAGGATCTATCGACTTGCGCCTGCGAACGATACGGCGATCCGCATCGCTGACATTTTCCGAAGTGAATCGATCTCAAAAGGGGCGTAAAAAGAGATGGCCGTACGGCAGCACCGATGCAGGAACCAAGAGGCTACGGCAGCGATGCAAATGCGAACGAACCTAGCGAATGGCCGGAGGACCACGAGGATGAGCCGATGCACTCAGTCGAGGTAGAAACGGCTCCTGATGCCTTGCTAAAACAAAATGACAGACCGCTTGTGAGACGGACATCACATCAAGCTGCCAAGGCACACCACACGAACTGGCAAGCGAGTGACATATCGCACACGCTTCCGAATCGTGTCCATGCCCATGTTCGTGAGCAGGTGATGATGAGACCGATACGATTGCTACCGGTTGGTCACCATCGTGCGAAGCCACCCCGCCATTTTCCGTAGGGGCATTTTCCGTAGGGCCACTTTCCACATGGCCATTTTCCACATGGCCGCAGCAATGCGAGCAATGATCGTGACGGGTCGAACCAGGGGAAGTGGCGAGTGAAACCGCTGCGTCAACGTGCGTACAACCACAAGTCGCGACATGCAGCCAAGCAGGTGAATGCCCAAGCGCAATCACACAGCAAAGCAGGCTGGCCAATAAAGGTCGGACGGGTGAAGTCATGATTGACGTTAGAAAGAAGTAATGTGCAAAACGGTCCGACCAAAGACAATTGCTAAGCCTTACGATGACTCACACGAACCGGTTCGTCAAGACCGAACCATTTTTTTGTGAAAGAAGCTCTTGTCCCCTCAAGAGTTGAGCGACATTGCGGCCAAGCCGCTATCAGGATTTCAACGCCTACTGCGAATGGTAAGCCGAGGTCGAACCTTCGATCACTTTCGCAATCTCCCCGCCTTCTCCCCGCCTTCTCCCCGCCTTCTCCCCGCCTTCTCCCCGCCTTCTCCGCTCTCTACCATTTTAGAGTCCCCTATCGATAGGTTAACCTTAGCGCATGACAATACAGCCCAGTCGACGCCGATTTGATACTTACCGCGAAAAAGTCCGCCAGCGTAATGCGGGCTCGATTCCTCGCGATACCCGTTCGTACCATTCCTCCCGCGGCCCAAGTGCCAAGAAACTGGGGACCCGTGAGCGTGGTTTCTGGGAACTTTTTCGCGCATTCTTTCGATTAACGTCAAATTTCCGGAGGACGCTCCTTACCTCCATGGTCCTCTTGACACTTGGTATCGGGCTACGACTGATCCCCCCCGTCGGCACGAAGTTGGCAATCGACTCGGCATTGAGTGACCCACCCAAGCCACTGCCAAGCTGGTTGACCGGTCTAGGACTGCCGAGCGAACCGTTTTCGCTGCTGATCGCCATCGCCATCGGGGTCACGGTTGTCACATTGGCTGGGACGATGATCAGTTTGACGAGCCGATGGCTGGCGACCAAAACGGTCAATCGAGCTCAGGTGGGAATCCGTCGCCGAGTGTTCGAGCATGCCGTTAGGCTTCCTCTACAAAACGTTTACGACATGAAGAGTGGCGGAGTCGCCAGTTTGATCCGCGAGGATGCTGGCGGTGTCGCCGATTTGATCTTTAGCATGATTTACAATCCGTGGCGGGCGATTGTTCAGTTCGTCGGCAGCCTCGTGATCCTCATGCTAGTCGATTGGCGTTTGATGGTCGGCGGTCTATTGCTGATGCCGGTCGTCTGGGCAACGCATCGGACCTGGATCAATCGAATTCGCCCTCTGTACAAAGATATCCGCAATCAACGCCAGCGAATTGATGCGGGAGCCACCGAAACCTTTAGCGGGATTCGCGTTGTTCGAACCTTCGCGCGTAGCCGCAGCGAATCGTCGCGGTTTGTTCGCGAGGGCAGCTACCTCGTCCGTCAACAACTCTTTACATGGTGGTGGACGCGAATTATCGAAACCATTTGGGAGGTGCTGATCCCATTGGCGTCAACCGTACTCCTGCTGTACGGCGGCTACCAGATTATCCACGAGCAATTGACTCTGGGGGATCTGATGATGTTTCTGGTCTACCTGACGATGCTACTCGATCCGTTGGCAACCCTAGCGGGCAGCGCCGTTGGATTTCAAAACAACTTAGCAGGTCTCGACCGCGTGCTCGACGTTTTAGAGGTCGACGAAGAGTTGCCGAGTCGGTCAGGTGCGGTAACACTCAACCGATCCAAGGTTGCCGGGTCGATGTCAATCGAGAATGTCTCGTTTTCCTACCCCAGTTCCGACACGTTGGTGCTACAAAACATCAACCTGGAAATCAACGCGGGTGAAACCATCGCGTTGGTTGGCCGCAGCGGTGCTGGCAAAACGACGCTGACTAATTTAGTCGCTCGCTTTTACGACCCCGACAGTGGCTCGATTCGCATCGACGGACGTGATCTACGCGATATCAAACTGCAAAGTTACCGCAAATTGCTCGGGATCGTCGAACAGGACGTGTTCATGTTTGACGGCAGCATCCGAGACAACATCGCCTATGCGCGGCGAAACGCAACCGAGGACCAAGTGGTTGCGGCTGCGGAAGCGGCTGCGGCACACGAATTCATCACGAAACTTCCCGATGGCTATGATTCGATCATCGGTGAACGCGGCGTCAAATTGTCAGGCGGGCAACGGCAACGGTTGGCAATCGCTCGCGCTATCTTAGCCGACCCACGAATACTGATTCTCGATGAAGCCACCAGCAACCTCGATAGTGAAAGCGAACGGCTAATCCAAAACTCGTTGGCCGAACTACTCAAAGATCGCACGGCCTTCGTCATCGCTCATCGGCTTAGCACGATCATCGGGGCTGACAAGATCGTGGTTCTCGAAGATGGTCAAATCCGTGAAGTGGGAACGCATGAAGAGTTGCTTGACCGAGGTGGCCACTATCGCGACATGATCCACCTGCAAATGCACGAAACCGCCAGCCGACAAACCCACACTGCGTCCTAGCACCAGGACGAATGGGAATACTCGAAGTTCAAAAAGAACAAGTTGACGTCGCTGCCGCGACCTGACCCAGCCTGGGGTGCTCAAAATCTGGGGTTGATGCGATCGTAGCTTGCGTGGTTTTTATACCTCTCCCAGCGAAGCCGGGGGAGGTCGAGTGACGCCCTTAAGGCGTTCGCGAGGGAGGGGGGCCGGTGCGGCACTTGTACAAAGCACATCGCGTAAGCCCCCTCCCGAACGAGGCTTACGGGCTGTCGATTTAATCGGCTTGACTCGACTTATTGTTTAACGCCAAGCCATAGGCGACCGCTTACGGAAAAGCTGACGCCTTCGGCTAAGCGTTAAACGACTAAATCGACAGCCCGCTTACGCCCGTTCGACCTCCCCCAAGCTTCGCTTGAGGGAGGTTGTAGGTTGTTCGCCATGTTGCCCTGAAAAGCGGCACGACCTCTGCGCTTCGGAGAGGTCGTTAATCTGTTCAGCTAAACGGAAAAGTTGCACGAATCCTAAATCAGGGGGAGAGCTAACAGTGGAACAAAAAGGATGCTCACGGCGACCGTGTCAAATCCGATTTTGAGCAGCTCAGACCATGCCTACGTCGGTTACCACGCCTCTACTTCGTCAGCGCATCAAGCTCTTTGCCGAGTTCTTCGACGCGAATGTTGTGACGAACGACGCGGCCTTTTTGGTCGACCAACATCATGGTTGGTAGGGTTTGAACCCCAAATGCCTTCGCCAATTCGCTCGACTCCAAACCGCCTTCATCAAACAACTGAATCCACGGTAGCGACGTCTGAAGCAAGAATTGAACCGCCATTTCTCGCGTTCCATCGACGTTGATGCCGACTAACTGCAGCCCAGCTTTGCTGTAACGTGCTTGCAAACTGCGGAGCAACTTCATGTCCTGCTTGCAAGGTTCACACCAAGTGGCCCAGTAGTGAATGACAACCGGACGACCTCGGTATTGAGACAATCGAAATGGTCTCCCTTCGATGGACAGGCCTTGGAAATCGATCACTTCGCCAACGGATTCTAAACGGCGAATTGCACCAATCGCCTTTTCCGATGCATCCGTTCCACGAAAATCTTTGGCGATCTTCTTGTAATAGCCCAGCGCTTCCTTCTCCTTGTCTTCAAACTCTTTGCTCAACGCAAGTTGCAGCATCGCTTGTGAAGCTTCGGGCATCGTTGGATGGCGATCGACAAAATCGGTGAGCGAATCGAGGTACCATTCTTGTACTTTCGCGAAATCCGCGTCAGGCGTTTGACGAATCGCATATTCGGTCCCAATCAAAACATAATCGGCATAAGAGCGTAACGATTCGTTTTCATCACCAAGCGAGCGAGTGATGGCCGATAGCCGTTTGAGTCCCTCTGGGTAGGCTCCGGTTTGCGAAGCAGCACTGACGGTATCGATCAATTGACGCGTCCACGCATCCCGTTCCGTCGGCGTTTCCGTCGCTTTGATTAGCCTGGCAACGACTTGAGCACGAGCTTCATGCAGGGGACCGGATTCTCTAGGATCGCTGGCCGAGCTGAGTTTGCGGTCAATCTCCTCCAATTCCGTAACAAGTTGTTGGGTCTGAGGAGCCATACCGCCACCCGATATGGTTTCACCTGAAATACCGCCAGGAGTGAAAAAGTTGCCTGCCGATTGTGCTACCGCTTCGCCTTCACCTGCAGCACTGGGCAGATCAACCAATTTCCACGAATCGTCAACCTTGATAATCGTTCCGACCAACAATTGGCCGTTGCTGCCATCGTCGTCAAACATCGCAACCGCGTTCTCGTAGACGGTCACATCTTGAGTCACACCGTCGATTCCCGCTGGAACGACACCTGGCGTCGCAGCCGCAAACTGAACCCATTTTGCCGACGGACCGACGGCCTTTTGACGCCGTGCAAAACTAGCAAAATCGTCCGCAGCCCGTTTTGATTTGGTCGCTAATCGACGAACAATGTCCTCACTCAATCCGAGCGATTCGAGTTCCGATTCGGTGATCAGCAATCGTGCAAAACGATCGGCATCCGCTTCACGCATCGCCGAAACCACTTCCGCGGTGACCTCTTCTGGCGAGATTTGGATCCAGCTGTCGATTCTTCCATCCTCGTTTTTGTCCAAACCCCAACGGGTTCCGGCAGTGCCCAGCCAACGATGTTGGTCAGCTTTGCCATTGAAGTCTTTGTCGACGTCTCGATACACCTCGATACCATAGTTAAAGTAGCACCACAGATCGATTTTGTTATCGCCATTGGTGTCGGCAAATCGACGGAGCATCGTTCCATCCGAGGAAAAGACTTCCCATCCCGACCACTTTGGATGATCAATGTCGGAAACTTTGCAATTTGCGACGGATGCCGGACCCACCAATTCATATTCGACACCCGCCTGAACGGGTTTAAGCCCGAGGGCGTCCTTTGCCGATGGTGTCGCTGCGAAAACAGGCGTCGCAAACGAGAATGCAAGCAACAGGAAAGCCGGGAACGAAGTCGCTGTGGAAAACAGCCTCCGTTTGGAGCGCAAGCGGGTACGGCGCGAGAGGATTGTGGAAGGAGTTAAATCCGTCATGCCAATCAATTCCATAGGATGGGGTGGTACGTGAAATGTTCCTACTATCTTTCACCACTTTGGGCACCCAACGCAAGACCGGTTTTTTTCGCTCGATCCACCTCCTTTGACCCGGGCTCCCGAGCTGGGCAAACCCAATTTGCGCCCGCTTAATCGGCATCGCCCCGTCCACTATGATAGTGCCGCAGTTCCGCTTCGTCCTCCAAATCACTATTTCACTCGATGCCTCGACAACCCTCTTCATCCGCTACCCCGTCATCCAAAACGTCGACGGTTGAAGTCGTTCCCGGCGGCAAAGTCGTCGGAAGGATTACGCCGCCAGGAAGCAAAAGCTTGACCAATCGAGCGCTCGTTTGTGCCGCGTTCGCATCGGGGCATTCGACGCTAACCGGTGCGCTTGAGAGCGAAGATACGGAGGTAATGATCGATTCACTAAGCCAAATCGGTTTAAAAATCACTGTCGAAAACGGTGGGCAAACAATCCATATCGATAATTCACAAGTGCCGCCCGATTCGTCACCGCTTGGTTCGCGGCCGGGCGAAGCAACAAGACTTTTTATCGCCAATAGTGGGACCACCATTCGTTTTTTGACCGCGGCTTTATCCGCCGCCGGTGGGCATTACGAACTACGCGGTGTCGACCGGATGCACCAGCGTCCGATCGGCGATCTTGTCGAGGCTATTCGTCCGATTCTAGACGGAAAGATTGAAGCGTTAAGCAAAGATGGATGCCCTCCGGTGCATTTGAACTGCCACGGCTGGAAGGATGGGAATGTGCACGTGGGAGGATCGGTCAGTAGCCAATATTTGAGTGGTCTGATGATGGCGGCTCCGATTCAATCGTTTGCGGCGAAATCGAGCCAGGCCACTCGGTCGATTCGGATCATTGTCGATGGTGAATTGGTATCACGGCCCTATGTCGACATGACGGCAAAGGTGATTGAATCGTTTGGAGGCCGCGTGGATTGTGTTCCTTCACAAGACGGCAAAGAGGATTCGCTTGCTTTTGAGATTTCGGCGGCAGCAAAAAATGGCTCGTTCGGATATCGCGGCTGCGACTACCAAATCGAACCCGATGCGTCGGCCGCCAGTTACTTTTTGGCTGCGGCCGCGATCACGGGTGGACAGGTTACCGTGAACGGATTGAGCCGCGATGCGATGCAAGGCGATGTTGGTTTTGCTGACGTGCTTGAACAAATGGGCTGCGACGTTGATTACCAATCGGATTCCATTACCGTGACGGGTGCACCCTTAAAGGGGATCGATATCGACATGAATGCAATTAGCGATACCGTACAAACGTTGGCCGTCGTCGCCTTGTTCGCCAAAGGACCGACGCGAGTGCGTGGGGTCGCACACAATCGATTCAAGGAAACCGATCGGATCGGCGACTTGGCCTGCGAGCTTCGCAAGTTGGGGGCGGACGCCCAAGAGCACGACGATGGTTTGACAATCACGCCTCCGCCAAATGTTGACATGCTTCACGGTGCAACCCTAGCCACCTATCACGACCACCGGATGGCGATGAGTTTGTGCCTAGCAGGCTTGAAGATGGAGGGTGTGCAAATCGAAAACCCGTCGTGTACTTCCAAAACCTATCCCGAATTCTTTCAAGACTTAGAAAAACTGATCCGAAGGCCGCATCGGTGGACGCAGTAAACGAAAAAACGGCGTTAAGTGTCTACGCACAGGTGCCAGCAATCGCTCTGATCCTGGGGGGATACTAATCTCATCACTGATAATTTGGTTGACGATTATGCAAGGGATTTTTCAGATCAAAGCCAACGACGATCGTTATCATTTGACCGGCATGGGCCATTCCGATGTGGAACTCGGACAGCTACACAGTTTTGCTGTTCAGCTTCGTTTGACGTTAGCCAATCAAACACGCGATTTACGACTTCTTTGATTTGGTTACCGGATTGCGTTCAACACCGGTTGGCGCTAACGGATCAATCACAATCATCGACGACGAAGGATAGCAGGTTAAAATCTGTGCTCAACGCCGGTTGGCGTTAACGGATCAATCACGAGATTGACTTCCACGGTGCCGCTGAGACGGCGAAGTGCTCAACGCCGGTTGGCGTTAACGGATCAATCACGCGTCGGGCTACAAGCCGAAAGAAAATGAATTGGTGTGCTCAACGCCGGTTGGCGTTAACGGATCAATCACATGCAGATGGTCTACGACGAAATAGACGAATCGCTGTGCTCAACGCCGGTTGGCGTTAACGGATCAATCACTTCGACCACCACTCGAAAACGGATACGAATTTCAGTGCTCAACGCCGGTTGGCGTTAACGGATCAATCACCCGAATTATTTCAAGAATAGTTACGGTGGTATGCTGTGCTCAACGCCGGTTGGCGTTAACGGATCAATCACTCAATCGCGATCTTGCCGGTGATGTTTGCGGCATGTGCTCAACGCCGGTTGGCGTTAACGGATCAATCACGCGTGTCGAATGGGTCAGTGATCTTGTATAGAATTAGTGCTCAACGCCGGTTGGCGTTAACGGATCAATCACCAGCGTGCCGCGTTCGCGAATCGTGATTTGCGAGATGTGCTCAACGCCGGTTGGCGTTAACGGATCAATCACTCCATACCATCAATTAGTGATACATGTGCGATCTCGTGCTCAACGCCGGTTGGCGTTAACGGATCAATCACAATGTACCCACTGGCATTTGACAATTTCATACTTCGTGCTCAACGCCGGTTGGCGTTAACGGATCAATCACTATTGTGAATCTTTCTTGATGATGCGAACCAAGTGTGCTCAACGCCGGTTGGCGTTAACGGATCAATCACAATCACGAGCCAGCAATCGCACTCGGCAATCGCATGTGCTCAACGCCGGTTGGCGTTAACGGATCAATCACACTGATCGATTCGGTGACATTAAATTCGATGATATGTGCTCAACGCCGGTTGGCGTTAACGGATCAATCACGCGGATGTGCCAAGTTTCAAGAACAGTTCTTGCATTCGTGCTCAACGCCGGTTGGCGTTAACGGATCAATCACGCAATCGAAGTCTCGACTACAAAATCGTCGTAAATCGTGCTCAACGCCGGTTGGCGTTAACGGATCAATCACATACTCACGAACCAAGGAACGGAGCGAATCATTGAAGTGCTCAACGCCGGTTGGCGTTAACGGATCAATCACGAGAAATCGTCGTCGATCGCTTCGCCTGGCTTCCGTGCTCAACGCCGGTTGGCGTTAACGGATCAATCACGATGCGTTCACCTCGCGAAGTTCCCAGCCGAGTAGTGCTCAACGCCGGTTGGCGTTAACGGATCAATCACCAAATGAACCACTTTCGTTTTCGACCAAGTCGCCTTCGTGCTCAACGCCGGTTGGCGTTAACGGATCAATCACGAGGTCATACAAACCAATCGCTGTAACTTGATCTTCGTGCTCAACGCCGGTTGGCGTTAACGGATCAATCACTTCCTCTTTATGAATCCCGAAAGCGGAAACAAGCAGTGCTCAACGCCGGTTGGCGTTAACGGATCAATCACCAACGGGGGCGGAACGTCTGTCCCGCGCACAACGGTGCTCAACGCCGGTTGGCGTTAACGGATCAATCACATTACCGTTTCGCTCTGGAACGCACACTATGCGACTGTGCTCAACGCCGGTTGGCGTTAACGGATCAATCACAGTGCAAGCCAGTTTGTACGTCACTTGTGAATAATGTGCTCAACGCCGGTTGGCGTTAACGGATCAATCACAGTGAAATAATAACGTTCACCGGCGACCCCGGCAAAGTGCTCAACGCCGGTTGGCGTTAACGGATCAATCACATTGACTCGCTTTCATTTGGGCAACGATGTCTTGGTGCTCAACGCCGGTTGGCGTTAACGGATCAATCACAGCCTGAGCCGACGGTAGATGACTATCTGAGAGGTGTGCTCAACGCCGGTTGGCGTTAACGGATCAATCACTGCGACCCTCCCGAATCCACTCGCTGCCTCGTTCAACGTGCTCAACGCCGGTTGGCGTTAACGGATCAATCACGTAGTCTGCGAACAGGATACTATCGTGTTCCTTCCGTGCTCAACGCCGGTTGGCGTTAACGGATCAATCACGACAATCCTCATGAATAACCACCAACTTATAAAAAGTGCTCAACGCCGGTTGGCGTTAACGGATCAATCACGCCATCGAAAAAACAAAGCTGAGTCGATTGTGAGTGTGCTCAACGCCGGTTGGCGTTAACGGATCAATCACCATTTGATCGGCGTAAAGTGAGACGTGCGTATAGATGTGCTCAACGCCGGTTGGCGTTAACGGATCAATCACCCGCTCGTCGTCGTTGCGTTGTTCCATGTCCGATCGTGCTCAACGCCGGTTGGCGTTAACGGATCAATCACCAGCGTCAACAGTCTATCGTCGTCGCTTTGTTGCGTGTGCTCAACGCCGGTTGGCGTTAACGGATCAATCACCATCGCGGTCGATAAACGGAATCAAACGTGAGTTAGTGCTCAACGCCGGTTGGCGTTAACGGATCAATCACAAGCTAAAGCGTTCGTCGTGAATTCGTTTGTCAAGGTGCTCAACGCCGGTTGGCGTTAACGGATCAATCACGCATAGGCGTAGCGACATCGTAAGTCGTTTTGTTGTGCTCAACGCCGGTTGGCGTTAACGGATCAATCACGGTATGACCGTCCTTCGGTCATGCTGTGCCTATTTCGTGCTCAACGCCGGTTGGCGTTAACGGATCAATCACTCGGATTGGATCGGTTCGGCATATTTCCAGCACGTGTGCTCAACGCCGGTTGGCGTTAACGGATCAATCACACTTTATTGATCGTCTTGCCTGCCATCTCCTCAAAGTGCTCAACGCCGGTTGGCGTTAACGGATCAATCACAACGAAATTGCAAGCCCAACCGGCGACCCCGGCAAAGTGCTCAACGCCGGTTGGCGTTAACGGATCAATCACTGTGATATTGTCTTGCGTGATGATTATCACGTTTTGTGCTCAACGCCGGTTGGCGTTAACGGATCAATCACCGAAATACCGTTGCAGACTTCCAGTCATTGATTAGTGCTCAACGCCGGTTGGCGTTAACGGATCAATCACCAGCACTGGACCACGACTCCGCAGCAATCCGATCGAGTGCTCAACGCCGGTTGGCGTTAACGGATCAATCACTGGTAATTCAGCGTCTACCGTGCCACCCCGGTAAAGTGCTCAACGCCGGTTGGCGTTAACGGATCAATCACACGGTTGCGACGTGCCGACGGCGAGTTCACCGCGAAAGTGCTCAACGCCGGTTGGCGTTAACGGATCAATCACTTCAACGCCATCGACAACTACAACTTTTTCTTTTGTGTGCTCAACGCCGGTTGGCGTTAACGGATCAATCACTCACGGTCGTACCGATTCCATGATACTGATTGCTCGTGCTCAACGCCGGTTGGCGTTAACGGATCAATCACCTATTGTGAATCTTTCTCAATAATCCGAATCAAGTGTGCTCAACGCCGGTTGGCGTTAACGGATCAATCACTGCCAAACCGAAAACATGCGGTTGCCAATGTCCAGTGCTCAACGCCGGTTGGCGTTAACGGATCAATCACGTTCCCTGCCGCGATCACCACCCAAATGCCTTTGTCGTGCTCAACGCCGGTTGGCGTTAACGGATCAATCACTCCACTTCGAGCACCAAACGCAATCACTGCGAGTGTGCTCAACGCCGGTTGGCGTTAACGGATCAATCACTAGAAATTAAAACTCTACCGGCGACCCCGGCAAAGTGCTCAACGCCGGTTGGCGTTAACGGATCAATCACTAGAAATTAAAACTCTACCGGCGACCCCGGCAAAGTGCTCAACGCCGGTTGGCGTTAACGGATCAATCACTCTGGTCGGCGTAAAGTGAGACGTGCGTATAGATGTGCTCAACGCCGGTTGGCGTTAACGGATCAATCACTCGATGACCCACGAACCACCCAAGCAAGATCCCGTGCTCAACGCCGGTTGGCGTTAACGGATCAATCACTTCCAGCGGCATCTTACAAACTTGTTTATACAAAAAGTGCTCAACGCCGGTTGGCGTTAACGGATCAATCACTAACAATCGGCTGGCAGTGCTTTGAATATTGATTCGTGCTCAACGCCGGTTGGCGTTAACGGATCAATCACACTTGATTGCCACGTGATTCAGGGTTCCAGTTTGAGTGCTCAACGCCGGTTGGCGTTAACGGATCAATCACAAACAATCCTCAGCCAACTTGGCGGTCACAAGTTGTGCTCAACGCCGGTTGGCGTTAACGGATCAATCACGCCTCAGTTGCGTTCTCACATTGCCGCAGGTATTGTGCTCAACGCCGGTTGGCGTTAACGGATCAATCACTCACTATTGCAACTGCGATATACGCCATACCTCGTTGTGCTCAACGCCGGTTGGCGTTAACGGATCAATCACCCTACGATGGCGCAACGGAATGCACGGACTTTTAGAGTGCTCAACGCCGGTTGGCGTTAACGGATCAATCACACGCAGTGGATAACGTCCTGCTGCGACGTGAAAAGTGCTCAACGCCGGTTGGCGTTAACGGATCAATCACGGTGATCTCTCTGGTTGATCCCGCATTTCCCAGTTGTGCTCAACGCCGGTTGGCGTTAACGGATCAATCACCGTTTCTTCGACGATAACCACCCATGCACCCGGTAGTGCTCAACGCCGGTTGGCGTTAACGGATCAATCACCTTTCGCGGCGTGGTGCTGAGAAGGCGAAGCGAGAGTGCTCAACGCCGGTTGGCGTTAACGGATCAATCACGCGGCGTAGGTAAGAATCGGTTTCAGCGTAGATTGGTGCTCAACGCCGGTTGGCGTTAACGGATCAATCACACAATGGTCCGTCATCAACTGATGCAACTCGTTAATGTGCTCAACGCCGGTTGGCGTTAACGGATCAATCACAATGCTCAAATGCGGCTGGCTGTCGAGAATGGCACGGTGCTCAACGCCGGTTGGCGTTAACGGATCAATCACACTCGCGTGATGCACGTTGCCCCGTACGGTTCGCGTGCTCAACGCCGGTTGGCGTTAACGGATCAATCACACCGCTTCGATCTCGATTGGCTTTTTTCTAAATTTGTGCTCAACGCCGGTTGGCGTTAACGGATCAATCACATCACAACCGGCTCGCTAAGCAAAACAGACTGAACGTGCTCAACGCCGGTTGGCGTTAACGGATCAATCACTGAACAACTTTGGGATTGCAGTCCTAACGAGCACGGTGCTCAACGCCGGTTGGCGTTAACGGATCAATCACTGGTGACTTCATGGTACTTGCTCAAGTGTGGCACGGTGCTCAACGCCGGTTGGCGTTAACGGATCAATCACGACTGCATCGGAGGTACTATCGACAGTGTCTAAGTGCTCAACGCCGGTTGGCGTTAACGGATCAATCACCTCGCTGTTGTCTTCGCTATGTCCAAATGCACGTTGTGCTCAACGCCGGTTGGCGTTAACGGATCAATCACCGGTCAATGATCCTTCGGCCTCGATCGAACCACTTCGTGCTCAACGCCGGTTGGCGTTAACGGATCAATCACATTGATTGACTGGCACCCAGACTTGTCACGTCCAGTGCTCAACGCCGGTTGGCGTTAACGGATCAATCACATCCCAGCCGTCAGGAATGATCCAATCATCCAAAAGTGCTCAACGCCGGTTGGCGTTAACGGATCAATCACACGCAGCAGGAGGAACCGCAATCAAATACGACTGTGCTCAACGCCGGTTGGCGTTAACGGATCAATCACGCAATACGTCCGCGTCAGCCCCGTCGTTCGATACGTGCTCAACGCCGGTTGGCGTTAACGGATCAATCACTCGGGCCAGGACGAAACCGGATCATTGATTGATCCGTGCTCAACGCCGGTTGGCGTTAACGGATCAATCACTCTGGTCGGCGTAAAGTGAGACGTGCGTATAGATGTGCTCAACGCCGGTTGGCGTTAACGGATCAATCACGGTGTTCGTCGAAGGTTACCAAGGCGGGATACCTAAGTGCTCAACGCCGGTTGGCGTTAACGGATCAATCACATCCACAGCGAGGTCTGTTCCGGCTCCGTCAATCGGTGCTCAACGCCGGTTGGCGTTAACGGATCAATCACAACTTTTCGCTGAAGCCATCTTTTCGCGAGTCGGTGTGCTCAACGCCGGTTGGCGTTAACGGATCAATCACTTTCGATCAACGCAGTGCCGAACCAGTCACCTTCGTGCTCAACGCCGGTTGGCGTTAACGGATCAATCACCTTGTGATCGCTGTATCTACCGGCCTTCGCCAGAGTGCTCAACGCCGGTTGGCGTTAACGGATCAATCACCGCCGCTAGTTGCACGGCTCTCAACCGTGCCAAGTTGTGCTCAACGCCGGTTGGCGTTAACGGATCAATCACACCGTTGAGTACGTAGCCGTGCTCCGTAGTCACTACGTGCTCAACGCCGGTTGGCGTTAACGGATCAATCACGAAGTGGGCACACGTTCCACACGTAGAGCGTTCAAGTGCTCAACGCCGGTTGGCGTTAACGGATCAATCACAGGATTTCCAGTTCCTCTTTGAACGTTCGAGGTTGTGCTCAACGCCGGTTGGCGTTAACGGATCAATCACCGAAAGTAAGTAATTGATTTGGTCCGTGATGATTGTGCTCAACGCCGGTTGGCGTTAACGGATCAATCACACGTCCGGCTTGTCATTACGGTTGGGACGCGAGACTGTGCTCAACGCCGGTTGGCGTTAACGGATCAATCACACGGCCGGCCAAGTTTGCACCTAACCGACCGTTTTGTGCTCAACGCCGGTTGGCGTTAACGGATCAATCACGGCACTGGACCACGACTCCGCAGCAATCCGATCGAGTGCTCAACGCCGGTTGGCGTTAACGGATCAATCACTGCACTTCACGTAAATGTCGGCGGAAGAACGACTTATCAAATGCGTTTTCATGGATGTCGTCAACCACGACACCCAAAGTGATGCACAGTGGCATTTGCAATCTTTCGAATTCGCTTAAGTAGTTTCCCGTTATCGACTTATAATCCGCTCATGGATCACGCTACGTGTACGGTGATCGAAAAAGGACCGAAACAACCAAATTACCAAAAATCAATGCCGCTGGCGACTGGGCACAGGCTCGCCAGACTCCGATGCTGGAATCGTTACAGGATCTCAAAGCTGGCCGGCGGCTCGCTCCAATCGCTGCGGTCGCCACGTGAGTGATCGTCGACTTTCGCTGCACAGCGGTCGCACAACGGAATGACCAGCAAATCGTCCTCAGCGGCCATTAACTCAGAAAGCTCCCAACGCAACTTTTCCAGTCGCTCGGCGGTCGCGCGAACTCTGAATAGACTGTATTGCACGCGTTCGCCATAGCCTTCGAGCAACTTCGCTACCCGACGCAATCGTTTGGGTTCACGCACATCATACGATACCAAGTTCCATTTTTGTTCGCTTGTCATTTGCATGTACCTCGTCTATTGAACGGGGGCCTATCGAATGCGAAGTTGACCAAATCCGCCACTGGCACCACTCCACTCTTTCTCTAGTAGTCGCAGTTCCAATTCCACCATCCGACCATACTCCAGTGATTGCTCGGTGTGAGGGTGGCGGTAGGATTCGGTTAATCGCATTTCAAACAGCTTGATCGCTTTCTTGCGACCTTCATCGGACAGCCAAACGTGCCCCGGACAGATCTCAAAATCGGCGGTTTCATCCCACTGGCCACGATTCAAACTGCCCACTAACGGCATCTCCCACAACAGCGTCCGAAACAACTCCATCACATCCATCACCAGCGGTGGAGCCGTTGATCTCGGTTGATGAAAG
Organism: Novipirellula aureliae; assembly: GCF_007860185.1. Taxonomy (NCBI): domain Bacteria; kingdom Pseudomonadati; phylum Planctomycetota; class Planctomycetia; order Pirellulales; family Pirellulaceae; genus Novipirellula; species Novipirellula aureliae. Next base: position 205,214 of record NZ_SJPY01000002.1, read on the forward strand.
TATCCAAACGAAGGTTCGAGCCCGATGGTCAATATCGTTCGCTGGACCAGCCCAAAGATCATTGAGTAGCCAAACGACAACAAGCAGTTCAGTCGATCACGGGGTGGATGCTTCGTGCGACCGTTCATCCGCAGCGACTCCGCAACACGATCGGTCAACAAGTGATTGAACGACGCGAAGTAATGTCGAGCTGCGATGCCTTCTTCGCCTCGCAGCGAATCGATCGACTCCGATTTTTCCGCTCGCGAGACCGCGCGGCGAATCATTTCGATGTCCGGCTGTACGGCAGCGCGCGCGTTTTCGTTGCCGCGGGTGCCTCGCAGTAAATACTGGAGTTGGAACTGAATTTTCGCAACCACCGTTACGCGAGCCAACTGCAAGCAAACATCGGGGCTCGTCAGCGCAGTGAACTGGCGGATTCGTTGGCGGACTCGGCCGGGAGTTTCCACCATCCCGGTGACCCGTCCGCCAGCGGTCACCCACTGCACGGCGATTTTTTCATAAACACAACCCGCGATCGCTTGGGAGGTGATTTGGGCACCGCCATACAGCACCACGGCGTCAACCTGTTCCATCGGTACTTTTTTTGTGCTCTCTTCCGTTTCGATGTGCAGCTGTCGGGCCGATCGCTTGACGGTCGCTGGGACGGTTGTGACATGCAGCGTTCGGCGATCACGTCGAGAGGGAAACAAGGTGGCACGATCCCGTTCACCCTCGGGCTGAGTCGTGATGCGTTCTTCCTCCGGCAGACAGACCACCCGCAGACTGCAACGCCGACAGAGTTTTTCATTATCGGTCACTGGCGGTCGATCGTCGGAGCGCCGAAGCTGACGCATCATCTCGACAGCAGCGTGGACTTCGGCGCGAATCGCATCATCAATCGGCACGCAAACGGTCACGTTGTCTTGGTGGTAGCGAATGCGACCTTCGGTTACGCTTTGGCCGAGTTGTTCCTCGAGCAGCATCGCATAGGCGGCGACTTGCATCCGGTCGCTAGGCCAAGCCATCGGTGTTTTGTCGCTACTGCTTGCTCGTTTGCAACGACCTTTTTTGTGTTCGTAGGCGACCCAACCACCATCACGAATACGCGCAGCATCGACTTTGCCGAACAACCCGATCGAGTCCGACGAGACTTCAAAGGAGCGAAGCTCTCGCGAGTCATCATCGAGCTTCGGCACTCGTTCTTCGTGCAGCCTTCGACCTGCATAGACACGGTCATCCGCTTCGTACAACCCTTCGACTTCTTCTAGGTAGAACAACCTCGGGCAATATAGCAGCGCATGCAGTGCCATCACCCGAATCGGCGGCTCTTCGGAGGTGGTGAAATCATTTGCAGTTTCAGAGGCATCGGTCATTTCGTCATGAGTACCTTTGAATCTTGGATTTTGGGTAATCGACTGACATCGGGTGGTTCAAAGCCAACCTCGATCAAACGCCCTAGTGCGTTTCGAGTGCCTGACGAACCGACGTGATCGACCCAAACGGGAAGTGTAAAATTTCCGCTTTTGTCAAGCAGGAACATTCTAACCGACTCGTCAGCCAATTCGGGAGCACGCTGGATCGGCAAGACCTCGTCGACCATATGAGTACTCTCTCCCAAACTCAATCCACCAAATCGCGAGATACGACTTCGGCCATCGGTTGTCAGTGACGCAGCCACGCGTTGCTGCAGAGTCCCTTCGCTCTCCGTCACTTCTTCGCTGGAGTCTAACCAGATCACCAAACGAACATCGGTCAATAATTCTTGGTAATCAGGTCGCACATTAGAACCGTTGCCTAAGCCGAGCTTCTTGTCCTTAATCCGCCAGAGCTTTCGCAGCACGGTGCTTTCGTCGGGATGGCCGATCACACCAGCGGTACACCGCGCACCGATGTGACAAGTGCGATCGACTTCGCCAACCATTGATAATAGGAAACCATAGACTGTCGAGGGTGAGGGCAGTGGCAGCGTTTCCCAATACTCTCGAGCTGCACCGCGACGAAACGAAGCGATCGGCACGGTGACGTACAGCCCAATCATGCCGACACCTTCGCGATCCGATCACAAACAGCTTGCGTTGCGGCCTTGATTCCGTCTTTTACGTCAGCCCCCAGTTCGGCCAAGGCTTTGCCGGAATCTGTTGTCGCCAACTCACCACCAACAATCAGCTCGCTTGCGTTGATGTCGCCCGACTTCACACGGCGGACGAGTTCATCCGCTGAAAGGGTATGGCCAGCATCGGGTGTTCCGAAGCAATACAGCAAACGGGGTGCGGGATCTTCGGTCACACGAAACACAATTGCGGCTGGAGAGAAATCGAACAGGAACCGACCGTGATTTCCAGCGACCGTTCGCAGGTTAGCGATCGCTTGTAGAGCCTTTGCGGCACGGTCACTTTGTCGCAGGCGATCCGGTGTCATTGCGATCCCGTATTGATAGCGAGTGGCGTGAATCTCCGCTCCGTAGGGGACTGGGTTGTTACCTTTCTTTGCAGCGGATGGCGTTGCGCCGGGCGAAGCGGCGTTGAACGTCGTGTCACCTGGCCATGGCGTCAGGCTGACCGCTCGGGTGACTTCCAAAACGGCACGGCGTACCTTGGCCGAGCCTGCTTGCCCTTCTTCCTTTGCGGCTTCGGCAGACATGTAACCAAGCAAGTCATCGTCGATAAAAGTATCACCGTTCTCCTTTGCCCAGCCATCGAATCCCGGTTTCTGCCAATCATTGGTCCGTGTGTCTTCGTTCCAAGTTCGGTTGGTGCCGCCAGATTCCATCGACGCAAGATGCTTTCGTGTTTCAAATCGGATGGCTTCGGCACTGACGGTGGTATGCACCGCTCCTTTCCAAATCAGTTTCTGCAGGGTGGTCGTGTTGCCTTCGGTTTCACCACGGTTGTTTGCGGCGGTTCCATAATCGGTAACGATGTTGGCGAAGATGTGCATGGTCATTTTTGGTTCCTTGATGGGTTTAGAGTTGTTGCTTTACGTTGCTTATGCGCTTGCTGAATCTGCATCTTCGGATGCTTCCGCCGCTGCGGCGAGTTCTTTCGCCCCTTTGCCTTGATAACTTGCCAACGCCAGCAGTGCCAAGTCTCGAGCATGTTGCCAGCCGGATTCGTCTAACCACGGCAGGACTTCGGTCCAATTCGCTTGCAACTCCTTGTTGGCCGGCACGCGGCTGAACAAATCACAAATTGAGTGGCGAAACTGATCGGCGGTCTTGGCACCCGAAAAGGCCAGTCGCCAACGCTCGTATTCGCCACGAAACCGATTTTGCATCGCGGCTTTTTGATTCGCTGTCTCGCTGGCAATCTGTCCGTATCGCCCACGAAGCGCATGGTGTACGGCTCCAATGAGAGCCATCTGCCCAGGCTTGTCCCAAACGTCTGCTTTGATCATGGCAATCAATCCTGTTCGTTCAAAAGGTAAGCGATCACGAAAGGGTTTCCCGTTTGCTGGATCGCGGTCAACAAACAGTTTGGTAAATCCGGTGAACCAATCGCGACGATGAGCCAGATTGTCGGCGATCAGCGGACGCACGATACTATCGCTCCAAAAGAATTCCTCACGCTCGGTCGACTTGGCCGCTTTGCCTTTGCCGGTTTTCACGGTCACTTTTCGAGACGCTTTTCGCGGTGCAAAGTGGTCTTTGGCGTATCGAAAAATCTCCAGTCGCCGCTGGTCGAGCGGTTCAATCTTTTCCGCAGCGACTCGCGATTTCTGTTGACTGGCCCAAGCGGTTGGCCTGAATACAAACGCGGTCACTGAGGCGACGGCGAGTCGCTGTTTTGTGTCATCGCCTCGCAGCCGAGCGTAGAGTTGTAGCACCGCATCACCACTGCCACCGATCAGGCAATCGCGGTAGCTGCTAGGTGTGATCTTGCGTCGGTTGTCAGCGAACAACAGCAAATCCTGCACATCCGGCACCAACAGCACGGCAGAACCTCGATTGATCGGCAAGGCCAATGTTCCGATCGGTGCGAAGTACGCAGCCAGCAGTTGAGAAACGCTACCTTCGTATTTCGTTTGCCCTGCGAAACCATTGTGCCGGACAGCAGCACCTGGATAGAGCGTTCCAGGAAGTTCGGCGGATTTCTGCGACAACGTCCCCTTCTTTTTATCAATCAAATCTTGGTAGCCGTCTTGATGCTTGTACCAATCGAGGCATCGTGTGCTGAACTGGAACGATTTACCATCGATCTCGATGTTAAGCTCGGAGTCCTTCTTTTCTCCAGTACGTGTCTTCCCGTGTTGCAGAAACGTCAGCATCAAGCCTCGCTGCAGATTGACTCGTACCGATTGCTGTTGTTTGCCGAGGTAAGTCGTTTGCAAGTCGATCGTTCGCTCGCACAAACCGAACGCGGCCTGGAAAATCGGCTTGAAAACGTCCTCGACTTTTTCCGGATCTGCGAACCGGAACAGGATCTTGTCCGAACTCAGTTCCCACGGCACACCATCATCGATCCATGATTCGGGGAAATCATCCTCGTCGTACTGCTCGCTTTGAATCGAACGTTCGATCCATCGCAGTGTCGTTGCCAGTCCGCCGATTCCCGCCCGGAGCAAAAGGTCCATTTCAGGATCAAACAGACTGACTTCCAAGTGATCGGGAGGTGCTACCTTTGCTTTAGCTGTCTTGGCCATCATTGGTCTCCTGGCAAGGAACAAAAACGCCGCACCCCATGTGTCGCCGCCCGCCGATACCTTCGGCGAGTACTTTTAGCGACGATTCATCGTCGAGCTTGGACAACGTCGTTTCAAACCCGAGAATTTCATTTTGTTTAACGCGAATCGTCCGCTGTCGCCCCACGTTGATCTCGGCGTCCTTAATTTCGAGCTTGTCGAGTTGTCTCTGAACGGCTTCCGCGAACTCGTTTGGTTCAAAAAAACCTTTGATCGTCACAATGCGTGCTCGTAGTCGCGGTGCAGGTTCCAATTGTTGAACCGTAGGAACACCAAGAGTGATCGAGCGACCGACAAGCATGATTTGTTTGCCGGCAAGCGGCAAAAACTCGCCGACACGATCCGCTGACGTGCGAACAACTAGACGGCTGGTTCGAGTCAAAGCCATTTTTCGGTCACCGACTTGCCGCCCAGGAATGGGAGCCAATGCAAATCCGTTTCCGCCGTGAACGGCTGGAATCAATTGCGTGACCGCGCCTAGCAATGCGTAGCCATGATCCGCCGGAATGGGAGATCGTCCCATCACGGGAAACGCTAGTTCAATTGGTTGCACCATGTTCAATGATCCTTTCTTCGATCTTTCGCATAACTTGTTTCGATAGTTTGCTTACAGCGGATGGACAGACACTTAGTCGCTCGGCAATTTTCTTTTTCGAAAATCCCATTGCAAGACACTCCGCACAAATTCGTTCCCGACTGCTCAGTTCATCGTGAAGGCATTCTAAAGCATCCCAAACGACTTGACATGGATCTCGGTAATTACTTGTAAAGCCGTCGACAATGCCATTTGGCTGCAACACAAGGTCAATTTTGCGTTTACGATGGAAGTATCGACTACAGGCTCGTTGGGCGGACTTAGCGAGATATGCACGTGGATTTTCAAGAACCGCCAACCTTGGATCCGATATGAGAGGCTCGCAGCGTTCAAGTACATATTCAGCGCACGAATCACCGGCTACACCGCACCTCTGATCAGACTGGTCAATTACATGCAAACGCTTCGGAAATAGTGATTGTCTCATTTTTCATAACTTTTCTCCTCTACCCTTAAATAAAGCACATTTTGGGGAAAGCTTCACAACTTTTTACGAGACTTGACACACAAATTGTAGCATTGACTCTTTAAACCCAGAGTGTAGTATCTAAAGTTGCAGATCGCAAGCCTGCGTTGAGCACCTACAATTTGGCTGCCAAGTTTCAAATTGTGAAGCAGAGAATTCGTTAACGCCATCGGCGATCAGATAATCACAAACGTGCTCCAGACGGCACCGGTTTCGGAACAGTAGTCGATCGCGGTTTCGGATGCGACTGGGAAGCCTCCGTGCCGATAATTCCCCAGTTGCCAGTTGTCCGAAACGGGATAGTTCATCGGAAGGGTATAGGCGACCACTGAACGATCTCGCTTCGCGTTGGGTAAATCATTTTCGCGAATTACGGTGACTCCGTATCCAGCGGTGCGAATCGCGTCGACTGGTGTTTCAATGCCTCCCGTGAGCCAACCGCTTGTTTCAAGTTCAATCTTTTCAGATATGTCCATCGCCCTCCATGCCTCGACGAGTTGCTCTTGAGAGAGGGGTTCCGTTCCTAAACTGTCGAGCCAAGTTCGTGCAAGTTCAAGGTCACTTTCCCTATATGGTGCCGATGAAAATTCACCGTCATCACGTACCGGGTCAATCACGATGAAAGGTCGAACCGGACGCTCTTCTGCTGGCTGATCGGGGTGGATTGCTCGGTTGAGTCGACCGAGTCGTTGAATGAGTGCGGGTATCGGAGCGAGTTCAGTAACCAGCAAGGTCGCGTGCTTTAGATCCAACGACATTTCGGCGACTTGAGTGGTTGTGGCACAGCCTGCATCTGTTGAATCGAACATCGCGGTTACTTCGTTGTGCCGGTCAACCCGGTCCTTGTAGATAAACCGGCTGTGGTAAACACGGGCATTGCAATCAGCGAGTTCGAGGCCGAGCTTTCGGGTTCGCTCAACCGTGTTGCTGATCCAAAGCACGCGACCACCGGAATCAAACTCATCGCGAACAAGTTCCAACGCATCGTCGCGCGTCACCGACACGCCTAGCTTGTGACGAATGTATCGCGGAAGCTGCTCCAAGTCTTCTGGCCCCGCAACGCAGCAAAAACTCCGATTGCCCCCCTTGGCTGCCTTTTCAATTGCATTTCGCCGCGACGTCGGCAGGCTTGCCGTCATCACGAGCACTGGAATCCCTGGCAGTTCACGAAGAAACGTCAGCAGATTTCCGAACAACATGTCGTCGTACGAATGAACCTCATCAAAGACGATTGCAGACTGCGAAATCGCAGGCCATGAGTACAAACCGCGTCTTTGGTTCTGTAAAATTGAAAGTAATGAATCCACCGTACAGGCAACGGTTTTCGTGTCCCAGGCCTTGAGTGATTCGACGCGTACGGATGTATCATCCATCGTCTCGTCGGATTCTCGCGATCCTAGCATTTGTAGCATGTCGTATTGCTGGCGGCTATGAAACAGATCCGCTCCGTCGACAACCGATTGCTTGTTCGGATCGTTCGTTTCCGCTTCCAAAAGGTAGCCTTGAAATCCGGCCGTTGCGGTGCCGGTCGTCGGATAGCAAAACCAAAGTCGTCGTCCCGCATGTTGCTGGCCCGCCCACTGATAGGCTGCGACCGTTTTGCCGCTACCACAGCCCGCTTCCACGAGCGTGATACTGGCATCAGAGCCGGCGATCGCTAGCTGAAACTCTCGCAGCATGTTTCCATCGAGCCGATTTGTCACGATCGATTCAAGCTGCTCGGTTGAGGGGCGTCGATTTAAAGTTTCCGTGATCCAGTTCTGCCGGCTTGCCTGCGTGTCAAGATGTTCCCACAGTGCCGAGCCAGCGACGTCACTGGCGATGACACAAGCTTTCACGCACGCACAAAACCGCCGCCAGGGAGGATCTACAAAAATTTCGTCGGCGAAGAAGTCGGCAAGTTGTTGCACCATGGAACAGAATTGGCGTGGGCGCTGGTGGTCCTTTACACCTTCGTGCAATATCGTTGAAATCTGCGAAGGCGGTTCGCCAAGACCGAGCTGTGACTGAATCTGAAGCAAGCATGAACGAAAGCCAGCGTGTTCCGCAAAGACTTCGATAGCCTCGCTACCAAAACAATCTACCTGCGGTGAGCAATGGCTATGTTTCGGGTGATGCCCTGCAACGGCTGCCATCGCGATGTGCCAACATCGCTCGCAACGATCGACGGCTGGCAAGAGCCAAGCTTTGACAACCGGTTGTTCGGCCAACCAGACAGAAATCCATTCGTGGCGAATCGCCTGTGGTTTGGAATCCCCCGCGATCATCCGCTGAAAGTGATTGTTCGCTTTACCTAGGTCGTGAATCGCTGCTGACAAGAGTACCGTTTGACGAAAGCGATCATACCATTGGCTCGGCGAAAGACCGAACGCTGCTAACTGATCGCATCCGCTTGCGTCGACGACGCCGATCGCAGACTCGAAAACATCCGCTAGGTGCTGTCGTAACGTGGTATGTTGCGATGCGTCGGTTCCATCGACACTTTTGGCGAGCAACTGCTCTAGCATTAATCTGTACCTTGGGTGCGAGGTCCTGTAAATACTGTAAGTTTAGATCATATCCGCATTTTGTACCGGCTTTTAGTCCTCAGCGGTGACAGGCATTACAATAATAGCAATCTAGTACCTATAGTGTTTTCGTCGCTGGTTGATGGTAGGAATATAGCCCCACCCAAATCGCGGTGCAAACGGATGGAAGCGTTATAGTGCAATAGGAACCGGCCTGAATCAATGAGATTGCAGGACTCGTCGCCTCATTTGTTGCCGTAGGACTGATTGGGAATCAATCACTAGGTAGTGCCTTTGAAGATTGCTATAATTACGAAGACGAGAGCTGGGGCCTTCGTCGATCTTTGGCTGTCGACTTGTGGGAAATGCACACGAAGAACACAAAGAGTTCCGGATGAAACAAACAGTGCCGCAGCAACGGTTTGCCAGGCAAGCACGAATCCAAGGCTGGGCTGGCAATTTACTCGCCTTGGAATTGCATGTTTTCGTTACGCTCACACAGCGGTATCGTTGGCTGCTTTTACCGGTCGCCTTGCTGATGCTCAGCGCGGGCCGTGTGGTCGCTGCTCCTCCAATGCCAGACACTCGTCAGGCTGACAAGGGAACGTCGGCACCCGAAGCGGCAGAGGCAGACGGCGATCTCAAGACCACCAAACTGCTGGCAGCAATCTTAGAAGCGAACCGTTATTGGTTCGATGGGACGCCGCCAGGCGTACCGAGCTATCGTTATGCGTTCGTCCACCGCGACGGTAAGCGGCAAGAGTTCCGTATCGCCGATCCACAGACCGCCGGTGCGTCGATCAAGCGAGGGATCACCTACACGCCACTGGTTGCTGTACTGCTGCAATCGCTCGCTGATTCCACGTCAAACGCGGCGACGATGGAGGTGGTTGAATACTCGAACGATCAGATTCAAATTCGATTCCATAGCGATGGCTCTCTGGGAGCGAGGCTCGGAGGCGGCGTATCGGGACGCTGGGCGGGCTATCTGTACTACAAGCTGGGCAGCGGAGTTCTTCGGCTCGATGCGAAGACGCTGATGCCAATCGAATTGACGTCGACGTTTCGCGACGACGAACGTGACAAGGAAACGATCGTTACAGAAAAACTAAGCGAACCGCACCAGATCGATGCCGACCACGTGGTTCCACTCCACGTCGAGGCGATTCGTCAAGAAAGAGAATCCAAGAACGGCCACTTGAAGGAGGATACCACCAGCCGCTTCGATTGGGCGTTCCGTGTTTACGAGCCTGGCCTTTGGCTGTTCGATGCAGAACCGACCGCCGCGGGAACCGCCATTGGGTATCACCTGGAAAACGTGGTGATCGACTACAGTGAAGAACCCGTTCTTCAGGCGTCTAGCTCCGTCGTGGCTTCGATCCGAGAATTGAACAAACAGACTTCCGCTGTTGTCGACCAGTACGTCGAGGCGAACCGAGCATGGCTGTTGCCTGACTTGCAGCAACGGACGGGACTCATTTACGACTACACGCAAGAAGAGGGTTACCGCGAACGAGTTATCTTCGATTCGGCGGGCAACGTCCTGGTCCAACTCGCACGGGATCGGCAATCGGACAAGACTCCCTTGACGGGGAAACTGAATATGTTGACCGCTGATGGTCGCGAAGCGAACGGAATGGCCGACGAGCCGTTCGTGGCGGTTCGCTCCTTCTCTGACCGAAATACACTTGACAAGTTGGCGACCGGCTGGGGGTGGCAGTGTGCCTCGAAGCGGCTCGCCCATCGTGCCGATAATTTCGGCGTCAGCGTACAGGACATGACGGACCAGAAGACCAGAAAACTGACGCTACGTCCCGTCCGCAACCGGCCGACTCTCGATATCGGAACGATGCTGCGATTCATTTCCTGGGCCTACCTGCCTGGCAAGTCGTTCGAACGATGCGAGATCGAGATCAACGGTGAGAGCCAGTTGCCGACGGAGGAGAACTACTTCGTTGACGGCAATGCCAAGCCTTTTTGCACGATCCGATTCGAAGATTGGCTTGAGACGCCCGAGGGCAGGGCACCGGGGAAGATCGTCGGACGTGCAACGTATCCGAGCCGTGGCAAGCGGGATCCAGTAACACGTGAGTACGAAATGCTCAGCGAAGACTTCTACTTCACCGCTAAGTTCCGATTGACCGAAGGCGGGCTCTGGTTATTGGACGAGGTCGTCAGCACGTTCGAGAGCACCGGCAGCGGATCGACGGGGCGTGTGACGCTTGTCGAAGCAGGGGATGAAGACTACCAGCCGCTTCGAGATGTACGAAAGCGACTCGATGCAACGAGCGACTTTCTGGGCAACGTCGAGAAGGCCGCCTGTGGGCTCGAGCGTATCGTCCCCTGTCGCTGGGGCGAGACGACGCCCGTCTGGTTGAACGGCAAGTACGCGCACCAAGCCACTGGCCAAGGTGATGAAGGTCGAGAACCACCCTATGTCGTTTATCGAAAGAACTTGGGGATTCAGAATCTTCACCCTGAGGTCTTACCCGCCGACAAGATAAGGGTGACGGTTAACGCATACTCGACTCTCTACTTCACCGGCTATTCGTTCGATGTAACGCTCAGGCTGTTAGACAACGAAGGCCTTACCCTTGCTGAGCAGACGGCTGTCAAGTCGACCAAGACCATGGCTTACCCGGAGCAGAAACCGATTGTGTTCGAGTTTGACTCGGAAGTCGACCCAGCCAATGTCGCTTCGATCGCTGTGGCGCTGAGAATCAATCGGCAATCTGGAGGCATGGTGGGGAGCTTCTGGGGAAGTTTCGGAAGTTCCACGGCCGATACCGAAATAGCCTACCTCCCCGGAGGACGAGACTGGGGACCGGAGCAGGCAATCGGCGAACCGGCGAATCGCGGGATCGGTGGCGACTACAAGCACGCCTGGTCGCCATTGACTCAGGACGATCAAGCAGAATGGCTTGAAATCAGCTACCAGAACCGCGTTCAGGCGATCGGCGTCAACGTCTACGAGACTTGCAACCCGGGCGCCGTCCATAAGGTGACCTACTATGACGCAGCGGGGAATGAACAGACTGCCTGGGAGGGCGACGACCCGACGTCAATAGACGTGGGAACGGGGCAGGGCGTATCGAAGATCCGCTTCGAAGACGTGGTGGCTACCGATCGCGTCCGCATCTATCTCGACTCCGTAAACGTCAAAGGCTGGAATGAGATTGACGCCGTTGGACTCATCGAGGCGGAAACAAGCATCCAATGGGCTGAAAAGGCCACAGCGAGCAGCACTTATGCCCACTAGTGATTCAACCAGATAAATATTGGGGGTGAGCCGAACGCGCTAGCGTCGGGTTCCGTATGACACCCGCGGCTAGCGCCGTCGGCTCACATTCCCAACCCTAATTCTAAAACTGGCTGAAGCATTAGCCTCGGCGGCTCATCACGATCATGGGGCAATCGCTGCGACTGGCTAATGCCCTTGTGAAGGCTCCGAATAGTTTTTTTCGTCTGCCAACTCGTTGGACCCCTAAGATCAGCAAGTCGGATTTTCGACAACGTTCAGCAACGGTTGCAATTGCATTGCTACTGATGACGATATCGACTTTGGAATTGGGGCAGAGATCCCATGCCAACCGGCGTAGATCACGCATCGCCCGTTCGGTCTCCTCTGGCAGCGCCGTCACTGGCATGACTCGCAAAAAGGTTACCTCCAACGGCTCTTGGTCCGCTGACCGATGCCGCTGCATACTGCCTAGTAGTAGTGCGAGTAAGTGTTCGTGACCTCCGCGACCGGCGATCGGCACTAGCACTCGCGTAACACCTTCGAAAATCCAATCCTTCCTCGACCGCAAGATAACCACGTTGGCGTCAAGTTCGCCAAGCAGTGCCTCCAAGTGCAGAGCTTGGTTTTGTTCATCGATGTCGCTCAGTCCAAGCAGCACCGATTCGCAGCGGTGCAGTTTCGCCACTCGCGCAATCTCTTTCATCGGCTCGACCGAGATCGTCGTCAGCGACTCGGTGCGGATGCCGCTAATCGCGGACGCCCTGAGCAGTTCCTGCATCACTTGCTGTGATCGTCGAATCGGCTCATCATTCTCGATTGGATTCCAATCCCTTGATGGAACCACGATCGTTTGCGTTAGCACTCGGCCCACGTCGGCGGGGACCATGGCATCGGCCAATGAGATCATGGCGACGGCGTTTTGTGGGTTGGCGATCGGCACCAAGACCAGCGGCGAAAGCCCTCGAAGATTCAACAGTTCGGGATTGTTCGCAGTGTTAGAAGCATCCATCACGCTCGCTCGGGTGCGAAACAGTGCCACAAACATGATACCACCGATGGCGAGCCAGCCAATAGCGATACCACCCGCCGACGGGACGGTCATCCCTTGAAAGACGGCCAAGACGATGCAGGCGATTCCACCGAGAATCGGAACGAGCGGAAACCACGGGGTACGAAAAGGGGGTGGTCGGCGTTTGCTACGTTTTCGCAATAGGTACGCCAGCAAATGCCCGACGGCAAACGTGATCAAGAAAATCAAACTCGATGCGGCTCCCGCAGCACCGACATCGGGCAACAGAAGTAGCAATAGCGAGACGAGTGTTGATGTCACCAAAATTGCAGCCGTCGGTGCCGCCGTTTCTGGGTTCAGCTCACTCATACGGACCGGTAGTGTCCGGTCGACCGCCATCGCTCGAGCGATCCGTGAGGCTGCGAATAGGTTGGCGTGCAGTGCCGAGAACATTGACAAGACCGCTGCGACCATGACGAACCAATAGCCCACGGGCCCCAAAAAGTTTTCTGCCGCCAAGGCGATGATTCCTTCCGGGTCCTCAGCCGCCGCTTCGCCAATCGATTCGCCAGGCGGTGTGCCGACGGCAGTCAGCACCAACAACAGCGGCACGTAAATCAAAAGAGCGATCAACAGCGACAATATCATCGCTCGTGGGATCGTTTTGGCTGGCTCTCGAACCTCGCCGCCAACCGCCGCAATCAAGTCGAAACCTTGCAGAGCGATGAAGGTGTAACCCATTGCTTGAACCAGTCCCGTGAAACCGCTTGTAAAAAAAGGCGTGAATGCAGCAGAGGTGTCGACGGGAGATTGGCAAGTGATCGCGATCAATCCGGTCAATATTAACAAGCCAAAAACGACCACTTTACTGAAATTGACGAAGTGCCCACCGCCGCCGGTATTGCGAATCAGAGATAGCGACAGGAACCCGGTGGTCGCGATCGCAAGCCCCGTTTTCAGCATCGGCGAACCTGCCCAATCGGGGACATCGGATACGAAGACTCGCCATAGACCGGTTGCCATGACGGTAGCAAAGTGGGCGAAACCGATTGCATAGAGGACGGAGGCGACGACGGAGGCGAACCAGACGACCCATCCAACCGCAAACGCTGCTTCAACCGACAACGCCTTTTTGGCATAGGTATACGTGCCGCCTGACTGTGGGAATTTGGACGCCATTTCGGCTAAGCTCAGCGCGGTCAACAGCGCAATCACGCCATTGAATGCGAACGCCAATACCGCGGCTGGCCCCGTCGCGGCGAAGGCAACACCCGCCAACGCCAAAATACCGCCACCCACAATCGCTCCAACCCCGACGCCCGTTGCACCAAGTAGCGTTAAGTGGCGTGTTTGAGAATCCATGCTGGATAATGGCCCTTTGTAAATCGATCTTTCGCAGGATCCACGACAGGCATTTTCGCAAAATAGCGTTAACGGCGGCGATAACGAATGTGGAAGCAATCTTGGTCCATATGGCCGCGTGAATGGGAGTAGTTTATCATCATCGCCTAAACGATGGTACAGTCTGCGCGAACAAACACTACTTTCGCGGAATAAACTGCGGCAAACAACACAAGGGTTACGCAATGGTTTTATCAAGAACACTCGAACCAGAAAGTAGGAGCGCCATTGACGAAGCGGTTTTGTATTTGGAGATGAAACATGAGGCGGTCAACCAAGCCTTCGCCGACGATCTCGTCGCAGGCGGCCCCGTCGGCTCACGACTCATTGATCTGGGATGCGGGCCAGGTCTGATTCTTATCGAAATCGCCAAACATGACCCCGATGTACAAATCATGGGAGTGGATTCGTCAACCGAAATGCTTGACATGGCGAAACAGCAAATCGATTTCGCAGGCCTACTCGATCGCATTTCACTCCAGCAGGGTGATGCAACGACGATGAAAGAGTTCGCTGATGAGATGGCAGATACCGTTGTTTCCAACAGCCTGATTCACCATTTAGCCGATCCGATCACCGGACTTCGTTCGGCCCTGCGACTGGTGAAACCGGGGGGCCGTGTATTCATTCGCGATCTGTTTCGCCCTGAAAGTGAAACCGAAGTCGAGCGATTGGTTTCACTGTATGCGTCCGAGGAACCGGAAGCGGCCCAACAATTGCTCCGCCAAAGTTTGCACGCTGCCCTATCATTGCACGAGATCCGCGGTTTGATGGAAGCGGTTGGAATGGACGCAACAGCGGCCCGAGCGACGAGCGATCGACACTGGACGATTGACTGGAGAGCAGGGTAGGGCAGGATGAGTTAGGGCAGGGTGGTTTAGGGCAGGGTGGTTTAGGGCAGGGTGAGTTAGGGCAGGGCAGGGCGGTAGCAGAACGATCGAAGCCAATCCTTCCGCGAATACGTTAGCAAGTCGCAAAGCTGGCATTGCCGATAGCATTGCCGCTTGTAACTTCACCAAGGCTTGGTTAGCCCGGATGATTCATTAGCCGTTTGGGCGATAGCGGCCTGTCGATTTAATCGTTTAACGCTTAGCCGAAGGCGTCAGCTTTTCCATAATCGGTCGCCTACGGCTTGGCGTTAAACAATAAGTCGAGTCAAACCGATTAAATCGAGAGGCCGCTAACGCCAAAACGGCTAATACGCAGACTGTTTTTCGAGCAATGAACGTAAACGCTTGAAGGCGTAGACGTTAGCAAAACAATTTCCAAGCCCATGAATCATCCGGGATAGCGGTCCCGCTGCGAGCGGCAAAGGAGACGGTGTCACGAGGGTGTCACCGTTAACAACTTGGATCGACAGCGTGTCCGCTGGCACGGCCAAAGCAAGTCCCATCCGGTTGGTATTGGGGTTGCCCGTTTTTAGCCCACGAGCCGAAAGCGGAACGGAGGCAACGTTCCCCGGTGTTACGGTTTCTGTAACACTGATAAGACTGAAGAAGTGAACGATAATGCACAAGCCATTTGAAGGATACCTATAAACATGTCAGCTCAAGACCAAACGTTGGTTCAGTACCACGAACTGATGCAAATCAATGCCGTTTCCCATCTGCTGCGAACGGCTGGCCAGACGGGCATTTTGAGGGAGCTCCAATCGGGGCAAAAAACGATAGGGCAGCTTTGCGAGGCGTTGTCATTGTCGCCCGAGCCAACGGGCTTACTCTTGGATGCGTTGATTTCGATGGGATTCATCCAAAAGTACGGCGACGACCACGCCCTTTCGCCTGCTGCGGGGCTGCTTTGCAACTACGACGCGGATCTTGGCGATGGTCGCTGGGCCAGGCTCGCTGATGCTGTTGCGGGCCGGAGGGAACGCCAAGCAGCTGACCTCGAGTATCACTACGAGCATGTGGCAGCAACGCAGTGGATCCATACGCCAGCAGCGATCGAGGCAGCTGAGATTTTGAACTTGGGCGGCGAAGGAGAGCTCGAAGCTCCGCAGATCCTAGACCTTGGCTGCGGTGCTGGCGTTTGGAGTTGTGCGATGGTTCATCGAGTGGGCCAATTGGGAGCGGGGCAGGGCAGGGTGGTCGCGGTCGATTTGCCTGGCCCTCTCGCTGCGGCAAAGAGCATGGCGGCGTCGATCAATGTGACCGATCACTTTTCAACGATCGAAAGTGACCCGTTGGCATTGGACGACCTGGAACCCGAATATGACATCGTGTTGTTGGCCCAGCGACTGTTTGCTCTCGGCAGCGACGAGCAAGATCGGCTGCTAAAAAAAGCGGTATCGGCGGTTCGCGATGGAGGGCGGCTGGTCGTGATCGATCTGTTCCGTGGCCCAACCAAGCCAAATTTGACCGAAAGTGTCGAGGCCTTGAAACTGCAATTGGATACACCCGCCGGTGGGATGAAGACGCTTGAGCAGGCCCAGACCCAAATGCGGTCCGTCGGAATGGGGCAAATCCAGTTTTCGTACCTGCCCGCAAGCCGTGTCGGAATGGGAATGCTGGTTGGCTCGCGGGGAGGAGGTTGAATGGCACGCAACAAAATTTCTAAAATCCATGCCAACCGACCGAAAAATCCTCCGATTTTTCGAGAATCTTTCTCTGCCACGTTGACGAGATAGGTTGTTTGCTTCTACGATACGCGGCTCAAATCAATCTATCACCCCTCTCTATGGACCCCCAGAGATGGCCGTCCCCAAACGAAAACATTCCAACAGCCGAACCGGAAAACGCCGATCTCACGACCACGTCAAACGACGTCAAGTGAGCTATTGTCCTCAGTGCAGCGACGCCGTGCCGACCCATACCGTTTGCCCGAAATGCGGGTATTACCAGGGCCGAACCGTCGTCGAACAAGCGGACGATTAAATCAAGCATGAAATCAAGCGACGTGTGGTACGTCCGAGGAAAGACATCAAGGTTGGCGGTCGTGGATTTGGTCAAAGATCCTCTGCACGCCTGGATCTTTCGCAAGATTCGCGTCTGAACGTCGGACGCTGACAAAGTACCAAGCACGCCTGTGGACCAGACAGCCTGTTGACCAGACACCTGTTGACCAGACAAAGGAGCCTTCATGGCACTCGATGTGGAATCTGTCGGTATTTTGTTCCCCGGCCAAGGTGCCCAAGCGATTGGCATGGGGTCGTGGCTTTGCGAGCATTATCCCGAAGCGCGTCATCGGTTTGACGCTGCGTCGGAGGTGTTGGGCTATGACCTAGCGAAGCTCTGCGTCGAAGGGCCAGCCGAAAAGCTTAATGCAACGGAATTTTGCCAACCCGCACTCTTTGTGGTCGGCATGGCCGCCGCGGACGCCTTGGCGATCGAGCGGCCTGAATGGATCGACTCGATCAAGTCGACGGCCGGGCTTAGCCTAGGTGAATACACCTCGGTTTGCTTCGCTGGTGGCATGAGGTTTGAGGATGCCGTTGCCGTTGTCAAGCGGCGTGGCGAAGCGATGCAAGCAGCGTCGGATGTCGTCGAAAGCGGCATGGCTAGCGTCGTAGGGCTGGAGCTTGAAAAGCTACAGGCCGTCTGCGATGAAGCTCGGCAAGACGAGGAAGTGCTTCGCCCTGCGAATCTACTATGCCCTGGAAACATCGCAATTTCAGGTCATTTGTCCGCGATCGATCGCGCGGAACCGATCGCCGAAACGGCGGGTGCGATGAAGGTGATTCGCTTGACCGTTGCCGGAGCATTTCACACGTCCTTGATGCAATCGGCAGTCGAAAAATTGGCCGAAGCTCTCGATGCCGTCGAAATGGCGGATACGCGAATTCCGGTTTACAGCAACGTCGACGGAATGCCACATACCAAGGCGAGCGAGATCAAAGACCTGCTAAGCCGGCAAGTCGTCAACCCCGTCCTTTGGGAAGCTTCCATCCGCAAGATGATGGAGGATGGAATCAAGGGGTTCATGGAGGCAGGGACGGGGCGGATTTTGCAAGGAACGCTGAAGAGAATCCACCGAAAAACGCCGAGCGAAGGCTTCGGTGACGGGCCCTGACCTGTCGCTCTGTTAAGTAGTGGATCTTGATAAAGATCCTCACCGATGAAAGGATCTTTAAGTAGATCCGCTACACACGAAAGAATCAAATTCATGGAATTGTCTATTTCTGTTGACCTGAAGGGTCAGGTTGCCATTGTGACCGGAGCGTCGCAAGGGCTTGGTAAAGCCGTTGCCGTGGCGCTCGGGCAGAACGGCGCCCACGTCGTTTGCTGTGCCCGCAACGCCGAAAAGCTAGCCGCGACGGTGAGCGAGATCGAAGCCGCGGGCGGATCTGCCGAGGCCCTGTCGGTCGACGTGACCGACCGCCAAGCGGCTGCCGATGCGATCAAAGACACGCACAAGAAGCATGGTCGGCTCGATATCTTGGTAAACAACGCCGGGATCACTCGCGATAAGCTGATGCGCGGCATGTCGGACGAAGAATGGGACGATGTCATTGCCACCAACTTGACAAGCTGTTTCGTTTGCTGCCGTGCCGCCGCAGGCGTGATGCGAAAAGCCAAATATGGCCGGATCATCAACATGGCCAGCATTTCGGGTCTGATCGGCAACCCGGGACAAGCCAACTATTCGGCGAGCAAGGCGGGCATGATCGGCATGACGCGAACGATGAGCAAGGAGTTGGTCAACCGCGGGGTCACGGTCAACGCGGTCGCGCCTGGGTTTATCGCCAGCGAAATGACCCAAGAGCTCGGCGACGTTGTTTTGGAAGAAGTCAAAAAGCGGATTCCTGCGAAACGAGTGGGTGAACCAGAGGACGTCGCGGCGGCCGTGCTTTTCCTGGCGTCAAAGGACGCGGGCTATGTCTCCGGCCAAACGATCGTCGTCGATGGTGGAATGACGGGCTAAATACCGGTTTAGCCCCCTGAAAAGGCAATAACCGGGAAAAACAGACGACTTCCGTTACATAAATCGATTCGGTGTATTGACGGCATTTGTTGATTTGACCTATTCTTTTGCCGAGCGAAAGATGTCCCATCTTTACAGAACTATCCTTCACTTCCCTCTTACACATTTGCCTGAAATTCCCCGGAGATACCCATGGCTAGCGTCGAAGAACGCGTTATCGATATTGTGGCTGAACAGCTTGGCGTCGATAAAGACAAGATTACCCTCGAAACTTCGTTTGTGAACGATCTCGGTGCCGATTCGCTCGATACCGTCGAATTGGTCATGGAACTCGAAGAAGAGTTCGATATCAGCATTCCCGATGAGGCAGCTGAAAAGATTCAAAAGGTCGGCGAGGCAGTCGACTTTATCGAAAGCTCAAAAGGCGAAGATGCCTAATCGGGCTGAACGTTCGAGCACAGGATAACCGAAACAGGACGACCGAACTTTACAGTGGTCTTGTTGACGCTTTTGCCGCCAGCGAATGTTGAATTGCGTGCCAACCGACTCCTTTTGGTTGCTGTGGTTCACCCTTCAAAGGGCGGCATTTATTTTATCTACCAACCACACTTTTGTTTTTCGTTTTCTTGAAGGCCGGTTTAGATGCAAACGCGATCGGAACGTCGTGTCGTTATTACAGGCATGGGGGTGGTAACGCCTCTCGGGCTAGACGTTACTACTTTTTGGAATCGGCTGACCGCGGGCGAGTCGGGTGTCCATGAACTAACGCTACTCGACACAAGTCAATACAAAATTCATTTCGGCGGCGATATTCCCGAGTTCAATCTCGATGGCATTGTCGAACATCGTGAAGTCAAACGACTCGACCGGTTCACCCAGTTCGCGGTCCACGCCGGACATCAAGCGGTCGGTGATTCTGGTTTGGACTTCTCGGGACTCGATCGCTTCCGATGCGGTGTCATCATCGGTAGTGGCGTTGGTGGATTGGGCGAAATCGAAGCTCAGATCGAACGGATGATCAAGAAAGGGCCTGATCGCGTCAGCCCGTTTACCGTTCCTAAAATGATGCTCAACGCCGCCGGCGGAAACATCTCGATCACTTACGGCCTGCGTGGCCCTAACTACGCCGTTGCGACCGCTTGTGCAAGTGCTACCAACGCGATGGGCGATGCGATGCGAAGTATTCGGCTGGGCGAAACCGATGTCATGGTCACCGGCGGTAGCGAGGCGGCAATCACCCCGATGGGTCTAGCTGCATTTCAAAATATGAAAGCACTCTCCACACGCAACGACGAACCGACGCTTGCCAGTCGTCCGTTTGACGCCGATCGCGATGGCTTTGTGATGGGCGAAGGTGCCGGAGTTCTGGTCTTTGAAGAACTCCAGCATGCACTTGCTCGCGGTGCAAAGATTCATGCCGAAGTACTCGGTTATGGAACCACCAGCGACGCGGGACACATCACGGCGCCCGATCCCAACGGATCCGGCGCATCGGCTGCGATGCAAGCAGCGATTGACGACGCAGGTATTGATCCGACGCAGGTCGATTATGTCAATGCTCACGGCACCAGCACTCCGCTAGGTGACAAGGCAGAATCGCAAGCCATTAAGAACGTTTTTGGTGAACACGCCTACAAACTGTCGGTGAGTAGCACCAAGAGTTCGCTTGGCCATTCTCTCGGTGCAAGTGGTGGGATCGAAGCGGTTGTCGTTTGCAAAACGCTGCAGGAATCGTTGATTCCACCTACGATCAACCTGACCAATCCCGACCCGAATTGCGATCTCGATTACACGCCGATCGAAGCCAAGCGGCGTGAGGTTCGAATTGCGATTAGTAATAGTTTCGGTTTCGGCGGGCACAACGCCTGTGTCGTCCTCAAAAAGTATGAGTAGACTCGATGACCAATGCCGCAAATGCCGCTTCGCTAGATCGGGCTGAATTTGTCGAGCAGGGGTATCTGTTTCAATTGCTACGAGAACGCATCGGTGAGCAGATGCCGATGCAGGATCTTCTCGAGCAACTTCGTTTTGAACTATTGGCAACGACCAAGTTGCCGATGGCGATCGATTTTCTGCTGACCGAACTGAAGCATTCCGGCGTGATGGCTCCGGCAATGCAGCGGCTAAGCCACTACTTCACTAGTTTTCAAACCTACTTGATGCAGGAATCCGAGAGCGATACGGGGCGTTTCGACACTTCAACCGCCTTGATGGTTTTAGAAGCCGACGCAAAATACCGGGCCGCTGGCGCGACTCCCGCCGGAATGTTCCTCTATCAATTCGAAGCCCTCTGTCGAAACCGCTTGAATTACGACAAAGGCTTAACGGCGATGAGCTTCGATCCAATCTACGATTCGGTTTGGGCGAAATGGATCCTGATGCTAAGGGCTCAAATTGGACTGATTGAGCTTGCGGATTTATTGTTCTTGGCGAGCGACGAATACAAACGCCGTTTGATCGAGGCGAATCAGCCAACCGAAGAGAAAGAGCCGTTTTTGTTTGGCGAGCGAGAGGGGCGAATCGCCTTCGGAAACCGGCGTAAAGAGCCACTGTATCTATTTGCCGCGATGCAGCGACACCTGGGCTATCCAGCCGTCCCACGACCTGCCCCTCCCAACAAAGAGAATGAGCTCATCCCGCAAATGGCCCGCCGGATCGAACGACTTGAAGCTCGCATCAAACTGCTCGAAGAAGAACAGCGATCGGGAGTCGATATCACCAAGTTCTACGAAGCGAACAAAAACAAAATCAAGTTGCCGGATTAGTGACTTGCCCTGGAGGAGCATCGCGGTTGCCGGTAGTGGATCTTGTTAAAGATCCCCACGTGCCGAGGATCCTTGACAAGATCCACCACGCAAGGCGTCCTACTCATCTCGACTTCGCGTCAAATGACCGCTCCGATTGATCGCAATCAACAACCACATCATAACGGCAATACTGCCCACGATGCCAATCGCTCCGAGCAAGCTCAACCGCTCAATACCAAGGTAGGTTGCCTCTTGAAACAAGACCGGTGGCACGTTCATCGCCAACAGAACCGAAGAACCGAGGAACACGGCACTGGCCATCAGTCCGAGGACCATTCGGTTCACCGTCGGTCCGATGCGCTGATGCTCTAGAACCAACTTCATCTCGCCCCGGCGTGCTTGCTGGAGCAGCGTTAGCACTTCATCGGGCGCAACCTCAAAAAAATTCTCTGCTTCGAGATAGATCCTTCTTGCTTGTCGAATGCGGCGACGTGGACTCAAGCTACTAAGCATCGATTTCCGGACAAAGTCACGAACGATTTGCATGGAATCGAAACTCGCCCCCAACTCTCGTAGCGTCCCTTCGATCGAAATCAGCATCTTCAACAAAAGTGCCGATTGGTTGGGCAATTTAATGGCATGACGATGCAGAATCCCCGACAATTCATTGAGCGCATCGGTCAGATTGAAATCGCCCAGACTTTGGCGGCCAAACGTTCCCACGAATTCGGAAACGTCCACCGATAGGGCCGATTCGTTAAGCGTCGCGGGAGCTTCTCCGATGCGGCGAATCAAACGCGTCAAGCGATTCTGGTCTCCTTTTCCGACACAAATCATCATCTCTTCGATTGTCTCTCGAAGGTTTTCGTCGATCCGCCCGACCATCCCAAAATCCAAAATCCCCAATCGACCATCGCTAAGCAGTAGTAGGTTTCCGAGGTGTGGGTCCGCATGAAACAATCCCTCGTCGAAGATCATCGTCAAATAAACACTGGCAATCGTTTCCGATAACCTGGCGCAAATCGATGGGTCGGCATGCTTGTGAAGAAACACAGAGAGGGTCTCGCCGACCAGTTCGTCCATCACCAAAACCCGTTTGGTGCATAAGCCGTTTACCGGCTTAGGGATCACGACTTCGTCATTGCGGTGGGCAAGCATCTCAGCAAAGAACTCAAGGTTTTGACGCTCGCGGCCAAAGTCGAGTTCGCGGCGAAGCATCGTCGACAATTGGTTCGCCATCTGGCATGGCCCCCATGCGGCAAAGGCTTCGACATGTTCTGCCAACTGCGCGACGCCCGCCAAAACCTCCGTATCTTGCCGCATCGTTTTCTCGATATCCGCACGCATGACTTTTATGACCACTTGCCGCCCATCATTGAGCGTCGCCCGGTGGACTTGTCCGATCGAGGCAGTCGCTAATGCTGTGGGGTCGATAAACTGAAAGTGTTCAAGGTAATCGTCGCCCAGTTCATGGGCCAATGTCGCACGAACCTTCTCAATCGGATCGGGGGCGACGTTTGCCCGTAGTTGCTTTAGCTCTTGCCCCAATTCGGGACCGACCAAATCAGGACGTGCAGCCAGGATTTGGCCAAATTTGATGAAAGTCGGCCCGAGATCCGTCAGCGCCATGCGGATGCGTTGCTCACGCGAATACTGAGAAAGCGGTATCCCTCGCGCGTCCTTGATGCGGTCTCGAAACGGCAGCTTCTGAAATTGACTCATCCAATCCGCCAATCCGTACCGCCGCAGCACCGCGAGAATCTCTCGCCAGCGTTTCAGGTTTCGGTACAGTTGAGGAATCGCCGTGATCTTCATAAGCCGATTGTAGTTGGGAGTTGGGAGTTGGGAGTTGGGAGTTGGGAGTTGGGAGCTGGGAGCTGGGAGCTGGGAGCAGCGGACTACGGACTACGGACTACGGACTACGGACTACGGACTACGGACTATCTACCCAAACGTCGTCGAGCAATCGTTGCTGGGGCTTGAAACGCGCCTTGTAGTTCAAGTGTGGATTTACAGCGACATACATACCCAAATAGACGAACTGGCGTCCGCTTTTCCGAGCCCACTCCACCTGCTTTAAAACGGCATAGGTGCCCAGACTAAATCGGCTCTCCGATGGATCAAAATGGGTGTAGACCGCTGACGTGCTCTCGCGGCCCACATCGAAAACAGAGATCGCAACCAAATTGCCGTCTCGATAGATCGAAAGTTCGAGGGTATCACAGCAGGTATCGCATAGAAACGAAAGATATTCGGATGCATCGATCGGTTCGTCTCGCTGCCCTAAGCCTCTTTGAAGTCGATGCTCATTGAACATTTTGAGGCGTTGTTCATCCCCACTGGGAGCGTTCAGGCAACACACCAAATCTCGATCTCCACGCTGCATTACCCGGCGCAGCGACTTCGTCAAACGAAAATCGGCTACTTTCAATCGAGTCGGTTTGCACTCGTTACAGGACGGACACTCCGTGCGGTAAACAAAATTACCACTTCGCCGGAAACCCAACGCCAGCATTCGATCGGTGATCTCGGGAGTCACGTTGCCGATCGGCAAACGTAGCGGTGTCCGAGCGGTCTCATCCGGTATGTAGGGACAGGTTTGAAGCTGATCTTGGATCACCACCAAACGACATGTGTCATCGGGTAATCGCAACTCGTTGGGGCGACTCATCGCGTTTACCGTACGAGGTACTTGAAATGGATGCCCGTATTATACCGATGTCGATGCGGATTTAGGGTAGTGGATCTTGTTAAAGATCCAAGCACATAGGATCTTTAACAAGATCCACTACCTTAACCCAAACTTATAAATTCAGCAGACCCTAGTCCCACCACCATTGGCCATCTTTCAGATGCGTTGGTCCTGCTTCGGACTTTGTTTGAACGACTTTCCCATCGGTATCCTTGTTGACATGCTCGTCTTTTAGAGCCAAGCGAGGCTGCATGTGGACGCCCCCACCGAGTGGTGTCATCAACGTATTTCCTCTCCAAATCGCGTTCACAGCGGTTTCCACCTGTTCGGGTGCTGTGTAGGTTTGGACCGGCACTTTCGATTCATCTAACAAAACCGGCATCGCCCACTCTGCCTGACCATAAAAATCCTGCTCTTGGATGTAGGCTGCTGCGACGGCGACATCGATCAATTGAGCGAGCTCTGCGTAAATCCGAACCCTTTCAGCAACCTTCGAATAGGACTTCGTAAAGTCGTTACAAAACGCCGCGCTCGCGTAGTTCGGTTTCCCAACGGCTCGCGTGCGAACACCGTTGACCACCCGCTCGTTTTCACCGACGAGTTCGACGCCACGCTCATTAATCTTCATTGCCAATCCATCTTCGCTGACCGAAATCGCATCATAGTTGGGCTGGAAATACCAACGCGTTAGAGCACTCGCAGCGATCGTGTGGGGGTTTGCTCGCTCAACATAGCTGCGGACACCCGGGACTTGTTCGAGCCCGATGCCGACCAGCTTCATTCGATAATCCGCCTCGACCAATACACGAGCGAAGTGGGTCGAGTTGGGGACGCCTTGAATCGTTACCGTTTGCAGCCCGAGATTATTCTTGAGTCCCATCGCAACGCGTTGTGTGTCACCTCGTTGAGCTTGACCGCCAAAGGAGGCCAAGTACTGCTGCATCCGCTGCAGTCCCTCAGGCGTCGGATCAATCGAAACGCTAATGATCGGCGTCGGTTTTGAATTCGGTGCATAGGCACGAAGGGCTGTCACCATGTCTTCGAGTAGTAGGCTCGGGCGACCGCTGCGAATGCCAACATAGCGGTCCGTTGGATCGGCGAAGAATCCTTCAGCCGGCCCTGCGATCACAATGTCTTTGGTATCAGGGTAGTAGAAGATGTAGTCGATCGAGGTCAAACCAGCCATAGCCTTCATCTCTTCGGGAATGGTGTTTCCCGCATCAAGCTGCTCGGCAAGTGCCGCTTCGAGCCGATTGAGCGAGACTTTTCGCAGCTTACTCGGCTGCATGATTTCGCTATCTGCTCGCATTCTCGCCTCGGCGAATCGCTGTTGGGCCAGTCGAGGATCGAATTGCCGAACCTTCAAGACACCTTGTGCGTCGACGTCAACACCCGCAATTGGCTGGCCAAACGTTTGGGCCGACGCTGTGCGAACCGTCACGGTCATCACAAGGAACAGAGAGAACAGGAGTAGAAAACGAGTCGTTTTTTTCATCAGTCGGCCCATGGGCTTCGTTGGCGATTGAGGGAAATCGTGGCGGGAGCGTCGCTGCCGCTTTATTACAGAGAATAATCACCCACAAAGCGTTCATCAACAAACGAAACGAGCAAAGCGAGAGAAAGTGGGTGTTTTAGGACGCCAATCACGATTTTGTCGAAGGAAACGACAATAGTAGCCGAGTCTCTCCGAGACTCGTTCACCAATAATCAAACATTTTCACCGAAAGAAGCACACCAGTAGCCGAGTCTCTCCGAGACTCGTTCACCAACAAACAAACATTTTCACCGAAAGAAGCACACCAGTAGCCGAGTCTCTCCGAGACTCGTTCACCAACAAACAAACATTTTCACCGAAAAAAGCACACCAGTAGCCGAGTCTCTCCGAGACTCGTTCACCAATAAACAAACATTTTCACCGAAAAAAGCTCACCAGTAGCCGAGTCTCTCCGAGACTCGTTCACCAATAAACAAACATTTTCGCCGAAAAAAGCACACCAGTAGCCGAGTCTCTCCGAGACTCGTTCACCACTAAACAAACATTTTCACCGAAAGAAGCACACCAGTAGCCGAGTCTCTCCGAGACTCGTTCACCAACAAACAAACATTTTCGCCGAAAGAAGCACACCAGTAGCCGAGTCTCTCCGAGACTCGTTCACCAATAAACAAACATTTTCGCGGAGTGTACCGATCCGGACGCAGGGGCAGCTGGAGTCGCAGCCTTGTTTTCAGGCTCCACCGCAGAATGAGTGGGTTCGGCTCGTGCCAGGTAAGGTTTTGAAAGCATGGCAGGGCAAAAAGAATATTCATCTAGAAATTTCAACCCATTGGGTCGTTAGAAAGGATACGATCTAGTTGCCCAGCCAAACGGAGGTGGTCTCGAATAGCGTGGACTCAAGAAAAACGGAGAGAGTTTCACAGGGGTGTTTTTCCTGCTTCCGTCCGGCATATCTGGGCGGAGCAAGAGGTGGCAGCTACCATGAACGCAAAATCCCACGCTCGCCCCATCCCAAGAGGGGCATGGAACGGACCGTTATTGATTCAGCTGGAGTCAAAAGAACGCAGGCCACTTCTTTGAGGAGCTTGAATTGCGGCTTGGCAAAACCGCCTTAAGTCTCATTGCACTCGGGTTTACTAGACATCCGGCGTTGTGTCGATTGCTTGACAATCCGGCGTTTTTCCAACTCACTCGCGCTCGACCAGCGACCAATTTCACGACCGCTGCGGTAGCATCCAGTACAAATCTGGTTGGCATTCAACGCGCACTCGCCTACACAAGGCGACGGCGTTGCTTCTGTTTTCGGATCCGCTTCTCGCAAAATCGTTTCAGCCTTGGTTATTGGACTCAAAATACGCTCTCCAAGTTCTCCGCTGGAGGCACCGTTATACGGAGCAATACCCTTGCAGGGCAGGGGAACAGGCCAGACAATCGGCGTTCTTGGTGAAACGGCCAACCATTCGACTTGCCCAGATCGCAACCCAATATGAACAATCGCTGCATGATCGTGATCCCCGCGCGTTTGGGATCGACTCGATTTTCAGAAAAACTGCTGCGTCGGGCAGGAAACAAATCCGTTTTGCAGTATACGTTTGAAGCGGCAAAATTGGCGAAAGCGGCCGAACAGGTTGTGATTGCCGTCGATGATGCAAAACTATTTGAAGAAGCGAGTCGGTTTGGTGGGCATGCGGTAATGACGAGCGTGGACTGCCCAAGTGGCACCGACCGGATCGCCGAAGTCGCCAACACTTTCCCCGACATCGGCATCTTCGTCAACGTTCAAGGTGACGAACCCGAGATTGATCCAGCGACCATCGATTTGGTTACCCGCACTCTGATCCACAATCCCTGGGCCGACATCGCCACCGTTGCCGCCCCGATTCGCGAAGCAGATCGGCTCGACGATCCAAATTGTGTAAAAGTCGTCGTCGCGGGCGTTCCAAAATCAGCGGACCAAGCCGATGAGCTGAGACCCGCCGACGCGATAGCGAACGGGACAGGGCAGGGCAGGGCGGTTTACTTTAGTCGCTCGTCGGTGCCTCATCTTCGAGGCGGTGTGACCGAGCAAGCCCTTACGTCGGAGCCTCCATTGTTTTGGCATCACCTCGGCCTCTATGCCTACCGGCGGGAATTTTTGCAGTGGTTCTCCAATCAACCACCGAGTGTCCTTGAGCAAACCGAACGACTCGAACAACTACGCGCGATCGAAGCTGGGAAACAAATCGTTATCGCGCGAGTCGAATCCGCTGTCGCCGGAATCGATACGCAAGAAGATTTCGAAGCTTTCAAAAAACGAGTTCGAGCCTGAACTTCTCGGCAAGTTAGGCGTTAACCAGTTTAGAGATAGGCAAAAGATGACCGGCAAAAGAAAAGAATGGTGTAGTGTCCTTGTTTCGCATTCATTAGCTTGATGAGCGGATAAACCATTCATCTCCTTTTTTGCCTTACATCGATTGCCTGAACACCTGGGTCGACATCGATGCTATTGTTTTACCTCTCTTGAAACTGGATTTTTCGGTCGCGACAGTGATTCATCACCAAGTCCTTTCGTAAACGCAGGGCCCCTATTCGTTGCACTGGGGATTTATCGCATCCAGAGCCAATCCCGAATGGCAGGCCCTCTGTTGATGTAACACATACGGGGATAGATTAAAGCCCCACCACACCAGGGGGTATGCCGTCGTCCGCTACATTGTCTCTTTCGAAAGATGTTGCATAAGCGAAGAGGTGAAATGAGATCACAAAAACCGAGGGAGATTCTGCATTCCAAACGCGGGAACCTTCAGTACCTGGAGCATTGCCGTGTGCTCGTCAAGGAAGGGCGTGTGCTATTCTTGCAGGAAGAACGAGCACGGCTGCAATTCTGGTTCGATGAAACCAAGCGATTGCAGGTCGCGAAGTTCTTTCAGTCAAAACGAATCGAATTCCTGCGGATGGTTTGGAGTAAGGATCGCCGCTTGATCGAATTCGGTTTTGACATTGAGGAGATGAGACTCAGTCGATCCATCGATGCACATGCCGAGTGGCCGGTGTTTCGGGAAGCTCGACATGCTGAACAACATGAAAATTTCCCGTCGGGGTGAGCCCCAGACGCAGGATCTCCGAAGCAATGATTTCATAGTCGAAGGTTTCGTCAACACGATCAGGCGGCAGCGGTTCTCTAAGTTGTTGCTGATGTCCGGGCTGAGCACCTTTTCGTGGCTTCCTTGGTCGTCCAGGCTTCTTTTTAGGTTTTGGCTTAGCGATGTCACTCGAAGGAGGTTTGGAAGAGGTCGAGGAATCTTTGTTTGCTTTGGCCAAGGCAAGCTCAAGCTCGGTAACCCGCTTTATGAGCGTAGCAACGAGTTCTTCGAGTTCCTTGATTCGCGCGTCCTTTTTGTCCATGCACAGACAATACAAAATTCACTCAGCGGAATCACGATCCATTCTTGCGTCCAATGCAAACAAATGCCCGAATCTTGCCAACGAATGGATTAAGATTATGAGTAAGGTTAGGATTAAGAATGCTCGTTCAGGGCCGAAGGCCGTGAACGGCTACGAAAAAACAGGGGCATCAGCCTAAACCGAGTTGGAGAAGCCAATTGGATGATTTGTGGACCGATCGGTCAGACAACCTTCGCCGCCACTTCGGAATCATTGCAGGCTGTCCGTCAACTGGGCTTGGCAATTCAGGGTATCGGCACCAAAGGTCTTTTGCGGTCGCTGGGAACAAGTCAGCGTAGTCTGAAAATGCAGGGCAATAGAGCGTTGCTTGGTTTTCTTCCGCAGCAGCTATCAAGTGCGAAATCAACCGCAACCGATTGCCAAGTTGGCCATATTTCTGAGTCAATACGATCATGGGAGCTATAGGTGACGAAGGGAATTGTTCGATTACCAAAGCACTTCTACAACATCTACTGGATTTGGGAAAAAAGAGATTGAGTCGAAAACATTATGAAATATGAAACCTGTGAATCGCATTTCCGGTTCGCGTGATGGTCCTCTTCAATTTCAAGGCCATTTTACCGTTGTTTAATGTGGAATTTGGTCATCTTCGTCGTGCGAGGCTCGCGTTCCCATCTCGCCCCAAACACCGTACGGGCTCTTGCTGCCGGGGGCGAGTCGACCGTGCATTCCTAGCCGAACGCTGCCACTATACATGTCACCACTTTCAATCGCGTCGGACACGAATCGGGTGGAGCCATCGGCCATCAATACATACACGCCCCCTGGGTGACCACTGCTCGGCGGAGCGATCGCGGCACCATCGACCGAATCGCCTTCTACGAGGAGTGACCAGTTCGGCGGCGCAATTGTAGTAAAGCCGGTGAAGACGGTGTGCCCATCTGCCCAACGCAAACCGCGATGTTCGTCGGCTTTGGTTGGCATGATCGGCGGGCCATCGGTGATCTCAACACCTTGACGAGAATCACTTGGGCAACGAAAAACCGCAAGGTCCGTGATCCACGGTGGATACTCCATCGCAACGGATTGCCAAAGTACGCGGTCGCGTGTCTCCGCCGACAACTGGCTCTTTCGTAACTGCGTCAAGACAACAAGCATATTGGGCGCCCCCATCGACTGGAGGTCAACGATGCCTGAGATCAAAACATGCTGTGTGATGACACCTATGATCTCGTTAATATCACCCGACGTGAGTTGCAGGTTATTATCCTACCGCTGAGACATCCGCCAGTCTACCAAGTTTGTTTGGGGTCGATGAATGTGGATCTGATGCAGCAGTTGGAGAAGGCGTCCAAATAGCAGAGCAGGGCAGGGCGGTGTTAAATAATCAACGGGGCGGACAAGTATCGGTTCATAAGGTAGACTGCCGACTTACTGAAATTTTAGATCGTCAGTGCTTCGCCAAACTCGTACCTTAGGGTAGTCGACCTCGTGAAAGATCCTTCCGCATGGGGATCTTTCACAAGATCCACGACCGAAACTCTTCTTTTTCCTGACGAAGCACTAGGCGGAAACGAGGAGTTGTATCTTGCGAGTTTGTCATATCATCACCCGAATGATTATCGGCGGTGCGCAGGAGAATACACTGCTGAATTGTCTCGATTTGATTCGCGACTATGGCGACGACGTCTTATTGGTGACTGGCCCCGAGGTCGGGCCGGAAGGTGACTTGTTGAGCCAGGGCAGGGCAGGGGAGTTGCCGATTACGAAGCTCGATAACCTGCGCCGATCGATTCATCCGATTCGGGATTACAAGGGTTACCAGGAGCTCCGCCGAACGATTCGCGACTTTCGACCGGATGTCGTGCACACGCATAGTGCCAAAGGTGGGATACTCGGACGCGCGGCGGCGTTTCGCGAACAGGTTCCCGTCATCGTCCATAGCGTCCATGGTGCTCCCTTTCATCCGTATCAATCCGCGCTGGTGCGACAAACCTATCGCCAGTGCGAAACGTGGGCCGCTCGGCGCTGTCATCATCTAATCAGCGTGGCCGACGCGATGACGGATTTGCTTGTTGACGCCGACGTTGCCCCTCGCGAAAAATTCACGACGATCTATAGCGGCATGGATGTGGAACCATTCTTAAAAGCCAACGACCATCGAACGGAAGTTCGCAACCGCTTCGGGTTGAAGGACGAGCACATTGTGATTGGAAAAATCGCTAGGCTGTTCCATTTAAAAGGTCACGATGATCTGATCTCGGCTGCGGCCCAAGTCGTCAAAGAGATTCCTGAAGTGCGGTTCTTGTTGGTTGGCGACGGCATCCTTCGAAAACAGCTCAGCGAGCGAATCGATGCTCTTGGAATGAAAGAACATTTCCTATTTTCGGGTCTCGTTCCGCCGAGTGAAGTGCCTACGATGATCGGTGCGATGGACGCTTTGGTTCATACTTCGTACCGCGAAGGCTTGGCACGAGCGTTACCGCAAGCCTTGATCGCGGGCCGTCCAATCATCAGCTACGATATCGACGGAGCCCGTGAAGTGGCGATATCGGGGGAGACGGGATTCTTGATTCCGCCAGGGGACATTGCGGAACTATCGACCGCCATGATCCGTTTAGCTGGCGATGAACCGTTGCGGCAAAAGATGGGCAGGGTAGGGCGGGAACGATTTACGGACCAGTTCCGGCATCAGACGATGACCCGCCGAATTCGGCAGCTTTATCATTCTTTGTCCGAAGTTTGAATGACCCGTTCGCGAGATGGTGCCGCAAGGAATGTTTTGCTTGAGGCGGCATGTTAAACTAATGGTTGCCGATCGCGACCGTAGCAATGACGACTTAAGAAACCTCTCATTCGGACAAAAAAGAGATGTTGAAGATCAATCGTTTCCCTCGAACGACAATCGGTGCCGTGCTGATTGGACTTATGTGTGTTCTGTGGGGCTGGTCAAAGAAGCGAACCGTGGCCGAGGATGATCTCCAGACGGCGAACACCCAACAATTGATGGTGTCCAGTCTGTTAACGCTGGGAGCCTCTGGCGATCCAAATGATGAAAAAATGCTCGCTGGCCTGCTGACTCTCCTTCGCGGCGCAATCGATGTCGAAGTCTATCCGCCAGTTCAGCCTAGGGAGACACAGCCGGTTGGGCTTATTGGCGGATGGGTTATGGCGTCGGTTCTTACCGTTGGCCACCAACAACCGCAAAGGCTAGACCGATGGATTGAAGCTTTGGAACAGTGGTCGCCTAAGTTTCCGCCCGACTACTCCCCCGGCTGGGAATTCAGCCATGTGTTATCGCAAGGCGAACGCAGCAAGATCGTCGCCAAACACAAGGCTTCGGTGTTAGACCAACTGCGGCGTATTCGACGCACCGCTTGTACTCCCGACGAAGCTAAGCTGGCAAACGAGATTAATAAATTGAAGCAGGAGCGTGAACAGACTTGGCAAGAACAGTCACTCGCAGAACGCTACAATGACGATCAAAAGGCTGCTCAGCTAGCGAGCCGAAAAAACGAATTGAATACATTACTCAAGCAACGACAGATGAAGTACGCGGATCTTCGCTTTCATCGTCTCAAATTCGCGCGCTGGCATGCCGCAGCAGAGCTTGACGCTCAAGAGTTCTTTGATGACCCGCTTGTCGTCCGACTCTGTCGAGCGATCGAAGCCGATGATATCGCTGCGATGACGAAGGCCATTGACGATGGGGCGAACATCAACGCCTTGGGGAAGTATGGTGTTACTCCGCTTTTCTGGTCACTACCTGACAATCGACTCAATCGGTTTGAACTTCTGATCCTTCATGGCGCAGATCCAACCATTCGTATCGACGTGAATTGGATGAAGGACTGGAAGCACTTGAACTCCGGCAGGACTCGAAAAATGCTTGCGCAGAGTAGACCGAAGTGGGCAGGGCAGGGCGGAAGCAATTTTAGAAACCAGTTCCGGCACCAAACGATGACCTGACGAATACGGGAGCGTTATCGTCGTTGAATGTCCTACCTTTCAACCTAACCGGTTTATCCAGTATGATAGGGAGGAACTGCGACTTTCCTCGCGACATGAATGCGCGACATGAATTCCACCGAAGCCCCGTGAATCCCTGATGACAAAAACTCGCGATTTCCTTGGTCCCTATCGATTGACCCGGCTCATTCGGGCGGGTAGTACCTGTGACGTCTGGGAAGCGATCGAAGAAAATGACCAGAAGCGGTTTGCTCTTAAACTCCTCAAGCCGAATTCTCGTGATAACAAAAATGAAATTGCGGCGTTGAAACACGAGTACGCAGTTGCGTCCGATTTGAACAGTCCACGAATCATCCGATTCTACGATTTCCGAATCGAGTCGGGCACTCCGTTTGTTGTCATGGAGTTGTTTAGCGAATTGAACATGAAGCAAGCGCTTCGTCGGGGTCCTGAATCGTTGGCCTACATGCTAGACAAGATCATCACCCAAGCGGCTGAGGGGTTGTACTTCATGCACACCAAGAATTGGTTGCACTTGGACGTCAAGCCGGACAACTTCTTGGTGAGTCGTGATGGGGAGGTAAAGCTAATTGACTTCAACATTGCCGAAAAGAAGAAGACGGGACTCACCAAGTTGTTCCACAGTTCAAAGATGGCAAAGGGGACACGTAGCTACATGTCGCCTGAACAGATCCGCCGCAAGGTCTGTGACGAACGCAGCGACATCTATTCGTTTGGCTGCGTGCTGTACGAAGTTTGCACGGGCAAGCCGCCATTCACTGGCAACACGCCCAATGATCTACTCAACCAACATTTGACAGCATCGATCCCCAGTCCAATTGTCCACAACAGCAATGTTAGTAAAGATTTCGCCGATCTCATCCGCAAGATGATGGCTAAGAAAGCGGATAGTCGTCCCGCATCGATGTGGGAGTTTTTGAAACAGATTCGCACGATCGAACTCTTTAAAAAACGCCCCCGCATGCCGGAGGTTAGCGTCTTTGACAACATGCCCGGAATTCGCGGAGCCGATGATTTGCTTCGCAAAGATGGCGGAGTGGATAACGAAAATGATGACGAGCCAACTTCGTAGTGGATCTTGTTAAAGATCCCATGCGGCAACCCAACCAAACGTCCTTAGAACCATCAACGGCAAAAGAAAAGAAACGAATGAGCGCTGGCCCAGGATTAGAATTCGAGTACGAGATTGCAGAACTAGAAAATAGTATCGCGAGCTTGGAACGACAGACGGAACGGACCGACGAAGTCGACAAAGAAATCCGTTCGCTGAAAAAGCAATGGCTCGACAAGGTTCGTGATGTCTACGGATCACTGAACGCTTGGCAAACCGTGCAAGTGGCTAGACACAAAAACCGGCCGTATACCCGTGACTATCTCAACTTGGCGTTTGACGAGTTCGTCGAACTTCACGGCGACAAGCATTTCGGTGACGACCGTGCAATGCTATCGGGCTTCGCCAAACTGGACCGTTTCAAAGTCATGGTCCTCGGTCACCAGAAAGGCCGCACCTTCAAAGAGCGCGCGGCTTGCCATTTTGGATGCGCTCATCCCGAAGGCTATCGCAAAGCGATGACAAAAATGCGATTGGCCGAAAAGTATAAAATGCCACTCATCTGTTTCATCGACACCCCTGGAGCCTATCCAGGAATCGGAGCCGAAGAACGCGGTCAAGCGCAGGTGATTGCCGAAAGTATGTTTATGATGAGTCGTCTGAAGACGCCGGTCGTGTGCATTGTGATTGGCGAAGGCGGCTCGGGTGGCGCGCTCGGGATTGGCCTGGGCGACCGTGTGGCGGTCTTGCAACACGCTTACTACAGCGTCATCAGTCCCGAGGGCTGTGCGGGGATTCTATGGAAGAGTCACGAACACGCTCCCAAAGCGGCTGCCGCGCTAAGGTTCACAAGCGTTGACCTGAAACGCTTCGGCGTTGTCGACGATGTGATCGAAGAACCCCTTGGCGGAGCCCACCGCGATCATCACCAGATGGCATCGCGGATCAAGAGTTATCTGTCACGAACGTTGTCCGATCTAGAGACACTACCGGTCGACGAATTGGTCAACCAACGCTACGAGAAGTTCCGTCGCATCGGCGTCTTCTTGGACACCGCTGCAGTCGGCTGAGTTTCGCTCCGTGCTCCGTGCAGATGGCGAATGGTGCAGATGGCGAACCGAGGCCTTCCACAACAAGCAACAACAAACGGAAATCGCCTCAAACAGGGTGGAAATCGACCGCCCCGCAACGTCCGATAATGCCTCTTATGTTGTATTAAGTCTATCGTTTTCCCCGTATAACAGCGTTTTCCACATTTGGCGGTCGCTCTGCCCTCCGAGCGATCACTCCAAGCTCTGCTCTCCGAGCGATCACTCCAACAAGATGCGTCGAGCGAGATGCGTCGAGCGGCAAAAGCCTGGACTCTAGCTTTATGGTTCGCTGCGAAAGCCGACTCGGGCGGAGGGCTCGGAGGGCTCGCTCCAAAACGAATCGGGCAGAAACTCGCCAGCTCGTTCTTGGACGAATTGGCCGCCGATCTGTTCGACTTGCTCCAACGGGCTTTCCGAGCCACCTTGATTGCCCGAATTGAATTTGTCTTCGAATCGATCCAAATACGGCTGGACGATCTCTTGAATCTCGGGCGGAATCATCGATTCGGTGCGAGCTAGCGTATTGGCGATATAATTGCCACTTTTGCTCTCGACGATCTTTTCGCGAGCGGTATTGCCCATCAAGGTGACCGCAAACAACGTGATCAAAATACAGTACAAAGCCCCCTTGGCCAAACCAAACAGAGCACCGATTTGACGATCGAACTCGCGTAATCGCAATCGATCGATCGATCCGCTCACCATCCGAAAAGCGACCCAAATCACAAGCGACGTGCCGACATACAGAATGAGCATCGCCAAAAACCGATTCCAGGGCGGCTCCGCTTGAATCGATTGACTGAACGGTTCACGAAAATGATAGGCGACCAGATAGCTAACCACGATCGACGCGATCGATGCCAATTGCCAGGCGAAGCCTTTGATAGCACCAAACAGCATCGCGCCGACGAGTACGACCAACATGACAATATCGTAAATTTCCACTGATCAGCTTCCATGCAAAACGAGGGAACGGGAGAGGGCGGTTTTCGTGGAGTGTAGCGAAACGGGCTTGTGGAGCGAAGACCATTTTAGGCCACAAAATCAACGTGGCGATGAATGCCAAAAATTGCGTACAAGTAAGCATTCTGGTCCAATTTTCCACATGCAATCCCCTGCCCTTCGGCCAACTTTGGCCGACCCATTTTCGTGGCTGACTTCAAAACACACATTACCGGCAGCACGATCGTGGGCGTCGTCTACGGATATTGGGGTGCGTCTACGCAGGGCATGTCGATCGAAAGTGCGATCCTGGCAGGCGGGCTTTGTAGCGTTAGTGGGATGTTGCCGGATCTCGATTCCGACTCGGGAATCCCGCTTCGTGAAACCAGTATGTTTTGCGCGGCAGTCGTCCCGATGTTGATGCTCCATCGATTTCGTGATCTCGAGTTGTCACATGAAGCGATGGCGTTAGCGGCCATGATGATCTACATCGGCATCCGCTTCGTCCTTGTCGAATTTTTCAAACGCTACACGGTTCACCGCGGGATGTGGCACAGCATCCCCGCAGCAGCCATCGCAGGCTTGCTGGCGTATCTGGCCATGCCCAGTCAAAGCGAAGCGGTTCGCGTCTACAAGAGCCTGGCCGTCGTCGTCGGATTCATCGTCCATCTGTCGCTCGATGAAATCTGGAGCCTTGATTTCAAGGGAGGTCGATTTCGGTTGAAGAAGAGCTTTGGAACGGCACTCAAGTTTTTCGGCAACAAGCCGCTGGCGAACATCTCCGTCTATGCCAAGTTGGCTTTGCTCATCTACTTGGCATCGGGCGATCACGATATCGGACATCGAATTCGTCAGCGAGCTAGGTTAGACGAGCCGTACATCGCCGCTCCGAGAGGCGAACCTTTGCCGTGGGACAAATGGTTGCCTTGGAGATAGGCAACGGTTGGAACCCAGCGTTTTGTCAATCTTTAATTTTAGAGTAGTGGACGAGGTAACGAGTCCTTTTGGACCGCTGTGCAGTAAGGGACTCGTAACCTCGTCCACTACGACACACTCCAAACTTTGTAGCTTGCGATCGAACCGACGCCATTAGCTTGGCACTCGATCGATCACCAAGGTTACGGGACCGTCATTGGTTAATCGGACTTGCATATCGGCAGCAAAAATGCCTTGTTCAACACGCACACCTAAATCTCGCAGGCATTGCATGTAGTCTTCATACCGTTCACTAGCGATCTGCGGTTCTGCCGCATCGGTAAACCCAGGCCGCCGGCCTTTGCGACAATCCCCCAACAGCGTGAATTGGCTAATGGCTAGAACCGATCCACCGATATCCAATAGCGATCGGTTCATCTTGCCATCGTCATCGGGAAAGATACGTAGGCTCGCCGTCTTCTCCGCCAACCACTTTACTTCGGCGAGCGTGTCGCCATGGCCGACTCCGACAAGCACCATCAGACCTCGATCAATTTCCCCAACCGCCCTGCCCTGCACTTCCACCTTGGCCTGAGAAACTCGTTGGATCACAATTCGCATCGGCTAATCTCGGATAGAAGTTGTTAGGAGTATGGACAAAAAATGGTGAGACAAAAAGTTTGTGTCTTAGGCTAATATGTCATTAGGACCGAGCCAAGAGTGTAGCGAAATGGAATCCGGTTTCCCACGCAACCATTTTTGTCTAAGCATTTTTTTCGTCTGCCCTGCCCTGCCTTGTTCGCTGTCACTCGAATTCGGTGCATGAATGCTGAGCTATCGAATCAGGAAATTGATGACCAACGGCGAATGCGTTTTCCAAGAAACGGAATTTCATTCGTCCAAAATCCCGAAAATCGGTTCTTGAGTTATGGTAGACTGGACTTAAAGAGAACCTCAATAATAAGGCATTGATGTGACAGACAAGTACAGCGAAATCCTTCAATCGAACAATCGCCGAAGCTTCCTACGTGTCATTGGAGGGATCGGCTTTACCTCCGTTTTGGCTCCTGGTTATGCCATGCCGAAAAGCCGAGAGTACTCATCGGGAATTCTAGTAGAAGCAAATGCGTTCAAAAATCTTGGCGGCTGGAAACTTGACACTCAGCATTACCAACAAATGGGCGGCTGTTATTTGTTGGCCCACGGAATGGGCGTTCCGGTCGCCAATGCGTCGACCGATGTCACAATCAATGAGCCGGGAACTTGGCATGTGTGGGTGAGGACGAGGGATTGGTGTCCTGGCGATTGGGAATCGCCGGGTCGATTCAAAGTGCATGTTGACGGTCGGCCGCTGGAACCGACTTTCGGAACGCACAGCAAGTCTTGGTCATGGCAATCTGGTGGTTCTGTCGAGATTGCAAATGCCGGTAGTATCACGATTCGTTTGGAAGATTTAACTGGATTCGATGGCAGGTGTGACGCGATATTCTTATCAAAAGTGGCTGATCCCTCGCTCCCCAATGATGATCTCGTCGATTTGGCTTACTGGAAAGACGAACTGTCAGGTCGAATGAAGACGAAGATCAAGGAAGACTCGTTTGACGTCGTTATCGTCGGGGGCGGCATGTCGGGTTGCGCAGCGGCGTTGGCAGCGAGGTCTCGTGGATTGAAGGTCGCTTTAATTCAAGACCGTCCCATTTTTGGAGGGAACGCCAGCGAAGAAATTCGCGTGCATACCTTGGGTCTTCACGGCCCCAGTTCGGACATTTTGAAAGGGATCGACACCGAGCATTATCCAAACGGAGATGCGTTGGCGATCAAAGATCAGAGCAAGCGAGAGCGTACGATGGCCGCATCGGGCGTCGACTTGTTTGCCGGCTACATCGCTTGCGGGTTATCGAAAGAGGACGATCGAATTGAAAGTGTCGAAGCCAGAAGCATTCAAACGGGTATGATCCGGCGTTTCTCAGCTCCGGTTTTTATCGATGCGACGGGCGATGGTTGGTTGGGCTATTGGGCAGGAGCCGATTATCGCGAAGGTCGCGAAGCGTACTCGGAGTTTGATGAAGAGTGGCCTAAACATGGTGATCTTTGGAGTCCTGGTAAGGCTGACAAACGGGTGATGGGCACCTCCGTTCTTTGGAACGCAGAGCGAACGGATCAGCGTCAAGAGTTTCCCGAAGTTCCTTGGGCGATGCCGGTTGCCAAAGACCATGTGGCGACCGCAGGCGAGTGGTATTGGGAATATTCAGACAATCATCTCGATCAAGTTAAGGATGCCGAACAAATTCGCGATCATGTGCTGCGGGCCATTTACGGTTCCTTTTCCAACGCAAAGAGGCACCCCAAGCATGTCACTTGGAAATTGAAGTGGGTTTCTTACGTTGGAGGCAAAAGAGAATCGCGGCGGTTGATGGGTGATTACATCTACACGATGAAAGACGCTAGCGAACGCCGGCAATTTGCGGATGCTGTCGTCGTTGAAAAACGATCGATCGATAGTCACTATCAACGTAAATTAACGGGATCACCGGTCGACTTTCTATCGGAAGCATTGTTCTACAATCCAGGTGGAAATTACTTCGTTCCGTTTCGTTGCCTCTATTCCAGGGATATTGCGAACCTGATGATGGCGGGGCGATGTTTTAGCTGCTCTCACATCGGTTTGGCTGGCCCACGTGTCATGAACACTTGCGCTCAAATGGGGGTTGCCACTGGCTTCGCCGCCAGTTTATGCAAGGAACACGGTGCGACGCCGCGAGAAATCGGAGCCGATCATATCGCCGAACTGCGAGCCTTGATAGGTTTTGGAAATTCATCTACCTGATGCGTCATTTCGTCAACATCGGGCTGCTCCTCGCATTCATCACATTGGTTGCGACTGGTGTGATGGCATTTTTCTTGCCGTTTTCGATCGTGACCACGCGGACTCATGTGGTATCGGGCTTACTCGTATTCGTGTTGGTTGCGATGCACGTGGCGACAAGAATCCCTTACTTCCAAACGGCACTGCGTTTGAAAATACGAGGCTTCTCTTGGCAGCACTTGGTGATCTTGGTTTCTTTGTGGGGAGCGGTGACTGGATTGTCTGTTTTGGGATGGTCGCCTGCTACTTGGTTGATGGAGAACAGCTACGAGGCTCGCTACCGCAAACAGATCTTTCGGGCGTCATCGCTGGCGGGCTTCGGTCAGCCATCTCCACATAGCCTAGTGATTGCGAGAAATTCGAAGCAGGCGAATGATGGTGAATTGTCCGTTCTACTATCTTTCGTGGAATCGTTGGATGAAATTCCATCCCTAGCTGTCTGGGCGGAATCGACCGCGGGTACGATGATCGAAACTCTCTTTTTGCAAGACAAGCTAGCCTACCGTGAAGAGTTGGATTGGCATGGAAAGCTGGTGCGTCGCAACCACATTTTGCCAATTTGGCGGCATCGTTACACGGTTGTATCCGGAGTTTCGCCCGATGGTGAAGTCGACGGAACTAGTGGTGCGACCGACACACACGCTTTCGCTCTGGATAAATACCTAGTGTCAAATCAAGGCAACCGTTTCGTGATCTGCGTCGAATTAAACATGCCTTCGGATTCAAACGAGGACTGGCCAGACCCTGAACTTGGTCAGCCTTCGCTGCTGTATACAGCTCTCGTGGACGTGGATCGCGATAGTCCTCACGCGATCATCGAGTTGACCGGGCATGGCGGCGACGCCGAGCAGGACGGTCATGTCCGCTATGATCTCGACCGTGTTACCACTGCGAAAGACGTGGTCGATCTATTTATCGTAAAGTTGCAGAAAATTCCATGAGCTTTTTGCTCTATCTAGAGGCATGATCGGCGAGAAGCTTTCGCAGTTCATCGAGAGTAGCTATCGGTTCACCCGACAATTGCTGAAGCAACTGAAATATCGGTCCAACGCTTCTTTCCAGGGACTGTCGTATTCAGTCATATCATCCTCGCTTACAATCGAGTTGTGACTACTGCTACCTTAGCACAAATCGCCACAAGTTGCGGTGAATCCGCCATCGGGTAGGATATTGGCAGTTCTTCCGTGCGACATTCCTTTTAGCATTTTCTTCCCCAATGCCATACCTCTTCACTTGTCCTCATTGCCAGACAAAAACGCAGGTCGAAGACCGATACAGTGGTCTTCGCGGTGAATGTGTGACTTGCGGTGAACCCATCGAAATTCCCGCTTTCGCAAAACAACCGACGAATTCGCCTCCAGCGAACCCGCAAACAAAGCAACTCGGCACATTGGCAGTCGCAGGCGTCGTTCTTGTACTGCTATTATGCTTTCTCTATGCTGTCGTCCGGCAAGGCAGTCAAACCGTTAGCCAATTGCAAACCAATCGAATGCGAGCGGCCTCGATAAGAAATCTGGAAAAGATTGCGGAAGCGTTAAACGCATACGCAGCCGACCATGGGACCTACCCGCCTGCCTACACGAAAAACAATGCTGGCCAACCGCTGCAATCTTGGCGAGTTTTGATTCTACCCTACCTGGGCGAAGAAGAAATCTACGAATCGATCAACCAAAACCTTGCTTGGGATGAACCCGATAACATTACGGCAGCCTACAATACGATCCCGTCCGTTTATCGGCATCCAGGAAATGGGACCGGCCAAACCTTTAGCGAGAGTGCCTATTTCCTGGTTACTGGTCCAGGCACATTGTTTCCAAACACGGGGCCATTGGCACTAAGCAATATTACGGACGACTTGACAAAGACGCTGCTGGTCGTCGAAGGTGCTCCGCGTATGATGAACAATCTTTGGACCGAGCCGGTGGACATTGACATGACCTTGCTACAAGGAGTCGGTGGAACAAAGAATGACATCGGAGGACTGCTCGAAGGAGGAGCAGCGGTCGCGACAGTGGATGGACGTGGTCATTTCATCGACGAAAATATACCTCTGCCGACCCTGCGGGCGTTAATTTCACCACGAGGCGGCGAACCGCTCGCGGATGACACCCTCGATTGATAAAAGTGGCGTAAGCTTCTAGCTTGCGTTTCATCCCTCACAAATCAGGGTTTGGGTTTTATCGAATCGCGATCTCGAAGCTTGCCCCACCCTGCCCTGCCCTTACCTAACGCATTCATTCCCGACTTGCGTACGCGTCGCTAACGCGACACTAAAGATCCCCCACTTGTCGATTCGCAGTTCTTGACGTTCCAAACCTGCCTCTCGAACGAGTGCGTCCATCTCAAATTGGCTGCGGCATCGCATCACCCATGGATCTCCGTCTCGGTTCGGTAAGACCCTGGCAATCATTTCCTGTTGAGGGTGCCAAGGCTGATCCGTATACAGCAGGAATCCTTCGTCGGCGAGTACACTGGCAATCCCCGCCAACGATTGCTCAATCGGTGCATTCTCTGGAAACAGTTCATACAGTCCGCTGACAATCGCGATATTGACTACTGAATCCCCTGCCGCTCGTTTGATCGCTTCGGGATCGAACGCATCACTTTGTTTGAACTCGATTCGATCGCTGAGTCCTAAGCTTTTCGCCAACGCTTTTCCTTCCTCTAAACCGCCGCGATCACGGTCGCATAAAATCGCTCGAATGGGCAGCGACTTGTTTCGCCCGATCGTCTCGATCACATAGCGACCGGGGCCAGCGGCAATGTCCAAGATCGTGATTTCTCCCTCGCGTTCGGCCACTTGAGCGATCGCTTTGTCGAGCAATTCTTCCATGTGAACCTTGCGTCCACGAATACCCCGCCAGCCAATCGAGTTGAGATAGTTTCGGTCGACCCATCGTCCCAGCGGCGTCGTGCCTTCCGCTCGATTTCGATAAACATGATCGAGTGATTGCCCGGAATCAAACCCGCTTTCCCAACCAATCTTCACCCCCCGACTCAAACGTCCAGCGGTGGTCAAGCCAATCCGTTGAGCAGCGAAGAGAACACGTCGAACAAGGGATGCCGGCTGTTGAAGCGAAGCGTATTTCGCCTTCGATCCTTGCGACAATTCATTGCTACCCAGCTTCGGATTCGTCGATTCAAAGCGTTCGTTCAGAAATGCTGCGGTACGTTGGATGATCGGTGCACGATCTTTTTCCCAGAACGTACTGTGGTAGAACTTCGGCAACGTCTCAATATGTTTCTCCGTCGATGACAATCGATCGAAGAACCGATGTTGTACATCTTGGCGAACCACATAGTCACGCCCGGAAACAAACATCAGCGTCGGAGTTGAAATTGCAGCTGCATCATCGACAAGCCGTGTTGAAGTATCGTGGAGATCCAACAAGATATTCACGGCGATCTGTGGCGAGATGAGCGGATCGTTCGCATACGCATCCGCTTGACGCTCATCATGGGTCAACATACTGGGACGAACATAGCTTTGAATAAAGCTCTTTGGGCGTACTTTTTTCAAAACCCGAAGTGCGGGAATCGCAAGTGGAACATACAATTTAATACGGAATGCGGGAGTCGCCAAAACCATGGCTCGGATAGGCGGTGCATAGTCGTGGATCCATGCTGCGGCCAAGACGGCACCGACACTTTGACCAACGACGGCGATGTTGGCCAAGTCAAGTTCATATAAACGGCAAAGGTATTTGGCAAACTCATCCGCATCGCGGACGATTCGCGAAAAGCTTTCCGCCGCCCCACGCTCACCTGCCGTTCGCCCGTGCCCTCTGCAGTCCCATGCAAAGAACCAGCAGTCTTCCATTTTGCTCGTATCGACGAAGTCTTGCCAACGCCCGGAATGCTCGTGGCCTCGATGAAACAGAATTACCGCATTTTTCGATTGCGTTTTCGGATGCCAAGCTCGAAAAAAAATGGTTTGCCCATCGCTGGTGACAAACGATGACTCGATTGATTCACGCGAACTTGGCCGAGAAGGAATGGGGAGTGCGGGTTGTGCTTGATCGGTTTCTGTCATGGCATCGTCTTTAGTGAGGGTCATCAGTTCTCGTTTCCAGTTCGAGGTTCGTTGTGGCGGATGGATGAGAAACTAGAGACCGCCAAGCTCGGTTAATGACGGTCCAACCAGCCAAAAAGATGAGAGCACTCAAGTAAAAGCTTGTTACAGGTGGGCGAATCCACTGGAATGCCAACAGCACTGCGAGCAAGCCAACCCAAAACGCTCGATCGCTTTTCCCCATCGGCCCTGCGTATTGGCGAGGCCGATCGATTTGAATGGCGACCACACCCACAAACTCGACCACAATCGAACTGATAACAAAAATCACGATCGCGGTGGCGTTTACCGAAGGCACTAAGGCGAGCGGCAGGTACAAGGTGATGTCGCTTAGGACGTCGCCGAGCTCGTTGAGCACGGCCCCCAGGCGGCTTTTCTGGTTGAACTCACGAGCCAACATTCCATCGATCGCATTGAGGGCCATCCGCACTAGCAGAGCAATCGGTATCAGCAGCAACGGCCACGGTTTCGACGGCCAAACTCCGATGCAAACACCGGTAGCGACCGACAACAATAGAGCCGCGATTGTTACCTGGTTCGCGGTCGTTCCTGCAGCCGCCAACCTCCTAACCATTGGACGAAGCAGGTCTTGGAACTTCGGTTTCAGATCGTAGACGCTAGCCATCAGTATTCCCTATTTGTTGCAAACCAGTGATCGAGTGCTAGTCGGATTTCAGGACGGATGACAATCGGAGGCCGAGCGATG
The DNA here is from genome assembly GCF_007860185.1 of Novipirellula aureliae. Classification (NCBI taxonomy): domain Bacteria; kingdom Pseudomonadati; phylum Planctomycetota; class Planctomycetia; order Pirellulales; family Pirellulaceae; genus Novipirellula; species Novipirellula aureliae. Next base: position 249,903 of record NZ_SJPY01000002.1, read on the forward strand.
CGAAGTTTTCTTATCGCATCATCGACAGATGTCGCGTGCCCGCAATGTAGCATCCACGCGGCAACGATGCATGCGCTTCGCGAATATCCGGCTTTACAATGAACCAGTACTTGGCCGTCTCGGCGATGTTCATCAATGAATGCAATCGCCGCAGCTATTTGTTCCTCGTTCGGTGCCGTTAGGTCGAGCACAGGGAGCGACAAGTAGTTCAATTTCGCGAATGCATCAGGCTGGCTGAACGCATTGCACAAACCGACGACCGCCGTGACTCCCGACGCCGCCAACAGCTTCGCCTCGGTATTCGTCGCGTGCCGGCCAATCAAAACATTGCCGCCAACCGAATCGGTGATGTTGGATTGATGCGAATAGTATTTCCACGAAAGCCATTGACCCCACAAAACAGGGGCGAGCACGGTGCGAGCGGACCAAGTGAGCATACCGTGACGGCGACGGTAGACGGCGGGGCCGAAAAAGGCATAGCCGCTAGCGACCAACCCCGTGGAAACCGCTGGCCAAACCGTAATCCAACCAAGTTTAGGAAGCCAAAACACCGGGAGTACCAACGCGATGCTGATAGAGGCGTAAAGCATTGCCAAACGGCGTCCGTCCGTCTTCGGAAGCCGCCAAGGTAGACCGTCAATCGCATACATGACCAACACCGCCAAAACAAAGCCGCCCACGACATCAATGAAATGGTGTTGATACAAGAGCAATGTTGAGCAGCCAATCAGGAAGAACCAGAAATTCATTGCCCAACGCAAATAGGATCGACAATGTTTGCCGTAGTGAGCCGCCAGAACGGTACGCAGCGCAATGTGCATCGACGGGCACAGATTGTAAGGACGATCCATCGAAACGAACCCATTGTAGATCGTTCCAAAGAATCCTTCGGCATGGGGTCTTTCCACGGCAAGTTGTAAAGGAAAGATTACAAAACAAACCGCGGCAATCATCACAATTGCAGACAACCGCCATGCTAGACGCTGAAGCTCACTCTTGGTGTGACACAAAAACGGCGCCGCAAAGAAGAACAAGTCGATCGACATGTAGGGAATGATCATGATGGGAACGAACGGAATGTATCGTTCCCAGTCGTATCGCCATGTGCCGACGTCGGTTCGCAAACTGCTAAAATAGCCCGCTCCCCCATAAAAGACAAAAAACAAAACCGAAGTGAAGATGGCGACAATGGCGGCTTGTCGAGGTGAAACGCGTGTCGGTGATACACACTGAGCGAGCGATGAGGGTTTAGTGGTTCGACTCAAGGTTCTAAGCCAATCGGTTACGTTTAACCGCGTGCCCAGCGGGGCAAGCGTAAAAAAGATGACGCCGTCGAGTCAAAAGAGCCCACAGGTCCCCCCCGCGTCACGCGGAAAATGGACACTTCTCAGGAAACGCCACCGCCGATTGCTGCCAAGCATCCCAAAAAGACGGCAATCTCGTACTCGTACTCGTACTCAGCCTTCGGCGGTGCTCGTACTCGTGCTCGAAGTGTCGTGAGCGTCCGAGTAGGATTACGAGTAGGATTACGAGTACGATTACGAGTAGGAGTACGAGCACGAGTAGGAGTACGAGCACGAGTAGGAGTACGAGCACGAGTACGAGCACGAGCACGAGCACGAGCACGAGCACGAGTAGGAGTAGGAGTAGGAGTAGGAGTAGGAGTAGGAGTAGGAGTAGGAGTAGGAGTACGAGTACGAGTACGAGTACGAGCACGAGCACGAGCACGAGCACGAGCACGAGTACGAGCACGAGTACGAGCACGAGCACGAGCACGAGTACGAGCACCATTTCAATGAGTCGAAGGACGAGTACGACTTTTTTTACTCGTCTTGGTGGCGATTAGCGAGAAGTGTCGAAAAAGGTCCTAAAGAAAACGGATCGCAGTTCCGCACGCCCGCCAGGCTCTTGGTAAACTGATCCAAGCTTTCGACTCCTTCTAGCTCATTCGATCCTAGCGGAAGTCGCCAAGTCGTTCGGATTTTCGGAGGACCACAAGTCGGCACGAAACTCTTGACGCTTTTCCGCTACAAACTCACAGTGATTCGCCATGCTACTGAGTCCAGAAGTCCGCTATACCATTCTATGCGTTTTCGCTGCGTTGGGCGTTGCCAGCGTTGTGTCGATTGTCGCTGGTCGAGTCTACCGGGACCGTGATTTCACCGAACTTCGCAACCGGATCCGTACGTGGTGGACAATCGTCGGCTTGTTTTCCTTCGCATTGTTTTGGTCACAAGCGGCGGCGATCCTTTTTTTTGCATTCGTCAGTTTTTTGGCTCTCAAAGAGTTTTTGTCGATGGTACCGACCCGGCGTGCCGATCGGCGAGTTCTGTTCTATGCCTATATGGCGGTAATAGTGCAGTACTACTTTGCCGTGCATGCGTGGTACGGAATGTTCATCACCTTCATCCCAGTTCTCATGTTCGTTTGGTTACCAACCCGGATGTTAATGATTGGGCAAACGGATGGATTCTTGCGAGCTGCAGGTACGCTCCATTGGGCACTGATGATCACCGTCTTTAGTCTGTCGCATGCGGCTTACCTGCTTGTCTTCGAGGCTGGTCCCGCTCCACGAGTTGATGGTAGTTATCCTTCGGAGTTGGGAGCGAGTTATCCAGGTGCCGGGTTACTGCTATTCCTGATTCTGATAACGGAGCTCAACGACATTTTTCAATACATGTGGGGAAAAACACTTGGCCGTCACAAAGTGGCTCCCAACATCAGCCCAGGAAAAACCTACGAAGGCTTGCTTGGTGGTGTGGGAACGACGATCTTATTTGCCAGTTTGCTGGGCCCACGCTTAACCCTGATGGATGTTAGCCACTCACTTGTCGCGGGGCTGATCATTGCCGTCGCCGGTTTTGCAGGTGACTTGAGCATGTCGGCATTGAAACGCGACTTGAAAATCAAGGATTTCGGTGCCACCTTGCCTGGTCATGGCGGTGTTTTGGATCGCGTGGATTCTCTTGTGTTTACCGCGCCACTTTTCTTCCATTTCATTTACTACACTTATGGTTAGGCTTTGCCTGAAAAGGGGTCGTGCCTGAAAAGGGGTCGGACCCTCTCCAGACGAGCCGAAAACAACAAAAAAAGAGTGTCCTCCAAAGGGTCAGCCCCCTTTTTCAGACAAAGCCTAATCGAGGCGATTGACCAATGAACTCAGTTCTACGCCCCCTGTTTTTTGCAATTGTCGTTCGTCCATTGATGATCATCCTCTTAGGAACGAACGTTCGTCGGCATGAGTTACTACCTGATCATGGCCCCGCTTTGATTGTCGCGAATCACAACAGTCATTTGGACGTGTTTGCGCTCATGAACATTTTGGGATTAAGACGCTTGTCATCGGTGCGTCCGGTTGCAGCAGCGGACTATTTTATGACGCGTCCTCTCCGGCGTTGGTTTGCGACACGCATCGTTGGTATCATTCCAATTGATCGCAACAATGTTCGGCGTGATCGAAACAGCAAGCATCCGCTCGAACCGATTTCCGAAGTCCTGCGGCAAGGAGGCATTGTCTTGCTTTTCCCCGAAGGAACACGCGGAGAGCCAGAGCGATTGGAGGCATTTCAAGCTGGCGTCGCCCACCTTGCCCGACGGCATCCCGAGGTTCCCATCACCCCCGTTTTTATGCATGGACTCGGAAAAGCGTTGCCCAAAGGCGAGGCGATTCTCGTACCATTTTTCTGTGACGTATTCATCGGCCAACCGCTCGATTCTAGCTTGCCCAAAAAAGCGTTCATGGAACAATTGTGTGATCGGTTTGATCGTTTATCGAAGGAGCAACCGCCGAAAGAATGGATCTAGAGCATTTTGATTTTTGACGTGGCTGGGGCTTCCAGCCCCAGTTGAGAAGAACGCTGCGACTGGAAGCCACAGCCACTAAATATGACGTGGCTGGGGCTTCCAGCCCCAGTTGAGAAGAACGCTGCGACTGGAAGCCACAGCCACTAAATATGACGTGGCTGGGGCTTCCAGCCCCAGTTGAGAAGAACGCTGCGGCTGGAAGCCACAGCCACTAAATAAGCAGCCTACGGCTTTTTGCAAAATGCTCTAGGCTGATTCGTTGGAGTCCAGCCTTGAGGCGATTCTTTTCAGGTAATTGGCTAAAGCCTAAACTCCAACTCACCTGCCCTTGATTACAACCACCAGCCCTTGCCTTGTCGGACGGCGTAATTCCCAGGGCCGATCAATGCGATTACGAGGGAACCCAACAGGTAAAGCATCGGCAACTCGATCGCCCAGCCACCGTGAGGTCCGATGCTAAGGATGTCCGCCGAGTGGGCAAGCAAGATGGCGACCAGCATATTGAAGGCAAACACCAAAGAGGAAATTCTTGTAAAAACGCCCGCCAGCATGAGCAGTGGCACGACAAGCTCCCCCACATAGACTCCATACGCCAACAACGTCGGCACCCCCTTGGCGGCCAACATTCCCTCGATGCCGCCAACCCCACCAATCATCTTGGCGATTCCATGAAAGAGCATCAAGCCAGCGATCGTGACTCTCAGCAGAAGCTTTCCGTAATCTTCAAGCTTCGCTTGCGAAGCGTTTTTCCAAGTGAGCATGCGATCGATTCTCGATAGAGCGTAGAGAGGAATTAGTAAGTTCTTGGTCGAACCGACGCCTGGACGCGGCTTGGTAGGCCTTGGATTCGCAGGAACCCTTCCGCATCGTCTTGGTTGTAGGAACCGCCTCCTTCCATCGTGGCAATTTCGGCATCATACAAACTGTTCGGGCTCGTCCGCGATTCGACGCTAATGTTCCCTTTGTATAGTTTCAACGTGACTTCGCCCGTTACCGGTTTTTGAGCCTCTTGAATAAACGCCATCAAGGCATCCATCTTGGGCGTATACCAGAATCCGTAGTACACCATCTCGGCGACTTCGGGTGCCAAGCGATCACGCAAGTGCATCAAGTCACGGTCCATCGTCAGTTGCTCTACATACATGACGGCATCGTACAGTACCGTCATGCCTGGTGACTCATAAACGCCCCGGCTCTTCATACCGACAAAGCGGTTTTCGACCATGTCGATGCGTCCGATACCGTTGCGGCCAGCGATCTCGTTGAGCGATTCGACCATCTCCAGTGCATTGACCGACTTGCCGTTAAGCTTGACCGGCACGCCAGACTCGATACCGATCGTAACCGATTCGGATTTATCCGGTGCTTCTTGTGGACTGACGCCCATTCCGAAATCAACGAGTTCAACCCCGTTAACGTCTAGCTCCTCGAGCTGGCCCGCTTCATAGCTGATGTGCAACACATTTTCGTCGCTACTGTAGGGTTTTGACGTGGATGCTTTAACGGGGATGTTTTTCTCAGCACAGTAGGCGATCAATTCGGTCCGTCCAGGAAATGCGTCACGAAATTCCTTGATCCGCCAAGGAGCAATCGTTTCGACGCTCGGGTCGAGGGCTTCGGCGGCGAGTTGGAATCGGCATTGGTCGTTTCCTTTACCCGTTGCTCCGTGAGCGTAAGCGGTCGCTCCGACTTCACGAGCGACTTCGAGGCAAACCTTGCTGATCAGCGGGCGGGCAATCGAGGTGCCGAGCAGGTAGATTTGCTCGTACTTGGCCTGCCAAGCCAAAACGGGGAAAGCAAAGTCGCGGCACAGTTCTTCGCGAACGTCGATGAGACGAGCGGATTTCGCTCCGCAGTCGCGAGCCTTTTTCATAGTCGCTTCGCGATCTTCGCCCGGTTGCCCGAGATCGACGTAGACCGCATGCACCTCATAACCCTTGTCTTGAAGCCATCCAAGAATGACCGAAGTATCCAATCCACCCGAATAGGCAAGTACACAGCTTTTCATAACGACGCCAACTACCAACAATAAGAGGTTGAAACAAGATTCACTGCCCAATTTGAATTTCGAAACCCTCTTCGTGCAACCGCCCATGCCCAGTCAGCCACCCGATGCGAGAGAAATAATTGCCCAGGTCGCTACGGGAGCAATATCGATTGACGACGCCCTAGCACGTCTCGGAATCGCTACCGCAGCATCGACAGGGCTTGAAAATCTGCCCAAGAATCGAGCGGAAATGCAATCGATCGGCGGTGCGACCGTCGATTTGGGGCGTCGAGAACGTTGTGGATTCAGCGAAGTAATCTACGGTGAGGGAAAAAACGTATCCCTTATCGCCGATATCATTGAAACGCAGCAGCGGGCTGGGCAGAGTTCTTTGGCTACTCGGCTTGCCCCATCGGCCGCCGAATGGCTACAACAAAAATTCCCTTCGGGCCACTACAATTCATTGGCCAGAACGTTTCGCACCACAGCCAAAAATCCTCAGCCCCCCTGCCCTGCTGAGCAAAAATCTTTCTCTGCTACCTATCATGCCGCCGTCGTCACCGCGGGAAGCACCGATACTCCGGTCGCCGAAGAAGCGATCGAAACCCTCATCTGGATGGAGATTCCCTACCAGCGTTTCGATGACATCGGTGTCGCCGGGCCGCAAAGATTACTTGCGGCCGTGCCCCAGCTTCGCCAGGCATCGGCGGTCGTGGTGATTGCGGGCATGGAAGGCGCGCTGCCAGCGGCCATCGCAGGCCATTTGTCGGCCCCCATTTTCGCAGTCCCGACCAGCGTTGGCTACGGCGCAACACTGGGCGGCTTGACTCCACTTCTGGGCATGTTGAGTAGTTGTGCTTCGAATGTCGCCACCGTCAACATCGACGCCGGTTTCAAAGGCGGATATTTAGCAGGAATCGTGGTCCAGCAATTGCTCGCTAGTCATTCGCCATTTGGAAAGATAAAGTAGCCTCCCGTTGGCCGCCCCCAGCCTACCCGAATCACAAAGGACCACGGACGAATGACAAATCCTCCCCTGCCCTTCCCTTCGCGAAAGACGGACGCTCACAAAGGCGATGTGGGGAGGGTTTTGCTTGTCGGTGGTTCGCGTGGGATGGCTGGATCGATCTCGCTATCATCCATGGCGGCATTGCACACTGGATCGGGGCTCGTCAGTGCGGCGGTTCCCGATCGCTGTCTCGAAACGGTGGCCTCGTTTCATCCGTGTTTGATGACCATCCCGCTGGCGGATGATGCAGCAGGCCATTTTGCGAGCGCTGCGGTAACGGAGATTGCTCAGCAAGTGGACGCCTACGATGCAATCGGTTGTGGACCTGGGATGGGGACAAGTGATGCTGCGATCGAGCTGGTCGAGTTGCTACTGCAAAAGAGCGATATCGCACGCGTCTTGGATGCGGATGCCTTGAACGCTTTGTCGAAAACCAATTGGGGCCATCGTCAATCTTCCAAATCGGGGCCACTGATCTTGACTCCGCACCCTGGCGAATTACAACGGCTGTCAGGGGTTCGTTCTTCGGACCGCGAACAGCAAATCAAAGCGGCCCATCGATTGGCGGCTCTTCATGATGTCGTGGTTGTCGTCAAAGGGGGCCCGACGGTGGTCGTCGATGCCGAGCGAAAATGGACCAATACGACCGGTAATCCTGGCATGGCTACGGGCGGAAGCGGCGATGTCTTGACGGGAGTCGTCACATCGCTGCTCGGACAAGGCATGACGCCATGGGACGCCTCTCGACTCGGTGTTTGGCTGCATGGTGCCGCAGGCGATCGGGCTGCCGTGAAGCATGGTCAAGCAGGCATGACCGCACGGGAGCTGCTCGACGAGATCCCTGGCGTAATGGCAGCCTATGAAAATCGCTGCATTTGATGTTGTTTCGTGGTGTTTTCAACCTAGTCTACGCTTACCGCCCGGGTTTTATTGTGTCCCCCAAGCTAGAAGCCTGGGCCACGTTCTCGGGGCCAAGCGGCCTTTACAAATTTTGTCCGGTACCAGGTCTACGAAAATGGAACGTTTTGAGTCATACTGTTCCCCCCTGCCCTGCCCCGCTTTTCTGAACTCGACTTTTATACGTGACGAAACTACTACGCTTAAGCGAAATTACCGATGCGGTTCGTTATGGCGTGATCAGTATCGGCAACTTTGACGGAGTTCACCGCGGGCACGCGGTCTTGATCGGCGCGGCTCGTCGATTGGCGGATCGTCTCCACGGGCCTGTCGTCGCGGTCGCCTTTGATCCTCATCCTGCCGAAATCCTACGTCCCGACCGAGCTCCCGCGCAATTGACTTGGTTGGAAAGGCGAGCCGAACTGCTGGGGGAACAGGGGGCGGATTTCCTAGTCATCATCCCCATCGGTCAAGCCTTCCTAAATTTGTCGGCAACCGAGTTCTTTGTCTCCTTGGTCCGTGACCAATTCGCTAGTAAAGGAATCGTCGAAGGTCCGAATTTCTTTTTCGGCCGCTCGCGACAAGGAAATATCGAAACGCTCCGATCGCTTTGTGAACAACACAGCATCGAATTGTCCGTCGCCGAATCCTCGAAGGACGCCGAGTCGATGATCAGTAGCACGCGGGTTCGCGATTTCATTCGAAGTGGCGACATCGACGCCGCCAATGGGCTGATGGGGCATCCACATCGGCTGCGTGGAACCGTTGGGCATGGGGCCGGTCGGGGGAAAAGCATTGGATTTCCCACGGCGAACCTCACCGACATTGATGTCCTAGTCCCTGGTGTCGGTGTCTACGGCGGGCATGCGATCGTGGACGGCAACCGACACACGGCTGCGATTCATATCGGGCCGAATCCAACCTTCGACGATTCTGAAAAACGGAAGGTCGAAGTACACCTGCTCGATTACAATGGCGATTTGTACCAGCGTCCGATGATGGTTGACGTCGACACTCGAGTGCGTGACATTGTTCGCTTTGATTCGCCTGAAAAACTTGTCGAGCAGCTCAACAAAGATATCTCATCGATCCGCGAGAATCAGTGAGGGACGTCGACTTGAAGACCATGGTAGCGAAAAAGCGTTTAGGGATTCGTCCATGCTTGTTGAAATTGCTTTATGTTATCGTCGCGAAGCGATGATAGGCGAAGGCCTCAGACACAAGTCTGGGGGGCACAAGCCTGGAGGCTTGCCGCAAACGACGATCGGAGAGTCCCGTCGGGACTTCCGATTCCAATGAAAACCGAAACCATAGACGAACGTCCGTGGCGATAACCTGCCGTGCCTTCGGCACTCAAAAACGCAACGTTAATTCTTGCGCTTCGGGTTATGATGAAATGCTAAGTGGCATTGTCCTATAACGTATGAACAAATTTATTTCTCCTTCGAAAGCGAAAAGCCTAATGGGTGTCAATTGGAAAGCCTTTGTCGATCAAATCAGCCACTATGAATCGTTTGTTCTCGTCAGCCACATTCGGCCCGACTGTGATGCGCTCGGCAGCGAGCTAGGAATGGCGGAGGTGCTGCGGTCGGTTGGCAAGAAGGTACGAATCATCAATTCACATCGCACACCCACCGCCTTGCAGTTTCTCGATCCGGCTGGCAATATCGAAGTTCTCGGCGACCATGTCGAGGCGGAAGATATCACGGCGGATTGCATCATGATCCTAGACACATCTGCATGGGCCCAACTTGGTGACATGGGCGACTTTATCCGAGCGTCGCGGATCGATAAGATCATTGTCGATCATCATGTCGGCGAAGATGACATCGGCGCAACGTTGTACAAAGACTACCAGGCCGAAGCGACGGGACACTTGGTCGTACAAGCAGCCGATGCGCTCGGCGTACCGCTAACGCGAACCATGGCGGCTCCGCTGTTTGCTGCCATCGCTACCGACACCGGATGGTTCCGGTTCGGCAGTGTCACACCAGAAACCTACCGCGTGGTAGCCCGGTTAGTTGACGCCGGTGTCGTCCCAAGTGAAATCTATAGTGATCTGTACGAGCGAGATACTCTCGGGCGACTTAAACTGCGAGGCCTGATTCTGTCGCGAACCGAATCGGAAGTCGACGGGGCTTTAATGCATACCTACGTCGAGAAAGAAGACTTTGCCAAAGTCGGTGCCGAAGCGAGTGACACCGAAGATGCAATCAACTTGACGTTGGCGGTGCAAGGCACCAAGGCGGCGGTCATTTTTGTTGGTCAACTTCGCGGCGGATTCAAGTTGAGTTTTCGCAGTCGGTGTGCAATGGATTGCAATGAGATCGCACAGCAATTTGGGGGCGGCGGTCACAAAGCCGCGGCTGGAGCTTTTCAAGAAGGAACCCTCGACGACGTGAAAGCCAAAGTGTTGCCCGTCGTTATCGACGCAGTCCGAAAAGCGATCGAGACTTAATCGAGACTTCGTCGCTACCTAGCCTCGGCTTCATGACCTGCGTGTGCCCTGCCCTGCCCTGCCCTGCCCTCGCTGTTCTACCCAATCGCTACCCAGCCGGTAGGGTTGGACCAAGCAATCGGATGGACCGTTGGGCTGAAATCGTTGCATGCGCCGCGTGGAAAACAACCGGGGCTCTTCCCCCCAAGGCTGGGAGCCTCGGCATCACTCCTTCCAGACTGGAAGCCGAGCCGCGGGCAAGATCCCAAGATCCGCTGTCAACCGAGTCACGTTGTGCCGGTTATACAGGTTGGCTTTGTCTGAACTCGTTTTCCTCGGCCAGATGGTCGAATCCTTACAACTAGAACGAGTGTTTTTGCACTCGTTTCGTTAGCGAAACGGATTATAGCGATCAACCTTCGGAGAAGCGTAGCATGGATGCGGCTAAACGAAACCAACGATTTACTCTGAGTTGCGAACCGCAAACGGTACGTCCCGCTCTGTGGGTGTTTACGATTGCCACTGCCGTATGCTGCGTTTCGGCAGCCAAGGCCGCTGGCGGTATCGAGCTTGTTGCGAGTGACTCACGGAAATCTGAAGTGCTGATCGAAGGACCGGTGCGAATTTCCCCGGCCTCCTTTCCCCATTCCTTGTCTTCTATCAACAAGTCTCACTTCGTCGTGTCGCTGAATGAAGAAGCCCAAGAGGAGTTAGGCTTTGATTCGTTGCCAAAAGACCCGAGCGAAACGGATGACGAGGAATTCCGCGATCATCTGAAGAGCCGCGAACAGCGCAACTTGATGGACCAAGATGAATCTCAAGGCCGCCAACCTGAAGTTGTCAGTGGACGATTCATTTTGCCCGATTTGTCGGCTGCGACAACAAACACTACCGATATCGGCAATGGTAAAACGCCGGACGGTTTCCGTGGTGACTCACCTGCTCCACTCGAACCGCTACCGGAATCCGGCGTCGATCGCCCCGGCAGTTGGACATGGTCGATGCGGACCTGGGCCGCCCCCAACACGTTTTCTTACCCGCGATATTTCGAAGACCGAATGCTGGAGCGACATGGACATGAACGATGTCCCCATTGGACCCCACTGCTCGCCGGTGCTCGTTTCTTTGGAACCGTCCCGTTGTTGCCCTATCTAGCCACGGTACAACATCCGTGCGAATGCGAGTATACGCTAGGGTATTACCGAAGCGGCAACTGCGTACCTGCATACCTGCAACGTCCGCCGTATGAGCGAAAAGCGGTCATTGCGGAAGCTGCCGCCATCACCGCGGGTGTGCTGATCATTCCGTGATAGAAAGGTCGTTGGGGTCCAAGCTTTAACCGATTTCGTACTCCGGATCATTTTCCCTGTTGAAAATCGCCGAAAGGCTAGACTCCAACGGTATCGGTATTGACGACTAGGCAATCAACCGGTCATTCTTTCTTTCTTGTGCTCATGCCTCCGTATCGCATGGGCTTCAGAAACCTCCGCAACTTGAGCGAATTTTGTCATGTCGACTGCATCGTCTGCCTCCCCGTCCCTACCGAGTCAAATTCAAATCCAGCTTCCTGACGGAACGATCGCCAAACATCCTGGCGATACCACGGCGATGGACATCGCCAAAGGGATCAGCGAGGGGTTAGCCCGCAGCGTGATGGCAGCCGAGGTTTCGGGAAAGATTGTCGACGCCAATCGCCCACTCGGTGAATTGGCTCAGGATGATTCGCCCATGCCACTTCGGCTACTGACCAACCGAGACAGCGAATCACTCGATGTGCTCCGTCACTCCGCCGCCCACGTGATGGCTCGTGCCGTGATGCGTCTTTACAAAGGTGTTTCGCTAGCATTCGGACCGACCACATCTGGCGGTTTCTACTATGATTTCGACATCCCCGAGAAGATTAGCGAAGACGATTTCCCGAAGATCGAAGCCGAAATCAAAAAAATCATCAAAGAGAAAGAACCATTCGAGCGGTTTATTCTCGACCGTGACGAAGCAAGAAAGTTGTGCAACGATCTTGAGCAAGATTTGAAGGTCGAGCATATCGAAACCGGACTCGGCGACCAGCCGACGGTCAGTTTTTATCGCCAAGGCGAATTCGTCGATTTGTGCCGCGGTCCTCATATCCCCGATGCGGGAAAGATCAAAGCGATCAAATTGATGAGTATCGCGGGTGCGTATTGGAAGGGCGACGCTTCGGGCCGACAACTGCAACGACTTTATGGAACCGCTTTCTTCGACAAAAAGGAATTGGCGGCCTATTTAGAGCGACTCGAAGAAGCACGCCGACGCGACCATCGTGTGCTCGGTAAACAACACGGCCTGTTCGCGATCAACCCCGAAGTGGGTCAAGGTCTATGCCTGTGGCTACCCAAGGGCGCTAGGGTACGTAGTACGCTCGAGGATTTCCTACGAAAAGAATTGCTGTCGCGAGGCTACGACCCTGTCTATAGCCCTCATATCGGGCGAGTGGAATTGTATGAAACCAGCGGCCACTTTCCGTACTATCGCGACAGCCAATTCTCGCCATTGTTCGGTAGTGAAGCAGGTGGCATGATCGACGCCTGGACCCAGCGACTCGAAGCTGGCACGCTCGGCAAAGATGACGAAGAAAAGTTGATGGAAGCGGCCAAAGTGCTCGGAGCCGATATCCCCGATTACAAACCATCGGCATCGAACGAAGAGAAACGAGCGGTGCTGCATCGTTGGCAATCTGTTCATGAACGGTACTTGGTTAAACCGATGAATTGCCCGCATCATTGCCACATGTTCAAGGCTCAACCGCGATCGTATCGCCAATTGCCACTCCGGTTATTCGAGTTTGGAACGGTCTACCGTCACGAGCAAACGGGGGAACTGAACGGCATGCTACGTGTTCGCGGTTTGACTCAAGACGATGCCCATATCTTCTGCACTGCTGAACAAGTGGAAGCGGAATTCAAAGCGACAATCGATTTGACCAAGTTTGTCTTGGAAGCGGTGGGACTACGCGACTATCGAGTTCAATTGTCGCTGCGTGATCCCAAGAGCGATAAGTATGTCGGCAGCGAAGAGAATTGGACCCATGCCGAAAATGCGCTGCGAGAAGTGATGCAACATTCGGGGCTTCAATTCAACGAGGAACAAGGCGAGGCGGCCTTCTATGGACCGAAGGCCGACTTCATGGTCCGCGATTGTATCGGTCGATCTTGGCAGCTTGGTACCGTCCAACTCGACTACAATTTGCCTGAGCGTTTCAAACTCGAATACACAGGCACGGACAACGCGACGCACCGTCCCGTCATGATTCACCGTGCCCCGTTCGGTTCAATGGAACGGTTCACGGGAATGTTGATCGAGCACTTTGCCGGTGCATTCCCAATGTGGCTATCGCCCGAGCAAGTTCGCGTATTACCGCTTAGTGACAAGTCGATTGACTATGCCGTCGCGGTCGCAAAGCAGTTTGATGAAGCCGGGCTAAAGGTCACGATCGATAACAACGATGGCAAAGTCCAAGCCAAGATTCGCAATGCCCAGCTCGACCTCGTCAACTACATGGCCGTCGTCGGACCCAAGGAAGCGGAAGCGGGTCACGTTGCCCTGCGAGACCGGATTGAAGGCGATTTGGGATCGATGCCAATCGCCGAGGCGATTGCAAAATTGACGAAGGAAACCGACGAGCGAATCGTCCGCCAAGCGGTTCAAGGAACAGTCGACGGCGCCGCCGCCGTCGACTCCGGTGCCACCGGTCACGAGTACTAAACACTCCAACCCCTAGTGCCCCAAGCTTTAGCCTCTACACGAGTGTTCAGAGGACCGGAAGGCTTGCGCCCGGTCGTTAATTTGTTAGCGGAACGGCGCAAGCGGACTGTCGAGTCAATCGTTTAACGCTTAGCCGAAGGCGCCAGCTTTCCCATAAGCGGTCGCCTTTGGCTTGGCGTTAAACAATAAGTCGAGTCAATCGTTTAACGCTTAGCCGAAGGCGCCAGCTTTCCCATAAGCGGTCGCCTTTGGCTTGGCGTTAAACAATAAGTCGAGTCAATCGTTTAACGCTTAGCCGAAGGCGCCAGCTTTCCCATAAGCGGTCGCCTTTGGCTTGGCGTTAAACAATAAGTCGAGTCAATCGTTTAACGCTTAGCCGAAGGCGCCAGCTTTCCCATAAGCGGTCGCCTTTGGCTTGGCGTTAAACAATAAGTCGAGTCAATCGTTTAACGCTTAGCCGAAGGCGCCAGCTTTCCCATAAGCGGTCGCCTTTGGCTTGGCGTTAAACAATAAGTCGAGTCAAACCGATTAAATCAACAGCCTGCAAGCCGTCCGGTTTCACCGTAATGTTCAACCTGGACCAAGCACTAGGATTGAGCAAACAATGTTGCCAAGGCTCGGCTGGCATTTTCGATCGAGTGTTTTTCGTGTACTGATCTGTGCCCGTTTTTGCTCAGTTCTTTTCGCAGTAACGGATCGTTCTTTAATCGCAGGATCGCCTCGGCTAATGCGTGATGGTCGTTCGGTGGCACGAGGATGCCGCCGCCTGTCGATGCGATGAGCTCCGAAAACCCACCGTGGTCTGGCAACACGACGGGAACCCCCGACGCCATGGCTTCAAGTGCAAACAATCCCTTTGGGTCTTCGTACTCGGTTGGCACGGACAACAAATCAAGAGACTGTAAAAACGCAACCTTCTCGGCCAATTCAGGGCTGCCGTGATACGTGAAACGGTCTTCCAAACCGGCTTCACGGACTCGCGTTTGGATCGTCTTCAAATAGGGACGATTGACTTCGCCGAGCCAACCAGCGACCTCGAGTGTGACGTCGTGATGCTCGTTTGCAAGGTGCAGAAACGCGTCAACCAGACGATGCAGTCCCTTTTCGGGTGATATTCTGGCCAAGTATCCAATGCGAAAGGTTTTGGTTTTGCCGTGCGATCGATCGGGCACGGATGTTAGAGACGCGGAGTAGGCGGCAGCATCGATCGACAAAGGCGTTTGAAAGAGTTTCTCCGGGGGGATGTTCAAAAGCGTGCCCATTCTATCAGCGTAAAAACGGCTGTTAACGACAAATCGATCGACCGAACTGACCAGTTTGCTGCACAAGGCGATCGCTTCAGCACGGGCTTCGGTCGGAAGGTGGTCGAGAAAGATATCATCGCCTTGCAACATCACAATAACCTGAGTCTCTGGAAGCCGACGATGGACGAGCGGAAGCGAACCACCAATGAGCAGATTGCTCAAAATAAGTACGTCGGGTTGAATTTTGTTCTCTAACCAATCAACCAGCCGGATAACTTCTTCGGACTGCCGCCCGTCGGTTCCTTGGAGCATCGAGATTGCCAAGTCGCCGAGTTTCGCGGGATCGGTCGATGCGGCTTTACGAGTTGCCACTCGGATCAACGGCGGCCAATCGAGAAATCGGCGTGCGGATTGAGGGACAAACCGCAGCCACGGCATCTGTTGGAGCAAATAAACGTGAATGCCGCCAAAGAAGATTTTCTCACTCGCAACGCTGATCGAATCGGTCCGAATCGGCGTATAGATTGGTTGCAGCAAACAATCGTAGCCATCAGCGATGAGCGTTCGAGCCAACGCGTTGTCGTGCATGCAACTGCCGCAGTACATGCCAGCAGCACCGGCGGTCAAGAAGACAACTTTCATGTTTGTTTTCAGCGATCGGATGGTTGATTGTGGTTGTTCCATGCGGATTCTATACTCTCGGTACGGTTGTCCGACGACCGCACCGCCGCATTTCCCCCACACACCTTAATGCCTTCAAAGCCAGGAGGCAATTCGCCCCCTTATAACGCCGCGAGCGGTGTCCTGGACAGCAGAACACCCAATCGTCGCACTTAGGCGAGAATAAGAGATGTCGAAATTCGCTTTTCGAGTATCCTCACAAGAAACAATATGTCAGCAAATAATACAGCATCAAACATCCGCAATTTTGCCATCATTGCCCATATCGACCACGGCAAGAGCACGTTGGCCGACCGATTGTTGGAATTTACCGAGACGGTGACCCTGCGGCAAATGAAAGAGCAATTGCTCGACGATTTAGAACTTGAACGGTCGCGAGGGATCACGATCAAGGCCCACGCGGTTTCCATGCGATTTAACCGCAAGGGCAAGGATTACGAGCTAAATCTAATCGACACGCCCGGACACGTTGACTTTCATTACGAGGTTTCCCGATCGTTAGCATGTTGCGAAGGCGTGCTACTGCTCGTTGATGCGTTTCAAGGTGTCGAAGCACAAACGGTCGCCAATGCGTATGCCGCGATGGAGCACGATCTGAAAATCATTCCGGTCATCAACAAAATTGACTTGACTCACGCCCGGCCAGATGAAGTTGCCGAAGAGATGATGAATTCACTCGGCACCGACCCGGATGAATGCGTCCGGGTCAGTGCGAAGACAGGCGAAGGGGTTCCCGATCTACTCGACGCGATCATCGAACACATACCCGCGCCAACGGGTGACGCCCAAGCGACGTTGCAAGCGATGGTGTTCGATTCGAATTATGACGATTTCCGAGGTGCGATCACCTATGTGCGGATCATGAACGGAACCGTCCGCAAAGGTCAAAAAATCCGTTTTTTGAGAGCGGGTTCTGTCCATGAAGTGGTCGAACTAGGGCGATTCTCTCCACAACGCGTTGCTTGCAACGAACTAAAGGCGGGACAAGTCGGCTATTTGATTTGTAACATCAAAAGTCTCAGTGACGTTCACATTGGCGACACGATTAGTATCCCAGGTGATAAACCGGCACCAGCGTTGCCTGGCTACTCACTGCCCAAACGAATGGTTTACTGTGGTTTGTTCCCAAGCGATGGCCAAGATTTTTCGGAATTGCGTGATGCACTCGAGCGATTGTCGATCAATGACCCAAGCTTCGAATTCGAACCGGAAACCAGCGACGCATTGGGCTTCGGTTTCCGCTGTGGTTTCCTAGGGCTTTTGCACATGGAGATCATCCAACAGCGATTGGAGAATGAATCCGACATTGACTTGGTTCAAACCGCCCCGAATGTGACCTACGAGATTGTGACGAAACGCAATCAGCTTCTAACGATTCACAAGCCGCAAGACGTCCCCGATCCAGGTGATATCGAAGAGTTCCGCCAACCGATCGTCAGGTGTAGCATCGTTGTTCCTGACGAATACATCGGATCGGTGATCCAATTGTGCCAAGAACGTCGAGGGATTCTCAAAACGCAAGAGTACATTGGCGCTGGGCGAGCGATGTTGGTTTATAACATTCCATTAGCGGAAGTCGTTTACGATTTGCATGATAAAATAAAGAGCTGCACGCGAGGCTACGGGACGCTCGATTACGAGATGGTGGGCTACGAGCCAGCGGACTTGTGCCGATTGGACATTATGGTCAATGGGAATCGAGTCGATGCATTGAGTATCGTTTGCAACAAAGCGGATGCCGATCGCCGCGGCCGAGCGGTCGCAAAGAAATTAAAAGCGGAAATTGATCGGCACATGTTTGAAGTTGCCGTTCAGGCCGCGATCGGCAGTCGGGTGATCGCCCGAGAAACGGTTCCCGCAATGCGAAAAAACGTGACGGCGAAGTGTTACGGAGGCGATATCACTCGCAAACGCAAGTTACTACAAAAGCAGAAGGAAGGAAAAAAACGCATGAAGGCGATTGGCAACGTCGAGATCAGCCAAAAAGCATTCATGGCCGTGCTAAGCGATGGTGAAGGCTAAGGCTGTTCCGCGATTTTCGAGAAACACTGCAAAACCGCCTTCTGGGCCATCACGAACAAACTACAACGTCAATCCTAACTGAGAACGCGTTTTTTCGGGTACGACTCGGTCGAAAATGATGGCGGCACTGGAGTTGGTTTTATGCAATTCTTTGTAGGCGGCTTGCAGTTGAGCTTGAGTCTCCTGCAATAGCTCGGGGCGGTCCAACTGTTTGAGCCCCTCGCAGCGACTCACCAAGGCTAAAGTCCGATAGAGCCGATCAATTTTTGGATCTGCGGACAATCGCCGCAGCACTTCCTCGGCCGCGCGCCATTGATTATCACTTTGCATTTGCCGCGCCATTTGCAATTGGCTCTTTGCATAGTAACGGATATGGAGGGATTGGTTTTCAACGGGTGGGAAGTAGTCCGATACCGCGGACCACCCTGCTTCGTCGTTGCGAACGACAGCGATCAGGTATTGCTCTTCAACGCTTGTTGCCTGCGGAACTTGGTCAGGACGAAGTATTTGCGTGACACTTTTTGGTGGCCTCGACAGCATCGCGGCGCAAGTCCCGATGATTCCGATCATGACCGCCGCGACAGCCCCGGTCCATTTCAAAGCCTTGCGTCGGTTTCGCTGGCGGGACTCATCTACGATTCGTTGCAGCCGGACCGTCGCGGCAGCGGTTCCAATCGTTACAGCCGAAGTGCCACCGGAGATGGTTTGAGCATGAATCGCCGCGAGCACTTCGCTAGGTGATTGAAAACGATCTTCGGGTCGTTTGCGAATCAATTTCGCCACGATCGCGATCAGCCATTCGGGAACATCGCTTGATCCACGCGCCAAATCCAAGGGAGCTGGAATCTCGTGTAGATGCATGACCGCCAAGGCCAGCGGATCTTCCGCTTCGAACGGTGGACGGCCTGCGATCAAATGGTACATCGAAATGCCGAGCGAATACAAATCGCTGCGAACATCGACAACATGCCCTTGAATCTGTTCGGGGCTCATGTACCGCGGCGTGCCGAGTGTCAACCCAACTTGCGTCAGGTCGCTTCGAGTGGCATCGACGGAGTCGGTTGCCACTCGAGCCAATCCAAAGTCGGCAACTTTAATGATCCCGCGACTCGAACGCATGATGTTTTCGGGTTTGATATCCCGGTGCGTAATCCTTGCCTCGGCCGCAACTTCCAAAGCCGAACCGACTGCCATCAAAACCTCAATCGCTTCGTCCGCACTGACAGCCCCGGACCGAGTGATCACCTGCCGTAAATTGTCGCCATCGACCAATTCTTGAGCAATGTAGTGAAAGGAATCGACGTTTCCAACTTCGTAAATTTGAATAATATTGGGGTGGTTTAACTTTGCGGCCGCCTTGGCTTCTCGGCGAAATCGATTGACGTACGTTTCATCACTGGCAAAATCGCTTCGCAGTACTTTGATCGCGACTTCACGTCCTAGAATCAGATCGCGTGCGGCATAGACATCCGCCATTCCGCCCCGGCCAAGTTTCCGTAAGATTTGATAGTTGCCTAACCGCGATCCCATCAACTGAGACGAGGACACGATACCTTTTCGTTCCGAAACCGAATCCATTGCTTCGCCCATTGCTTCGGTACGCTCAGCCAACGGATCGCTTAGATCAGAGTCGTCGTGAATCAACGCGCGGTTCCCGTAGAAGTGGAGGTGGATGGACGAGTGAGATCGAAACCGACCAATACTTGGTTCAAGCTTCCTGATCGCAAACCTTCGACATCAACGGTAACAAACTGAAACCCAAGTGAGCGGAAGAATTGGTTCATCCGCTCCGCCAATCGGTTTTCACGGAGGCGATCTTGCTCGCTAGGTAGCAATTCCACACGAGCCAATTCGTCAGCGTGGAGGCGAACGCGAAGGTCACTAAAACCTTGACCTCGCAGCCAAGCTTCCGCTCGTTCGATGCGGTCAAGACGGTCTGGGGTGACCGCCACTCCGTAAGAAATTCGACTGGCCAAGCAAGGGGATGCGGGCAATTCGGCATTGTCAAGCTTGAAATGGCGTGCCAGTTCCCGAACGTCCTGTTTCCCCAACCCTAAATCGGCGAGCGGTGTTTTGACCGAAGCAAGGTTTCCTGCTTCGATGCCAGGACGGTAATCGCCAAGATCGTCCGCATTGGTGCCACTGAGGATCACCGCTCCATCGTACCGGACGGCCAACGTTGCCAACGTTTGATAGAGCGTTTGTTTGCAGTAAAAGCACCGCTTCGAATCGTTGCGCACATAGGAAGCACGTTCGCCCTCGCGAGTGTCAACGATTTGGTGGTCGATTCCAATTTGGCTAGCAATCCGCTTCGCCCAATCAATTTGCCACTCAGGGACACTGGCCGAATGCCCCGTTACCGCGATCGCCGAATCGAGACCAGCGAGGGCAGCAGCGGCAGCAACGACGCTACTATCGACGCCGCCCGAAAATGCGATCACGACCCGACCGAGTGGACGGAGGTGATCGATCAGCAAATTTGCATTTTCAGAAACGGAAGACATAAGTACTTGCGATTATAGCAAAAAAACGGGTTATAACGTCAACCAGTGCGTTGCAGGCGTACATTGTAAGCGAAAGCGGTGATTCATGCTGCGAGGCCTTCATTGAAAAAGCTAGGTTTCAAAGCCACAGTCTGAAAACGTAGCGAACATTGATGGTTTTCAGGCAGAGCCTCGTGCCTTTCTCGTGCCTTTACCGTAATTTTTTGCATTTTTACAATACAGCGACCTACTGGACTATCTATGTTTTCCATTGAACGAACGGATCATTTGGCGACAATCGTTTCGGGGGCTGATTCGTCACGCGAACTTTGGAATTCGCTCGCCGATGGCGTCCCGTTTCGCGAACCGAGTTGGTTGGAATCTTGGTGGGAATCGTTTTCAAATGGACAAGAACCCTACATTCTAATCGCACGCGACGCGTCGCGGCAAATTTGTGGCCTGTTGCCACTCTATCGAAAATCGGGTTCGCCCCGAGTATTGTGCTCCTTTGGCAATAATAATGTCTGCAGCGACTTCGTGTCCGTCATCGCCAAGCCTGAGAATGCAAAGGAAATCGCAAAGGCAATGGCAAATTTCCTAATCGATCAAATGAACGATTCGAACGATAGTTGGGATCTGATTGAAATGGATGGAATCAGTGAAAACGATGAAGTCATGAAAACCTTTGCCGCAGAACTGGGAAAACGTAGTGCGATCGTTCACGCTCAGTCTCGGATGCACACTTGGCTGTTCGAATGTCAAGCAACATGGGACGATTGGCTGCAAAAACTAAGTCGCCGAACTCGCCGAAAACACCATTTATTGGAATCTCGGGTCGAGGATACCGACGGCATGGAACTCGTCGTTGCATCAAATCACGACGAAGTAACCGCGCTCATCGACGGCTTGATCGATCTACATCAACGCCGCTGGAACGCGGTCGGGGAACCCGGCAGCTATGCGGATCCGAAAATGCGAAGCTTTATCCAACAAGTCGCCAAGCATTGGCACGACCGAAACCGACTGCACCTCGTTGCGATTCTGATGGATGGAAAAACGATCGGTAATGCGCTAAATTACCGAAGTGACGATGGATGCCTCTACGTCTATAGCACTGGCTATGACATCGAGGCGTCAAAACTCGAGCCAGGCCGAGTTTTGACGACCAAGACGTTGAAATATGCTCACGAGCAGAAGATGAAAGGCGTTGAGTTTTTGCGTGGTGACGAAGCCTACAAAAAGATGCTCGGAGCCGTTCCAACGCGATTGTTGGAATACCGAATCGTCGCACCTCGACTCTGGGCAAAGCTCAGTCATGCCGCCTGGGCTACCCAGTTCGAGCTAAAACAATGGGTACGTCGGCGCACAGGCCGCGAAACCCTCGAGGTCGTCGATATCGCCAGTAGCAGCGTCTCTCCGAGACGCTGAACACACCAAATCTCGGAGTGAATCGGCAACATACGTAGCAGCGTCTCTCCGAGACGCTGAACGCACCGAATCTCGAAGTGAATCGGCAACATACGTAGCAGCGTCTCTCCGAGACGCTAAACACACCAAATCTCGGAGTGAATCGTCAACATCTTGCCAAAAACGATTTTTCGCGATATCGTCCTACGATCCGTCGTCTAACCGTTCTTTCAATGTCGATTTGCCTTTTATCTACCTATGATCACTATCGTTGATTACCAAATGGGGAATCTCCGCAGCGTCCAGAAAGGGATCGAGCGGATTGGCGGTTCGGCAACCATTAGCTCGGATCCGAAGGAAATCGCAAAGGCTTCCCAGTTGATCTTGCCGGGCGTTGGTGCATTTGGTGATGCGATGGCTGAAATCAATCGCCGCGATCTGGCGAAACCTATTCTCGATTTCATCGCATCAGGACGCCCCTTTTTGGGGATTTGTCTCGGCCTGCAATTGCTGTTTGAACGAGGATTTGAGCACGGCGAACATGAGGGACTCGGGGTGCTTGCCGGTGATGTGGTTCGCTTTGACCTGCCAAACAACTACAAAGTTCCGCACATGGGATGGAACACCGTTTCCACCCGGAAACCCTGCCGAATCGTTAATAAACTCAATGACGAAACACACTTTTACTTCGTGCATTCCTATTTTGTTCGTCCAACCGACCCATCCGTGATTGCACTGGAGTGTGATTATGGCGGTCCGTTTTGTGCAATGGTCAGCCGTGACAACCTATTTGCGACTCAATTTCATCCCGAAAAGAGTCAAGAAGTAGGGCTAAAACTATTGGCCGAATTCTCGAAGTTAGGCGACGCAAACGGAGTCGATGAGTGATCACCTCGCCTCCTGATTTGAATCTTGCTTCGCAGGATGGATCGATTCAAGTTTGCTTCCGATGGCACCAAGACCGATACCAACACCACTTTGGCACGGCAGCGGAAATGCCGCTAATGACAAGCATCGAAGACAACGGCGGTCTCGCTTGGCCCTGCTCACCGCCAATCCAACAATTGTCGCTCGAGGCGATTCCCCTGGGGGACGCGTTACTCGGCGTTGGTGGTGCGGGGACGAGTCATTGGAGCATCAGTGTTCACCACGTCGCCTCGGCCAACCAACCAACATTACAATTCGAATTGGCTTGTCGCTATAAGATAGCACCCGGCTTTTTGGGGAGTCGTTACGACCACCATCCGGATCTGATCGTCACAGCGGGTGATGACGCGACGCTCGATCTTGACGGGGATGTTTTGACCGTCAAACCGAAGAGGATTGCCAATCAGGGCACGAGCCGATGGAGTTATCAGGTTTCTAAGCCACTGGGGCGATAGCCTCGGTCTGAAAACGAGAACTCCAGCCTAGGACCGCAACAAACCCCAGGCCGTCGCGTTAATAATGAACTTGGCTTGTTGATAATTCACATCTCAACAGTCATAATCTATTTTGCTTCCCCATACCCAATCCCCACGTTCTTCACCTTCGGAGTGTTAACCATGCTACGTCTTTCGCTTGCTATGCTGATTGGTTCATTTGTTACCCATTTAATCGCCGATGACGTATGGCAACCATCCGCTGCGGATTCGACCGAATGGAAATCTTTGTTCAATGGCGAAAACTTGGATGGCTGGGACGGTGACTCTCGACTTTGGTCGGTCGTCGATGGAGTCATCCATGGTGAAACAACCACCGAAAATCCAGCGAAAGGTAACACCTTCCTGATTTGGAAAGGTGGCAATGTCAATGACTTTGAAATGAGCCTTTCGTTCCGTTGCAATGCAGTGAACAATTCGGGGATCATGTATCGATCTGAACAGATCACGAATCAAAACCCATGGTCGATGAAAGGTTATCAACACGAAATTCGAAACGAAGAGATTTTCCCAAACGTATCGAGCTTTATCTACGAAGAGAAAGGCAAACGAGGCCGCATTTGTCTGGTCGGCGAAAAAGCGGTTTGGACGGCAGATGGAAAAAAGGTGCTCGACGATTCATTGATCAGCGAACCAGCCTTCAAGGAATTGATGAAGGTCGATGATTGGAATCATGTGACGATTATTGCCAAGGGAAACCGCATCCAACACTACCTGAACGGCAAATTGGTTGTCGACTTTACTGACGAACACCCTGAATTGGCTCGTTCGGAAGGCAAAGTCGGACTGCAACTTCACGCCGGAAAACCAATGTGGGCCGAGTTCAAAGACATACGCCTGCGTGAATTGAACAGCGAAGAGTAGTACTTTTTTAAAGTAGTGGATCTTGTTAAAGATCCTACGCACGGGATCTTTAACAAGATCCACTACCGCCAACCCTCGTTCTTATCCAGGCCGTCGTCCCAGGCTACTGCCCTGCCCTGCGGCCTACGGACGGCCGAGGCAAACGCCGGTGAGTTCGGCGGTTCGGACCCAGGGGTGATCCTCCGTCACCAGCTTTTTTTTGCCGGCGATATCCGCTAGCGGTAGCGCTTCGAATCCGTCACCGCGAGCTGCGACCATGACACCATAGGTCTGGTTGTGCAGCAGTTCTGCACAGGATGCACCGAGCCGAGTCGCCAGAATGCGGTCGGTAGCCGATGGCGTGCCGCCACGTTGCAAGTGACCGAGAATGGTCAAGCGTGATTCGATTCCTGTCAACTCTTCCAATTTCTTCGTTAACTTGAGCGTATTACCAACATGGTTTTCATGGAATTCGGCCAGTTCTTCTGACGCTTGCTTGCGTTCTTTCTTTGAATCGGCTTCTTTTTTCTGGCGAGCTAATTCTTCGATCTTTTCCGATTCGATCGCCGTCATTGCTCCTTCGGCAACGGCCACGATGCTGAATCGACGTCCGCGCCGAGCACGTTCTCTGATCGCGCCTGCGACCGATTCGATCGAGTAAGGGATTTCAGGGATCAGAATCGCATCGGCTCCACCCGCGATCCCAGCTCCAAGGGCCAACCATCCGGCGCGATGCCCCATTGTTTCGACCACGATGATGCGATGATGGCTCGTTGCGGTCGAATGCAATCGATCGATGGCTTCGGTGACAATTTCCAATGCGGTATCAAAACCGAACGAAACATCGGTACCAAAGATGTCGTTATCAATCGTCTTGGGGAGGGTGATCACATTGAGCCCCGCGTCGGCCATACGTAGCGCATTTTTCTGAGTACCGCCGCCCCCGATGCAAACGACGGCATCGAGCCCATGTTTACGGTAGGTATCGACGGCGGCCTGAGTCATATCCTCGGTTCGATCACCGATCGGCATTTTGTGCGGTTTATCGCGACTCGTTCCGAGTATGGTGCCTCCATCGGTCAGGATCCCAGCGAGTTGTTCCCCATCGATACGTAAAATCCGATCTTGGGTCAGCCCTCGAAAACCGTCGCGAAAACCGATGACGGCCATGTCAAATTCATCCATCGCCGCCTTGCCGACTCCTCGAATCGCTGCATTAAGGCCAGGACAATCACCGCCGCTCGTTAAAATTCCAATTGATCTTCTCACGTATTAGATTCCTGCTGTTGAAGAGTTAAAGTTCATGCGATTCGTTCATGCGATTCAAGGTTGAAGTGAATAGTTTACCACACGACAAGCTTCCTTCGAAATCACCGCAATTTTTGCCTCCTGGCGAATTCTGCGTTAAGCTCGGGGAATCCCCCCGAGCACAATTTTGACACGATCGGTCGATTGATACCGAGACGGGTATTGTTTGCGAGTCAGCGATGTGGGGATGCGGAACAAACCGTGGCCATCCCCAAAACCGCTCAGCGTCTGCGGCGTCCCTGCTTTGCTTTGCGTTTGATCATTGCTTTGCGTTTTCGGACCCATTCGGGTTGCACGCTGGCAAGATCAATTCCAGCAGCGAGGAGTGCCTTGTCCCAGTCGCCATAGAATTTTTCAGCCGTCAATATCAGAGCACTATCGCGAATATCATCGTCGCCATGCGAAACCGCTCGATGGTTGAGTGGTATCCCCTCCTTGTGCCGACGTTGTAACTCCGCGATGACTTCGTCGCGGCTTTCATAGGTGCGATAAGTACGCTTCTTCATCGCTTCGTAGTCTTGCTGCTTGTGAACCACCGAATCGTACTCGATTCCAGCGGCTTCGATCGCCGCTTGCCAACTGCCAAACAATTTACGAGCACTGTAGAGCAGTGGCTGATCGGTGGCATCGCCGTGGGTAAGGCCACGTACGTTAATCGGCTGGTCCTTCTTTTGCCGTTTGCGAATTTCGTCGACGACTTGCTTTTCCGTAACGTATTTCCGAATCGGTTCGAGGTTGAATTGATGGTAAGCTTTCGGATCTTGTCCCGACGCCCTGACGGCAGCCTGCCAGGTGCCAAAGAAACCGCTAGCCATACAATAAAGTTGCTTGTCGATCTCGTTTTGGCAAAGTTGCTCTCTTGCCAACGACCGACCGCCGCGGTTCCGTTTCTTCAGCTCAGCGGTCACTTTTGCAGTCGTTGAAAATGGGGTTTGACTGGCCTCGCGAATTTGTCGCGAATTGCCACCCGCCTTTTTGACGGCGTTTCGCCAACTGCCGAAGAGCTCGAACGCTTTCTTCCATAACCGCAAATCAGAGCGAGAACCGTAGTAGAGATCGAGAGGTGCTAGGCTATACTGATGATCCAATCGATAGCGGATCGCTTCAAGCACATCCTGTTCGGTTTCATAGTTCACACGTCGGACACGCAACTTTTGCGGAACCCGAGCGGCATCGAGACAGGCGGTCCAATTACCAAAAAAACGAGCTGCTGCGTCGGTTAGCTGCGTGCCATTCGGCCACAAACTTACTGCCGTATGAGACAAATCCGCCTTTTCTCGGCTCTTTCGCCGCACCTCCTTTAACACCGATTCCTTCGTCAGATAGTGATGACCTCCAAAAACGGCTTTGCCAAAATCAACCTTCGCTGCTTCTAACGCGGCGGTCCAGTTGCCGTAACGGCGCATCGCCCAAACAAATTGCCGCGGTCGCCGATGCCACGTGTCATACTCTCCGAGTAACGTGACTTGCGTGCAATCGACTCCTCGACTTTCACGGTCCTCAAGCCATTGCTTGAAATCGGCGAGCGTAAAGTCACTGTCTCGCGTGAACCCTCGATACTCCACAGGGTCAATATCGATTCGCCGCAGCACATCATCCCAGCTCATCGGATCGAGGAAGATTTTGAACACACCAACCAAGGAGCAATCGATCGTCGTCATCGTTTCATAGTCCATCCAAAAGCCCCGCATGGCATATTCGTTGATACGGTCCAATATGTATTCGGCGGTGTAAATGGGTTCCCAATGTGGAATGAACTCGGGATGAGGGGGGCGTTTTGAATTGCCTGTCAATTTTTCGCGTAAACGCTCGCTGACGAGTTCCGCATCGGGATACTCCTCGCGATAATCTTCGGTCGACATCTCGTGAGCCGACCGCAGATGTACCGTCAAATTCTGAAAACGACGGCCACAAACACGACACTCCGTCGTTTCACGCACATAAATGCGGATTTTATCATACGTCAAACCGGCATCCGCCAGGGCCGCTTTCCATCCCCAATACGGAGTTTCCGCATAGACAGCCGAAACCAATTCCGGATGGTCTCGTTTGACAGCAGAAAGGTTCAACGGTTCACATCGCCGATGTAGACGGCGAATGGTTTGGATTACTTGTTTACGGTTCATCAGAATGCTGGCAGAAAGTGATTGGCGATCGACAATTCATTTTACCAGAATCGACGCCTCACTGCGGCCTCCGCTAGCCAAGTGTTCGAGCCTGCCTATTGCTTTGTCACCGCTTGATTTTTAGGCTTGGCAAAAGTCTCGCCCCAGAAAACGGCGGCTAGAAGCCACAGCCACGAAAGAGGCTTCATTTTCGATCCGCTCACGTTTCCAATCTTGGCCTGTACAGCACATTGCCATGCAAAAAAGGTGTATTGAAATCCTTTAGGGAGAGTCGGACATGCCGGAAACGAAGCATGACGCACGATTGAATGTTCGAATCAACAGCGTATGGAAGAAAACCATAGAAGACGCCGCTGCTCAAACACTTCACATCGCTTAACTCGTTGGAATTCGAGCGGTAGAAGTTGACGCTATCGATAATGCGGCTCAACCATTCTATCTCATGTTTGGATTCGGAAAATCGCTCAAATTGAACTGGTTGACGCCGCGTAGTGGGGAGCTTGGCAAAATCATATAAACCCATCTTTTCACCGCTTATCCTCGAACCTTATCCGGGCTAGCTCGGATGATTCATGGGCTTGCAAATTGTTTTGCTAACGTCTACGCCTTCAAGCGTTTACGTTCTTTGCTCGAAAAACAGTCTGCGTATCATCCGGGCTAGCTGGTTTTAGGTTTGACCGTCAATATCGCCGACGATTTTGTTTTTCCGAAAGCTGGGGAGAAGCGGCGAAAGCCTGGACTCCAACGAGTGGTTATCGATCCGGTGGGGGGGTGCGTGGTTCGAACGATGCCTCGGCTTCGTCGTACTGTTGGAGCATTTTTTCGAGTTGTTTTTTCAGACCTTCTAGGTCGCGGCTGTTGTCTAAGGATTCATTCAATAGCGGACGAAGCCATTCTTGCATTAAATGAAATTGGCCTTTGACTAATTCGGCAATCTCTCGAGGCACGCGGTACTGGACCACCACCTTTTGCTCGGGCGGCGACAGTGCTTGCTGGGTGCTGATCTGTTCCAGATTCTTACTCGTTGCCGTTAACGTATCGGATAACTGTGATGCGGATGTCGATAGACTTTGCCGCAGCAGATCGAGCCGTGTGTCCATCCGCTCTTCCGCTCCTTCGCGGCCGATCGCGATGGCTTTGGAGATAACTTGCCGAATCGATTCGAGTCCATCTCGCATCGATGCTAATTGTCGCATCAACTGGCCCGCCTGATCTTCACTATCCATTCCCTGCATCCGTACACTTTCGACATAAGCGTACTTGATCGCATCCCAACGCTCTTTCTCTTCCGCCGTCAAAATCCCCATAATCTCTTTGAACTTTAAAACGTTCGCTTCGTTGTCGGTCGTCAGTGTTTGTGCATCCTGCTCGTACGTACTGACGATCAAGGTTTGCAACTCTCGCTCGTTCATCACGCCCGCCACCCGCTCGGCGATGCGGTTCATGTTTCGGTAACTACCCTGCAATTTGAACGCTGGCTCCGTTCGATAGGCATCCGCTTGCGCCGCACTTCGGATGTAGGCACGATTGACCTTCAACACGACGTCGCGAACCCGCAGCAGTTTACGGATAACTTCGAACATTTCGCGAACTTGATCGACCGATAGATTACTTTCAAGCTCAATCCCCTCGAGTGAATCTCGCCCTGCGGCGCGGATAATCGCTCTCGCATCCTCGGGCGGTGCGGTCGCCAACGGCGAGAGCGTACGATTGCTGGTCAAGCAATTCTCTAGATAGCTCATTTCGAATGCGTCAGCCGAATCGCCGATGATTTCACCGAGGTTATAGACATCGGCACGGTTGCTGAGCATATCGGGAACTTGGAATCGCTCACCACTTTCGGTATACGGATTACCCGCCATGACGACGGCGACACGGCGTCCTCGCAAATCGTACGTCCGCGTTTTCCCATTGCGCACCCCTTCGATCTTGCGAGTCGCATCGCAGAGCGAAATAAACTTTTGCAGTAACTCGGGATGGGTGTGTTGGATGTCATCCAAGTACAGCATCACGTTGTCACCCATTTCCAAAGCCAAGTTCAAACGCTCGACCTCTTCGCGGGCCGCCGCGTTGGGTGCTTCAGCTGGATCGAGTGACGTGACGCCATGACCGATCGCAGGTCCGTTGATCTTCATGAACACCACGCCGAGACGGTTTGCAATATACTCCATCAACGTGGTTTTCCCGTAACCAGGCGGTGAAATCAACAGTAGCAACCCCATGCGATCGGTCCGTTTGTCCGCGCCGGCGACTCCCATTTGTTTTGCCAAGTTATCGCCGATCAGCGGCAGATAGACTTCATCGAGCAGTTGGTTGCGTACGAAACTGGTTAGCACTCGCGGCTTGAACTCCTCTAACCGCATCGAGTCGCGTGCGTCGTCCACCAACCGACTTTTCGTTTCATGAAGCTTTCGATAGCGTGGAACAACGTCCGAGCGATAGTGTCGGACTCGGTCAAGAATTTCATGGTAGTTCAAACTCATCACGCCGCGAGTAATCCGCGAATGGCTACCCGCCATCGACTCCAGCTTCTTGGCAACCGCCGCCTTGACGACCTTCATCGAAGTAGGTCCTGCGTTATAGATTAGCCATGCCAATTCATCGAGATAGGAGGCCGCAGGGTCAAGATCATCGCTGTCACTGTGCTTACTTAAAAACGCATCGGCCCAATTGCGTGACAAGATGAATGCGGATGTAGGTGACGACTCGTTCGCTTTGATCGAAGCGGCAACCAGCTTTTCGCGAGTCTCTTCGGGAAGTGATTCAGCGAACGAGTGATGTAGATCGGCTGCTCGACTGCTGACGACTCCACGCCGTGGCGATTCGACGAATTGTTCGAACAAGTAGTCTGCCATCAGCTCGGGGGTAACGTTTTGCGAAAAGATTGGTTTCCACAACAATCCATCCGCTTCGGCAAGCTCGCTCAAACGGTGACGAAACTCCACGGCAGGTTTTGCCTCCGGAAATGCTTTTGCCAATTTCGCGAATCCCGCGATCCAATCGGTCATCGCTTTGCGTTGTTTCGAGTCGAGTAACTTATTAAACCACAGCAGCGACGCGGTGCGAACCGACGGAGAATGTCGGAGCAGCCCAATCGATCGGCTAAATTCTAGAAGCGACTTCAAGATCTGCATCGCGTCGAGATCGTGAACCCCTTTGGAATAACCTTCACGAAACCGGTCTTGCAATTGTGAATTCATCCAGGCGGGTGTGACCGCTTCCGAATCGGTAAACACAGACGACTCAAATAAATCGACGGCCAGAAATTCGCTCCGATAGACGTCTCCGTTTTCACTGATCAGCTCTTGGTCCCACAAGTCCTTTGCGTTCGAGAGGTCCTCGTTTTGCAGCGGTTCGAAAAACTGGGTGCCAGTCAGATGCAAACAAATCTCACCATCTCGCAGCACCGTTGTTAAATCGAGTGTTTGAGTGTTTACTGCGAAGCGGTGCCGTCCGAGGCGGATCACATCGCCACCGTCTTCGTAGAGGTCTTGTCGATCCTTTAGCTGCCGCGACGCGTCTTCTCGAATCGTCTTGAGGCGGCTTTCCAGGTCACCGACACGAACCGCATCCCCAAGTTCGCCTAGTTGGCGGATGATGTCGCGGACCTTTTCGACCATCAAATCGCCAGCGAAATAGGCAGCGATTTCTTCGCTCGACTCCATCGCTCGCGCACGTGAATCGATCCCCTTGATGATTCGACTGGCGGCCGATGCCAACGATTCAGCTCGGCGGTTTTGCTTTTCAATCAGCTGAACCTTACAAGACTCGAAGGCCGCATAAACCTCTTCACGTCGCTCAGCCAATTGGACGACGAATTGATCAAACTCGGCAAACCGGCCTTCCAACTCTTCTAGCTGGACCATGATTTTGGTCAGATACTCTTCGCATTTCGCTGGCGTATCCGAAACATCAAGATAACCAGCCGTGGTTTGCTGAAGCAACTTGAGCTGCGACGCGAATTCTGCTTTTCCTTCGACGCTTACCAGTTCGCTGACTCGTGCCTTGAGCGAACTGCGTACTCGATTGAGTGATGCGAAAACGGTCCCGATCGCGTCAATAATCTCCGTTCGTTTCGTGGCGTCATCAATGCGAAGATTACTGACCGTTTCGGTTAGTAGTTCCAACTGGGAAGCACTTTCGTCGATCGATTCGCCTAATTTTTTCGCTTCGGTAACCGACTCAACCGCCGTGACGTTTTCGCCCGCTTCCTCCACACGTGTTTGGTAGAGATCGAGCGAACCAGGGGTCAGTAGAAAATCGACACAACGTCGACTGATCCGCTCGGCTTTTTCAGCAGCATCCTTTTCCAGGCTATCGACAATCGCCTCGTCAACATAGCGAAGGTCTTTGAGAGCCAAGGCTGCGCCCCGTACATGCCGTAGTTTCGCTAGTGCGTCGACAAAATCATCGATCGAAGTGAATCGTCCCCGCTCGATCGTCTTCATCAAATCGGCGACGTCTTGCTGTACCTTCTTGGTTGCCGACTCCGTTTCGCGGCGAACGCGAACCACTTTTTCGAATTCGTCGACCGCTGCCGAAGCCGCATCGCGAATCTTACCGATCGGCTCAGCAAGATGCTCGGTTTCAGCCTTGTCGATCCAAAAATAGTTATCCAGAATACTGGCCGAATTCTTGACCAAATCGACGTAAAGTCCATCGTAGTTGTCATCCTTGTCGATCAGGTTCAATAGCTCGCTGCATTCGGCCATGCCGCGAACGATTTCCTTATTGCCGATTTTGTAGAGCATCGAGTCGGTTTGATTGTCCGACACAAAATCAGCGGTCGTAAACGGTGTCTGCCAAACTTGAATCGCATGATGCTTTTGCGGTTCATTGTTCGTCTTGAAGCAAACCATCTCTCCTGCTTCGAAAAACGTTTGTCCGTTGCAAATCATCGGTGTTTCCACCGTTTGGCGAATCAGGTTATAGGCGAGTTGGACGTAGGTTCCCGATTCTGGGTTGTAGAACAGGTACAAGAAATCCTCGCCGTTGCTTGATGCGATCGTGCGTTGGTATTGCATATCGCTCAGCCCGTGATCAAACCGCTTGCATTGGCCTGTTTGTAGGTAATAGCCGCCTGGGAAGATCAGTCCTTGATCGCTCGGCAGCATCACGCAGGCGTGTGCAATTTCATCCAGTCGAATGGCGCTTTGGATCTTTCCGTTGTAGACCAAATAGCGGGTCGTCGTCTCTTGATAGGGACGGACCTTCATCAGAATCAAATTGCCAACGATCGCATAGTGGATCTCAGCATCGTCAAGTTTTTGGTCGGCGTGGTCGACGGGTTCGGCGTAAATCCCTTCGCCCGAGTCCGTATTGTTTTCGATCTTGACCGTCAAATCGCCACCAACCGTTTCGATGAATACTCGGTCGTCGATCGAAATATGCGGATGTGTTCCGTAGTGATGTTGATCGCGAGTCGTCCGTTCCCAGCGAAACTCGTGCTGCGGCGGCACCTTCACTTCTTGTTCACTGCGGTTATCGATGTACTCGATCGAATCGGCTGTCATCCGCCATTTGAAACTCTTGATGTCTCGCGATGTTTTGCCGACGCGGAATACCATGTGTAACATCGGGCCGGCACGAAAGAAGCGGGCGAACTTCGTGTCTTTATAAAACCGATACAGCTCGTGGAAATCGTTTCGAAAACGCTTGTCCCCGATCAGATCGAGCGGTTGTTCGTGAAATCGATTCTCACTGAATTGATAAACGGAAAAGACATCCTGCAGTTCAATCTCGTTTTTCAATCCAAATTGGACGTTGTAGCCAAAGATAAATCGATCACCGATCGAAATCAGATCGCGAGGAATGCAATTGTGCTCCGTTGTCACCCGTTCGGTTGTGAGCAAACGTGTATCGATATTTCCAAAGACCGAGGCACGTTGCTCATTGAGCCTCTTCAATCGTCCGCGCAAATCGGTTGCCGCCTCGCGCAGACGATTGCGAAGGACCTCATAGGTGCCAGCCGCTAAAGGGGTATCCGGCATGTTGGACTACCCTTTCTTGCCATTTGACTTCGCCACTTTGGCCTCCAACATCGTACTGGCCTTCCGGTCGGCAATCGCAGCCGTTCCGGCCACGCCGAGCAAGCTAGTCAATTGGCTACGGACATCCTCGCTCTTAGCCATGCCCATCATCTTGGCAATCAGGGCGGCGATCGAGAGGTCTTTGACGCCGTCTGTATCCAGGTTAAAACTGGAAACCATCTCGTTCAGCTGGCCACGGAAATAGTCGGCATTTCCATCAAAGAAGGTGTCCTTGATATCGGTTGCCACTCGGCTGTTGTAAACGAAGCGGTCGATTGCCTTTCCACCTTTGACCGCAGAAGTGATTTGGTCGAAGAATTCGCCATCGCCACCAACGATATCGATTCTTGCCGCACGCAGTGCTTCACCAACGACACCCGCTTGGCTTTCGGCAATCCCGCGTTGAGCATCGATCGCCGCGATTTCGACGGCTTTTTCTTTGTCGAGTTTGAGTTTGAACTCTTCGTGTTCTTTGCCGACACCGTCGAGTTGTTTCATCGCTTCGGCCTTCTCGGTAATTCCGATTGCTTCGCTGCGATACTTCTCCAGGTCGACGTTCGCTTCGGCCAGCCCTTGTTTCTGGTTCGCCGCGGCGCGAGCTTCGATCCCCTTTGCTTCGGCCATCGCTTTCTTCTCTAAAATGCTTGCTTCGGCGGTCCCTTCCTTTTCCAAACTGACCGATTTGGCTTCTTGCACTTTCGCTTCGGCCAATCCAGCGGCAGCGGCCCTTGCAGCTTCCGCTTCGGCGAGCATTTTGGTAGCGGCCGTTTCTTTTTCCGCCGCGTCGCGTTTTGCTTCCGCTTCGATGCGGACTTTTTCGGCCAACAAGGTACTCGCATCCTTTTCGGATTGAGCTTGTTTGGTGACGCGAATCAGTTCCTCTTCCGCTCGCATCTCTGCTGCGGTCACTTGTACCTTCTTCAGCCGGTCGGCTGCCGCGTGTTCCTGCGTGTCTTTGATCCGTTCTTGTTCTTCGACGACCGCCCGTTCGACGGCGACTCGTTCGCGGATCACTTCTTGGATGTTACGTTTTTCGACCTCGATCGCCTTTTCTTTTTCGACTTCGGCAACGCCGACGACTCGTAGTCGTTCGGTCATTTCTAAGTCGCGATCGCGGTTGACTCGTTCTAATTCGACGGCGTCGGTCTTTTCCTTGTTTCGCTGTGCGACCAAGACTTGTCGAGCTTTGTTTTCTTCGGCAATCCCCAATTCCTCTTCGGTCGCAATCCGTGCTCGCTCAGCTTCGAGCCGTTGTTCTTCACGAACCTTTGCAGCGGACGCTTGTTCGCGTGACGTGATCTCGGCGATTTCTCGTGTTTGTTTCTCGACCGCTTCGACACGTTGGCGTTCGAGTTCGAGGATGGTTTCTTCCGCTTCGACGTCTTGCTTTTTAAGTATCTTCTCTTTATCGCGAGTGAATTGGTTTTCCTTGACCTTTTCGCCAGCCGTCAATTCGGTAATCTTCTTGATACCTTCAGCATCGAGAATGTTGTTCGGGCTGAGTTTTTCGATCGGCGTTTGTTCCAAGTAGTCGATCGCCGCATCATCCAATTGGTAACCGTTCAAATCGGTACCGATAACCTTCAAAATCTCTTCTTTGAACTTGTCTCGCTGGTCGTAAAGATCGACGAAGTCAAATTGTTTTCCGACCGTCTTGAGTGCTTCACTGAATTTTGCATCAAACAATTCGCGAAGCGTGTCGATCTCGCTACATCGTTTCGCGCCGATCGACTGGGCAACCTCTTTGATTTGTTCGTTCGAACTGTCGACGCGGATAAAGAAGGCGACCTTGATGTCCGCTCGGATGTTGTCTTTACAAATCAAGCCCTCACTGCCTTGCCGGGCGATCTCGAAGCTCTTCAGCGTCAAGTCCATGAACTCGTAGCGGTGCAACAGCGGGATGATGAATGCCCCATTATTCGTCGAGACATTCAAGCCGCCAGCACCCGATTTGACGATCGCACGGTCGGGCCCGACGATGACAAAACATTTCTTAAAGGTAATCATCGCCGCAAAGATCGCGACAACACCAATCACCACGACCACAATCCAAAATTGTGTCCAGCTTATCTCGGCAAGAAAAAACAGTGAGTTCACGATGATTGCTCCGAAGGTTGAAGAGAGACTTTGTAGATGCGTTTCCGTTTGTCAAATCCGATGATCCAAACCTCGGTCCCCTTGGGGATCGTCGGACCATCAGTACGAATGTTTAAAAGTAGTGGTGCGGCCTCGGCGCGAAACTTCGCTTGGCCGAATTCAGGGGTTGCTTCCGTGGTCGTCACCTCACACGTGGCACCCATTAAATGGTTCTCGTCGTATGCTGGACCTTTGGCAAATGTTCCGACAAGCGGCCCGGTGGCTAATTTCGTTCCCGCAACCGCAATCACGACGTTGCGAATGGAAAGCAGGACACTGGCCCCTACCGCCGGCTCATAGCGATTTGAATCGAAGCCATGCCACAACAGGAAAGACACCGACCAAAATATCGTTGCAAAGATGCCGCCCCAAACGATAACCGGAACGCGGCCAAAGTTGGTCCAGCGAGCTGAAACCGCTCCGATACCGTGCCAAAAATCCCATTCGACCACCGAATCAAGATCCAAACCAGGATCCAAACCAGGATCGAGATCGACCTCGGGGACATCAAACCCGAAATCCAACAAACCTATCATCGCCAATGCGGTGTAGGCGATCAACAAGCACACCAAGATCGATGCGGGCCAAATCGGACCGACGAACATGTTGTTGACCGGATCGGTAATCGAATCCGCGAAGTTCATGGATGCATTGACAAATGAATGGAAAACGAGCCCCGCCACGCAGAGGGGTGTACTCAGCATAATAGCAAGGCCTGCAGAGAACCAATCCAGGGCGCAAAAGCGGTATGGATTTTGAAGAATAGTGTGGGGGTCAGTGCGCGCAGGCTGATTCCATTAGTTTTTACGACGCCGAACCGCCCTAAGTTACTCCAACACGGCTAAAGAGATCGCTCGACGACCGGTAACAAAGGCAGCCGTTCGAATCAATCCTCGGCATCGATCGTTCCATCGAATAGCAAATCGAATAGCAAACGGTCCGCCGTCATCGTCGATGGCTGCGGAGGATTGGAAGGCCGATAGGGATTGATGGGCGAGTCCCGATTCACTTTAGCGGTTTCATGCCCTGATGATCGCGGAGGCGATTGAGCCATGCGAATGCGGCAGGGACCGAACGGACAAAGTTAACGAGTGATGTCGTGCTCGTCCCCCACTCTTTTGCCACGAAACGGGTCTGTCCGCCCGCAGTATACAAGTCGTTTAACAACAATGCTAAAACCGCGGGTTTGTCCTCGTTGTTATCATTCATTCGTTTCAGAATTTGACGATACCGATCGCGGAGACTAGCCTCGATCGGATCAGTCGGCGTATCCAATTTTGGCTGACTGCGAATTTCGATTGCCAGTCGGAAACGAAGCCGCTTTAACGCGATGCGACGATTGTCCGCTTGACTACGTCGCTCGGTCGCCTCGCCAACGATTTGCGAGGGACGGTGTATCAAAAACACGCCAGAGCTGGTTTTGTTTCGATGTTGCCCGCCTGGTCCGCTACGCCGCTGAGTTCTCAGTTCACACTGCTCAAGTAAATCCTTTGGCGATTGTACCGCCGGATGCACGCCAGCTATCGTGAGAACGTCCATTGGCAACGTCTTCTTCGGTTCGCTCGATTCGCTATCCACCACTCACAAACTCGCTTAGCATATTCACGAAATCGGCTGCCAAACTGCGTGAAGGCAATTTCACCACTCCAACGCAAGAACGCCCGATCGAATCGAGCAATGGTTCATGCGGAAGAGTTGGCAGCGGACATATCACTCGATAGACGGCATCGCGAGTGACGCTCGTTCGATCCTCGCTCATTTGGGAAACCGATTCGATTTTCGTATCGACCCATTCACGTTGACCGTAATCGATTCTCACTCGAATCGCGGTACCGCGCGTCACCCAGCGTTGGTCTTTGGCATCGAGCCAAAACATCGCTTGACGCTCTTCGTTCGTTGCGATTCGGCAAAACGGTTGGCGTGAATCATAGACCGTACCTGCGAAACTGGCCAACCATACGCTCTGATTCGGTTCGTCAACCGGTGTGGTTGCTTGAGGCGGTATGACGACTCCAGATACCGGCGAATGCACCTGAGTTTCTGCCAATCGTTTTTTCGCTTTGTCGAGTAACGCCCCGACGGACTCTTCGGCAGCTTGTAGTGTCTTCCACTGTTCGGCGACCTTGGGCCGATCGAGTGCATCGCGACGTGCCAGCTCGCCCCGCATATTCGCCAATCGCAATTCGCCCTCGAGTCGAGTAATCTCGATTCGCGACGTTTCATCGGTTAGTAGCGCCAATCGGTCTCCGGCGGCTACATGGTCACCGTATTCCGCTTTGATTTTTGAAATTTGGCTTGAGGGTGGTAAAAAGACGCTCGAGGAGTTTGCCGCATCAATGATTCCTGCTACTTCGCGATAACGCGGTAATGGTAGAAACAAAATCAACAATAGCAAAACGGCGGGGGTCGATACGATCGCAAAACGGCGCCACTTCGATACACCCATCCAACTCCCCTTTCCTTGCAAGACACTAATAGAAGCCTTTGTTTTTGCCGCCATCAACCGTACCGCTACGATACAAACCAAGCCGATTCCTAATACGCTCAAATGAAGCAAATTGGCGACATGAACGATCAACGCGGCAATAGCGAATAGAACGGTCGTTCGATAGATCGTCGATGCGATGTGATAGCTCGACAACCCAATCGCTATTTTATCTGAGCGGCGGATTTTCTGGTACTGTTTTCCCGCAATCCTCGCAATGATCGTCGACTCGAACGCTTCACGCGCTTCGCGACGCAAATTCGTACTACCGACGGCATCCAACAACACATAGTAACCGTCATATCGCATGAGCGGATTGGCATTGAACAGCACGGTGCTGATGCCACAAACCAAGATTAGATTCATCGCATACATTCGTGCCGCCGGATCATCCGCTAATACCCAAACCCAGGTTGCGGAAGCCGCAATAATCAATTCGACATAGATGCCAGCCAACATGACTGCCGCACGCCGCACCGGGTTCGCAATTCGCCAAACATCGGTCACGTCGCAATAGGGGCATGGAACGCCGCAAAACAGATAGACACCTACCGATTTACTCTCCGCACCCATCCGTCGACACATGACCGCATGCGCCAATTCGTGGAGGACTTTTGTGATCAAAAAAGTGATGCCGATCCCAAACGCATTTGCACTGCGAAGGTACACAGGCAACAAGCGAAGAGACGCGACCCACGCTTCCGATCGACTTACCAGTACCGCTATCGAAGCGACAATGATTGACATCCAAAATAGAATCGCGACCGGTGAGAAAAGGAATCCGCTAACCGGAGCGAGTCGTCTTGCGATGCCGTCAATACTGCCTAGCGGAATCTGAATCGCTAAAAAGTTAAACGGCTTGGATGGATTGGATGGAGACTCGAGTCGCTCGCAGGTCCAATCCGCCACTTTGGCTTGAGTCGACAAGGACGGGTCGACGCGGTCACCGTGAAGTTGTTGCCATGCGTGCTCGCTTATCCTGGAAAATTTCCCGCTAACGTCATCGATTACCATTCGATAAGCTCGGGCGTAGCCTTGAACGGATACGCTACGCAGATCCCTTCGAATGAGAACGGAGGGAACGGAGCGAATCTCGTTTGGTAAAATCGAATCGGCCATCGTTTATCGCCAATCGGTCATTCGAATTTTCGCCGACTTGATCGCCGCATCACTGGCGTCAATCCTCATACGAACACTTGTTCCTGGCACCAACATCCATTGTGTCATCGGCGAATCGGCGTTCCCATCGATTTGATTGATGACCTCCGCGTGTAATCGATACCGGCCACCCGGTAACCGCTGTGGATCGGAAGACAGAACGTTGCCCCGGAGCACTTTTTCGTTTCCATTGCTTGAATCGGTAAAGTGGACACTGACGGGCAATCCAGCACAATGTTTGGGCGACAATTGGTCTTCGCGAACGAGGGCATGAACATGCAATCGATCCATTTTGGCGACCGTCGCAATCGGCTGCCCCTTTTCGATCCATTCACCACTCGACCGAGCGATTTCGACGACGGTGCCCGCGAGGGGTGAGCTGATTCCAAGATTCTCGATTTGGTCGTCAAGCATGGCCAGATCCGCTTCGCGGAGTTGGACTTCGACAAACAATTCACGTCGACGTTTTTCGGCTTGGGCAACCTCAAGTTCGCCACGTTCGACCGCCAATCGCAAACGGCGAAGGTGGCTCATAGGAACCGCACCATTCACATCGTTATAAATCGAGCGGTTGGAGTCGAGCTCCGCCTTGGCTTCGGCGAGTGCCGTTTCGGCATACTTTTGTTCAACGTCGTCACCGGCAGCTTGGCGAGCATGCTCGAGACGCAATGACGAAGCACGGCGACGAATTTTAAGTGTTCGATCGTCAAGTCGTGCAAGTGTCTCATTTTCATTGACTCGCTGGTTAAGTTTCACTGCGATTTCGGCAATGCGACCCGACTCCAAACTCGGCACTTCAACCTCATCCGCAAAACGCACCACACAATCGGTTACTTCGACGATGCTGCTTTGGGCGCAGAGGATCGTTGGTGATGCGGCGAGCACGAGCGAAACGATCAAGCGAACTCGCAGAGCTTGTCTTGTTAGCAGCAGTCTGTTCATATTTGGATTTCTGGTTCAATTTGATCGTAGCTTAGGTTTCCAGCCTGGACTCCAATTTTTCCCAGGCTGGAAGCCTAGGCTACGTGAATCGGTTAATGCCTGAACGCCAATTTCCCCCAGGCTGGAAGCCTAGGCTACGTGAATCGGTTAATGCCTGGACTCCAATTTTCCCAGGCTGGAAGCCTAGGCTACGTGAATCGGTTATTGCCTGGACTCTAACGGTCTAAAAATACATCTTCAAGTTTGCTCGAATCATTTCGATGGCATCGTAAAACACCACGTTAACCAGTGGCAGATCCTCACATTGGAACATGACCCGAATTGGAGTCCCGTTCACGGAACCACGGTTTTGAAGCGAGCGGCATAGCTCCATCGACTTCTCGGATGATTCGATTTGCAGCACGACTGCTTTTGCATCGGTTCCGTCCTTGGTGTTGCGGATCACCGGACCGATCGATTGCATCGTCAATGGCAACGGTTGGTCTTTTGCATCGTTCATCGTTGCGACTGCGGACAGGACGCCTTTTTGGTTTGCATGATGGACGGGATCGATTCGGGACAGTGGCACACGCGCGTCAACGAACCATCGAGTCTCATTGCCAATAACTTCCAATAAAGCATCTCCGCGATTGACGGGTCGACCTTGTAAACGCTGCTCGATTTGCCACGCATCCACGACACCATCGTTTGTCGCTCGTATGACCAGCGATTGTTTCACTTCTTCGAGATCGGCTAATTGTTGATCAATGGTTTGCAGCTCTTCCGCCAACAAACTTCGCTCACTTTGCAATTGTTCGCTACGGTCGGTTCGGTTGGAAGCCGTATCGACGAGAGCGGTCATGAAAGCTGATTGCTTCTGAATCAGAATCGATCGCCGGCCGATCAACGCGGTCATTTGTTGCTCAAGCGTAGGATCGCTCATCGACAACAGTTTCTGACCGCTTGTAACCGATTCCCCATTTGCGACATGGATCGATTCGATGACGGCCGACCTTGGCGCAAAAACTCGTTGCACGTCTGCTGGCCGAAGTACCGCCGGTGCAGTCACTCGCATCGGAACGGGGTAGAGTGCTGCAACCGCCACAAGAGCCATGAAGAGGATGCCAACGACGGGGTTGAACCACTTCGCACGACGTCGCGAATGGATTTGGTTCGCCAATGCCCCGATCACGCGCCCCATGGGAATCGCTTCGAGCATTCGACGATGCCGAATCGCTAACCCCGTGTGCAATGCGATGCGGCAGAGCGGTTCGCTTAGCAAATCGTCGAGCGGTTCCGAACCGCTGCGGACGAATCCTACCAAGCAAACGGCATCGCATTCTTCTGAACTGGCAACGAAACGAACTTCTAAATCGGAAGATCCTCCCTCTTGTTCGTCCGGAAGCATAATACACGAGGTTGCGGGACAATAGTACTCGTTGGCGACCGCTTCGATCTGTTTCGCTGCACTGCCGTTCCGGTCGATCGTACCAACATGACTCACCGCAACCAATTTGCAATCGTTTGCTTCGACGTAGCACAATGCAACCCGGTCAAGGGGAAAAATCTTGGCGACCGAGTCGACCGCGAGCATTTCGATAGAACGGCTGTTGGTTTGGGCATGAAGCGAAGCAATGATCGCATCGACTTGGTCGTTTACACGTGCTTTGTGATCGAGACAGCGAAGTTGATCGTTGCGCAAAAACTCGCCAGCTAAATCTGCCATTTGAGCGACGAAACGCAGGTAGCCACGCTGGGTCGCGATCCCGCAATCGGGTTCAAGAAAGACTTCGAGGACATACGAAGGATGCGGCGAGATCGGATTGGACTCGATCGGTACGACCGCCGCAGCCACATGGGTTGGATTGGCTGGAAGAGCGGAATCGGTAGCCCCGGGAGTTGCCGGAACAACGACCGGCTGTCCCGAGGCAATCACTTCCGCAATCATTTGCAGGTGAGTGTTTGCCGATTCAGACGGAATCGTTTGGTCTGTCACCTTGCCAATCCGATGAGCAACCGAAAACGTCCATTCATCAGTAGATCCGTCTCTCCGAGACGGACAGCCCGGCACCGTGGTTTCGTCTCTCCGAGACGGACAGCCCGGCACCGTAGGTTCGTCTCTCCGAGACGGACAGCCCGGCACCGTAGGTTCGTCTCTCCGAGACGGACAGCCCGGCACCGTAGGAGCGTCTCTCCGAGACGGACACTCCCTCGTATCAACATTCCAAATCACAACGCCTTCTGCTGCCATAGCCACCAGAATACGGTTGGCTAGCATTCCTAGAAATTGGTGACGCGAGGCATGACTGCGAGCCGCCAGTGCCACTTCGCGAACAATGTCGGCGATTTCACGCCGCGTTTCTTGGACGAGTGGGTTATTTTCGCCCGTCGACCGCTGCGGATGCGGCGCAGCGTTACCACCTGGAGCAGGTCCAGAAGGAGAAAAGACGAACGGTTGGTCGTGAACATCCGCTTGCACGAATTGGTTGGCCTAAGCGAAACAGAAGAGAACAGGAAAACAACTCACGTTTTCCATAGCAAAACGGTCTGCTCACTCGCAACCCTCAAATACGCGGGAATTTAGGGACTCCCGGACGAACGCGACCACGGGGGCGTCTACAGAGAAATTTGCTCGAAGACGAGAAGAATGGTGGGTGAAAGCTGAATGTGCAGCCCTTGTTCGCTCATGAACGCGAATCGGCGGTTTGAGACCGGCTTGCCGCACATGCTCTGGCAATCTTCATTGACTAAGCTGGTAATCTGATGAAGCGTGCCGGTTATGCGGCGTGTTCCATCAAAGCGGGGTGCTAGCAATTCGGGTTTTGCTGATTTTGCTAGGTAGGAATCTCGGCTACGCCGATCATTTTAAGAGTAGCCGATTGGTAGGCACTTACGCTTTAGACACCTAGAATCTCGAAACGAATTTCGAAACCGTGGCAAACGCTCGCGAACGACCGACGCTATTTCGCTGGTTCTTTTTGATCGGTCCAGCGCGGACGAGTGAGTTTTTGGGTGAGCAATTCCTAAGCCGACTTGGCACGATCGTTTCGATCTTGGCAATGCTTTGGGCAACGGTTCGATTGGCGATTCGCCCCGCTTCCTGGACTCCCCCGATCCGCAGTATTTTTGCCCGTCAACTCTTGTTTAGCAGCGTTGACGGGGTCATCGTCGCGGTGCGGTTCGGAGCCGCGGTCGGTGTATTGATTATTGTCCAAGCTGCGCTTTGGGTCGACGCGTTCGGCGTCACGACGGACGCGATTGCCCCGATTCTATGGCGTGCAATCGTTCGCGAATTGGCACCATTACTAGCGTGTCTGGTTGTGATCGGGCGCAGCGGGATCGCGATTTCGACCGAACTGGCCACGATGCTCGTCAACCACGAAGTCGACGTCCTCGACGCACAGGGGATCGATCCGATGACAGCGTTAGTGATGCCGCGGATTCTCAGTATGGTGATCAGTGTCTTTTGTTTGGCAATCATCACTGCCACATCGATGATTGTGACGGGCTATGTGATTGGTTGGTCTGTGGGTGCGATCCATATCCCCTGGACCACCTTTCTCGATGGTATCTTTCGTGAATTCAATTCACTCGACTTGCTATTTTTCGTCTCCAAAACGATCATTGCTGGCGGCTTTGCTGGAGCCATTTGTTGCATCGATGGACTGAGTGTTGGCAGTAGTGTCACCGACGTTCCGCGGGTGTCGAGCCGGAGTGGAATCCGGGCGTTAACGGCCGTCTTTGTTGTCTCTGCCGTGTTGTCCATATTGATTTATGGACGCATCCTCGTATTCAAAGTATTGTAACGAGCCGCACAGCATGACAACCATCCAAACAACGATTCCAAACGAAAAGCCGATCGTACTGAGGTTATCGGATGTTTCTTTTCGTGCAAGTCGCGAAAGCGACATTCATTTCAATCGATTGACGATGACGGTACGTCAAGGCGACTTGGCAATGATCCATCTTGACCGCTCCCAAAAGGTCCGCGAAACGGTTTCCGTTTTAGAGGGATTGATTCAGCCCCATGAAGGCACGGTGCTATTCGAGCAAAACGATTGGCTTGGTGACGATTACGACCGCCATTTTAGAATGAGAAGTCGGATTGGCCGCGTCTTTGAGAATAATGCATGGATCCAAAATCTGAACATTGCCGAAAACGTCACACTGGCGCGGCGTCATCACCAAATGGAGCCGAAATCGATTGATACCGATCTGACCGTTTGGCGAACACGGTTCGACGTGGCAAACGTTCTGAATCAGCGTCCCGCCTTTGTTGAGCCATCGACACTACAAGTCTACCAGTGGATTCGTTCTCTGATATCAAAGCCT
The DNA here is from genome assembly GCF_007860185.1 of Novipirellula aureliae. Lineage (NCBI taxonomy): Bacteria > Pseudomonadati > Planctomycetota > Planctomycetia > Pirellulales > Pirellulaceae > Novipirellula > Novipirellula aureliae. The sequence continues at coordinate 294,374 of NZ_SJPY01000002.1, forward strand.
CGACTACTCTTGCTCGAACGCCCAATGCAATCGGTTTCACCATCCCGATTGACGGCACTTGTTAACGTATTGAATGAGGTTCGAATGGCGGGAACTGCCGTGGTCTGGTTCACGAGTAATCCGGAGGACGCAAGCGGCAAATTCGCTGATCCGCAGAGTCACTACACGCTAGCGGATGGAAAACTTGTGCAAACCGAAGGAGCATCGAGTCCATGAATGAACCTTTGCGTTTGCGATACACCAACCAAATCGTTGGCGTATTCTTGCTGATCTTGCTGCTATTCGTGATCGGTCTGTCCGTGCTACTGTTGCAGGCGACCGACTATTTCGTAGAGCAGGATTTGTACTGGATTGAAATCGCGCAAGAGGACGTCGACGATCTCTATAAGGGAGCGGATGTGATGATTCTCGGCGAACGAGCTGGTGCGGTCGACAGTATTCGCTACATCGACGGCAGCGACCGAATTCGGGTAAACCTAAGAATCGATCCGACGAAAAGCGCTGATATCTTTACCGATTCGGTCGTCTTGCTACAGCGGAGGTTTGGACTGGGAAACCCGATACTTGTCATCCGCCGCGCTCATCGCGATGGGGCTAGCGAAGCACAATCGCTACCTGCGGGAAGCCGACTAGAAAACTTTCATGGTGAGGACGACCGAATCGACCAAATGGCTCGCGAGGTCGCGACGGTCAGCGATTCGGTTAGAAAAATCCAACAAAAACTCGACCCCACATTGACAGGGATTGAACAGTCAGCGAAGCGTTTCACAAGCTCGCTTGACGATTCCGTGGATCCCGCTCTAGCCAGTACTCGTCGTGCATCCGATTCCGTTCGAGTAACGAGCGAAGCGGTTCGCCCAGAGGTGGTCGACACGATGCAAACGGTCCGCACGGCCACCGAAAATCTAGAATCACGCATCGAAACTCTAACGGGAAAAATTGAACAACTGGTCGAAAAGGATGTACGCCGAACGCTCGCCGATGTTCGTGAATCAACCGACGACATTAGCGAGGCCGCTAAAGGTGTCAACCAGAGCACTGAAACCGTTAGCGAAGATATCGCCGAGACGCTCGCCGCACTGCGAGTTGCCGCCGAACAGGTGCAACAGCTTGCTACCGAGACACGCGAAGTGGTACGAATGGTTCGAAAGGAAGCGAACGATCTACCGGGTACAACACAGCGAGTTAACGATACCGTCAGCGACACACAAGAATTGGTCGGCGAAGTTCGTAGCCACTGGCTGCTACGTCGATACCGAGATCAATCGACTGCGTCAGAGCAATTGTCACCATCGAGTGTGCGCGGAGGTTCCGCCAGATGAATGCAGCTACAAGGGTCCATGCCGTTGCCGTCTCGGTTGTATTGGCCATCTTGCTTGTGCAGTCGGGATGCCGCACCCCCTCGCTCTCACCGATCAAGGAGGTTGACAGCACACTCGTGCGACATTCAAAGTCAGCCAAGGAAGCCTATGCGGAAGGCGATATCGACGCTGCAATTCGCGAATACCGAAAAGCAATCCGGCGAGCCTGGGCGATCGACAATCCCTATGAATCGGGCACCGCTGCATACAATTTGGCCGCTTGCATGACCAGCCTCGACAAGAATGCAGAAGCAAAGGACTGGTTGGTCGATGCCAGGATTGAGTTGTGTCGTGCAGGAAGTTCGACAGGCAACACGTGGCTGCTCGAAGCTAAAATCGCCTTGCAAGAATGCCGCTTTGATGAGGCTCAGCAAATGCTGGATCGCGCTGCGTGTTGCACCCCGCCCTGTAGCCAAAATGGACACGATTCCTGTTGCCGTCCACACGATCCTTGTCAAGGATCTTGCGTGACACAAATTCCTTGCGTGGGGAAAAAGCTCAAACAAAAGAAACAAACCGAACAGTGTGAGGATGATTACCAGGCTCAAATCCATTTGGCACGCGCACGATTGGCTGCCGAGAAGTACGACATTCTCTGCGCCGAACAATCGTTCGAAAGTGCTTGCAAATTGGCGGCCGACGTTTGTAGTGAAGAACTACAAGCCGAACTGCAAAACGTCGCGGCGATGATCCATTTAGCGAAAGGCGAATATTTCCAAGCCGCATGCCATTTCGACAAAGAAGCCGAACATCTACGTTTGGCAGGCAATTTCCGAGAAGTACCGATCGCACTTGAATTTGCATCGGCGGCCTACGAACAGTCGGGGCGAATGGATTTGGCCACCACTCGGATGTGCCGGGTTGCCAGAATCTGGTTCGGTCGCGGAGAGACGAAGAAGTCATGGGACTACGTCCAAACCGCTTCCGAGTTGGCCGAGTTCTGCGAGTCGCAAACCGCCCGCATCCGACTGGCACTTTTAGTCAACGAAATTGAACGAGCACTCGCTGATGGAGAGGTGGTGGCTACTCGCTAATGCTTCGGCACAATTGGATGTTCGACTTGGCAATAGAGTGGCTGGGGCCTCTTGCCCCAGCAAGCTGCGTTTGGAAGCCACAGCGACGAAAGAAACTTACCCTCATTCCTCGTTGTGACAACGCACTAGAATCCGATTGTTTGGAACAATCGTTAAAGTCCTGTTTCGAGTCGTGAGCGGACTCGTAGGAGACGATAGATCGTTAGGAAGAGACGTTGGGGAGCCGAACTCTCTGCGCGTCGTGCTGCGCTGTCGCGACGATCCGTGATTTGATCACTTTCATTGACGCGAAAACCGTGTCCGAATTCCTCGGTTTTGAAGGCCATACGGCATGAACTTTCCTCTACTATCCGTCTTTGCGGTTGTGACGGTAGTGTGCCTGTTCGGTTTCCCGAAAGCAGGTGTGTATTTGGGTGACATCCCGATCACGTTCGGCTACCTTCTGCTCGGCGTGACGGGTGGAATCCAACTGATTCGTTTGGCGGCGAACTCAAAGCGGCGAATACGCCCCGAGTACGCTGCGTTGGGTCTGCTATTTTTCCTGCTCTCTACCGTCGAGTTGGCTGGTTTTTCCCAGTACGGCTACGCATCCAAAGGCGCATTGATTTCGATCGTTGTCAGTACCATTATCGTGCCGGTTTTGTCATTGCTAAGCATCCACTACTTCATCGACATTCTCGGCACACCACGATTCTTGAAGCTGCTACGAATTTCATTGCTGATCGTCTTCGGCTTTGGGGTACTGTCATTCGTTGTTTACAATACAACTCACATCGTCATCGGCATACCGTTTCTAACGACGACGGGCGCAGACATCCATTTGGTAGCCGAGCGTCACAATCTTCGCGGCAGCATGATTAAGATGTTTTCCACGTACAACAATGGAAACATTCTAGGAGTCAACTTACTGATTTGGGGGCCGATCGCAGCGATTGGCGCAGCGGGAGCCCGATTTCAGTTTCGTTCCATTTGCATACTCACTCTTTCGAGAAGCGTTTGGATAGGCTTTGCCGCCTATGAATTTGTTAACGCGGTCGTCCAGAGAAAGATTGCCAGGATTTTCTACGCGGGCGCCTTTGTCCTTGTACTGTTCGCCATTTTTGTCGGGGCTTCTTACGTAATGGGCCGCGAGCCGTTCGCATTTCTCCTCGACTCAAACCTCGGAGGCCGCGTCTCGAACTTTCGAGATGAGCTGCATGGAATGGGCACGCAAAAGCTGGCCTGGACAAGTGAAAGTCTATACCTAGCCGCCTACTTAACATTCGGCTGGATGGGCGTCGCGCTCATCACCCTGATCTGGCTGCTCCCAATCGTCTTTGGCGGTCGCAGCCCGATCGAAATCCAAAGTCGGATCGTTCTGGCAATCTATTTGTTTATTGCCAGTTCTGAAGCTGCTTTTAACCTGATTCCCACGCAGGCGGTTTATTGGATGGTTGCTGGATTGGCGCTTGGTGCGGCTGGGACAAAGCCGGATGAAATTGACGACGAATGGACTAATCTGCCAAACATTCCGCATAGAGACCCAAGTGCTGATCGACCACACGTTTTCGAGTAAACTCGGACGCAACTCGCTCTTTGCCGCTTTCGATCATTTGCTGAGTCTTACTTGGCTCCGCAACAACCGCCCTTAGTGCCGCTACAAAAGCAGCTCGATTCTCGCTTGGTGCAACACGCCCATCCACTTGATCACGGACCACTTCGGTGCATCCGTTCACGTCACTGATGACAACGGCCAATCCCATCGCCATCGCTTCGACCGGTGCGATCGGTAGCCCTTCCCACAAGCTCGCCATCAAAAAGGTGCCACACTCAGACATTCGAAAAAGTCCATCGCGACGTGATTGGTCACCATGAAAGATCACGTTGTGAATCTGCTGCGTTTGCGCTCTTGATCGAATTTCGGCCTCCATGTCGCCACCGCCTATGAAGTGAAACACAAAACCTTCGTTGGCCAAATCGGCGGCGATATCGAGAACGAGATGCGGGTTTTTCTGAATGGTCAGTCGCCCGAGAACAGCAACATTTAACCGGCGAGCTTCGTCATCGGCGCTTGATCGATTTGGAGATGGGATGTCCGCCAAACGAATGCCGTTGCGAATAACGACGCTGTCGTGATTGTCGACAACAAAGCGGCGGTCAATTGCAACCTGTTGATCACTTTGGCTGACATGAACCGTTCGGAAAATGGATTGGCTAATTTTCCGTTCGACTCGTTCAGCCAAAAAACGCATCAAAAACGTCTTTCGCCAAAAATGGTAACCCCGTACGGTATAAAGCATCTTTTGCAACTGTGGTGGCGTAGCCCCGCGAACCATCGCAAACGCAGCCCGCCCGCCATGCGCATGCACGATGTCTGCAGATGCCTCTTTAACGGCTGCACGTAGCTCATTTACGATCCGCGTATCAATTCGACTGCGGAAAAAGTGAAGTCCATCATATACTTCGGCACCAAGTTTCCGAGCTTCCTCGGTCGCATACGAATGCCCTTCACTGCAAAAGACAACCTCGACACCTTGATCGATTAAGTCTTCCGTCAAAGCCAATACATTGGTGGTTCCGCCGCCTGGGCTTCCGTCGGCAACAATTTGCATTACTCTCATGATCGTGGCTTCACACCTCTCTCGATGCAATCGATTGATCTTGGCAAGGCTCAACCATCCGATCAATGAATCGTTGCCATGTGAATTGCCTTCCATGTTGGCGAATACGATCGCTATCAAAGATCCGTCGATGGTTGAGAATTTCTTCAATGGTATTGGTCAATGGACCGATATCCGCATTATTTAGTAAAACACCAGAAACACCGTCTGCGATCGCCTCCCCGACGCCGCCATTGTCAACACCGATGCTGGCAACACCTCTCGTCGCGGCTTCGGCAAATGAAATACCAAATCCTTCGACGGTATTGTTTTTTAATAGCCGATTGGGCATCACATATAGATTCAACAGGTCGTAGTGACAGACATGTTCACTCTCCGAAACACGACCAGCGAATACAACGTGATCGGAGACACCGAGTTCCTTGACTCTATTTTCCAAGAAAGCACGTTGCGGTCCCGTGCCACCGATCAAGTACTTAAGATTCGGATACTTGGTTGCTAGTGCTGCAACCGCGTCGATGACGAGATCGTTTCCTTTACGCTCATCAAGTCGGCTGATCGTTCCAATAACAAAATCATTGGCATCAAAACCGTAGCGACTTCGGAGCTCGCGTTGTTTTTCAGGATCTGCG